>DASSMT010000258.1:0-11961 GCA_035688655.1 Polyangiaceae bacterium | reverse complement strand
CCGTTCGCCAAGCTCAAACTCACGAACGTCCCTCGCAGATCGTGAGCTCGCAGCTGACGCCGGTTGGTCCCGGTGTTGTGCAGTTCGTCCCGCCGCACATTGGCAAGCCAGAGATGCGCCCGAAGGCGTTCGGCAAGCCGATAGGTCTCGTGCGGCTGCTCTGACTCTCCGACAAACAGCAGGTCACCTCGTTCCAGCCCTTGCAGCTTGACCCAAGCAACCAATGCCCGGACGACACCTGGATCGAGCGCCCAAGCGCGCGCGTCATCGCTCTTGTTCTCGTCGAGCGTGAGCGCGCCACGCTCAAGATCAACATCCACGCCTATGCGCAATTGAACGGCTTCGCTGACGCGGCATCCTTCGCGCGCCAAGAATCCCCAGAGAACCCGATAGACCAGCGGGATTTCGATGCATTCTAGCAGCGCCCGATCTTCGGTCGGGTAGAGATATGAGAAAGCCGGAGGCTTCCCGACCTTAGGCATGAATGTCCGGGGCAACGGCTGGCGATCGATGATCCTGCAAGGGTACACGGCGAGCTCAAGGACACGGCGGATCACCTGGGCATATTGACGCCGCGTTGCCGGTCGTTTCGCGGTTTCGGGCAGGTTGCGCATCACGTGCTCGCAGCTATCGAGTGTGACGCGAGCGAGCGGCAGATCGCCGAACGTGCCGCCCTCGGGAAGCACAATCGCCGAAACCCACTCCAGCCTGCCGTCGTCGGCGTCCGATGTCTTTTTGACCGCCACGTGATCGGGGAAGTCCTTGGCGAGGTCGCCCGACGTCCAGCGCTTGGCCAGCGTGCGAAAGCTCGTGCCAGCGCGATCGAGCTTCGCAGTGTCGACCTTGAGCGACGCCGAGCAGAGACTATCCACGAGCCGGCGTACTTTCGCCCGCTCGCTGTCCTGCTCGGCATTCGCGAAGTGATCCAAGATGACGGCACTCTCGGTAGCGTGGCCCGCGTCATTCAGGCGGCGCGCAATCGTTTCGAGCTCGTCGCCGATCTTGTCGGCCTCGGACTTGTTGCGCACGGCAGCTAAGCGGAACGTGCGCCGCTGGTCTCTGCCGAAACGGATGCGCCGGGAAAACCCTGCCGAATGTTCGCGGGCTCCGCGGTCAGCCATTCACCGCTTCCTTCGTGACTAGCTGCGCGCGAGCCTTCGTTGCGCAAGATTCGAGCAGCGACGCGAGCGCATGAGGCGCCCACGTCCAGCCAGCCAAGCGCCGTTCAAGCTCGTTTTGCAGCTCTGCGAGCGCCGTTGCTTCGTCTGCAGGGACCTCGGCCACGATGCTCGCCTGCTCGGTCTTTTTTGCCTTGGGCAGCGCGCGCGCCTTGCCATCCTGGCCGATGCGTGGAGCCGATGAACTGGAATCCGATTCCAGTTGCGAGCGCACCTTGGCGACGAACGGGTGACCCACGCCGACCTTGTCGGCGAGCCAACGATCGCTCGCGTTCTTCCACTCCGGATCGGCGAGTAGCAACCTGACCGCGTGCTCCTTGTCCGCGTTCGTGCGGCGGAGGCCGTGCGCCGAGTTCGCACCCGCGCTGAACAGGATGGCGTCACGCTGCGAGCCTTCGTGGATCTCGCACGCAATCCGCTTGCGACCGGCCTTGATGGCCGCGTGCGTCCTGTGAAAGCCGTCCGCTAGCCAATGCGCCTCGCCATCGAAGAACACGACCACAGGCGGAAACTCGACGCCGGCGGTCATCTGCTCCGCGTACTCGATGATCGTGACCTTGTTGAGCGTCGCTCTGGACTGAGTGCCGCCTTCGAGTTCGAGCAGCGCGATCTTCAACTCGGTGACCTGCGGGGCGGGGGCATCCTTGCGGGCCTTGCGGGCGGGCTTCGGGACCTCGACCGGCGCGACCTCGACCGGTGCCGGATCCGCTGCAGGCGCGGGCTCCTTCGTGGGCGCTTCCGGCTCGGTCTTCGCTGGCTTGGCGACGCTTGCCGGTGCGGGTTTCGGGGCCGTGTTCTTGTGATTGTTCGATGACTTCGTTACTTTGGACACGTTCTCTCTGACTCCTTTGATCGGGTGTTTGGGTGGACCGTGCCTCGGGTCGATTGGCGTCGACGCCGGGGCTTTGTTTCGTTGCGGCTTACTTCTTGGCTCGCTTGGCTTTCGCTTTGCGCGCCGAGTCGGAGTTGTATTTGGGGCGTACCGCCGGGGGCGGCTTCTTGCCGAAGCGGGCCGTGTAGGCCTGCTCGATCAGTTGCCGGACGATCTCAGACTCCTTCAAGCCCGCGTCATCGGCGAGCGCTTGCAACTGGCCCCGCTCCGCGGGCAGCAAAACGCAGTTGAAGCGGTTCACGTAGTGGCTGAACTCGGTGATCGGCATGATCTAAAAGATACGCGTCTCGCATCCGTGCGCCCGTGCTTTCTTGACCTAGACGCGTATCCGCTGGGAACTGCTCGCGATCTATTTTGTGGGTCGCATCTGGCGGTAGGTCACGAGGTCCGCCGGCACTGCTTCGCCGTCGGCGATGTCGATGATGATGGTCACCTCATCGGCATCAAGCTTCCGGTGCTCGATCAGTTCCGCGGCGACCGCCTGGATCGCTCGCCAGTTCTTCGGCTCGCGCACGAACGCGAACGCAGTCGCGATGCACTCTGCTTCGCTGAGGCCGAGTTTCTCGCGCAGCTCGTCGGCCTTTGCAAAGTCGTCGGCCGCGGCGTACCGGCCGAATTTTTCACCATCGCCAATCTCGATCGACGCCGCGCAATATCCCGCGTAATACGTGGTCAGCAGATCCCGTGTCGCCTGCTCTGGGATCACGAGGATGCCGTCCGCGCCAAGAACGGCAAACGCCATATCGTCGTCGTAGTGGCTGGCCAAGCCTTCCAGGCCGCCGAGTCCGATCGACACACCCAAACATGTAAACCCGAGCCGCGTCTGGGCGACCGCGTGCGCGGCCTCGTGATGGGCGGTGGAGCTGAGCACGTCACGCTTCGTTACTTCGGCTTTGGGCTTGTGACCGCGCGCGCCCGGGAGTTCTTCCAAGCGTGCGAGACTTGCCGACAGCACGCGGGTCAACGGGTCGAAGCTCTCGTGCTCGGCTGGCCACGAGGCGATCGCCATGTCGAGGCACCGCGTGACCTTCTCGAGTTGTTCGGCGACCATTCGCGCGCCGTAAGGCGTTTTTTCCTGCGGCATCGTTTCCCCTTTTTGTTTCTTCGGCTTGTTGCCTGAACGCGACAAACGCCAGGCAGTGGACCCGCTCCACCGCCCAACATCTTGGTCGCTGATTAGCGGCCTTATCACGGGTTCGTGCGCCGCAGGAAGCCGGTGACAGCCACTCAGAAACCATGTAACGCTTTGTCCTTTTGTCGGTGAGTGCCATTGATGACTTCTCAGTCGTCGTGACGATTCTACTTCGCCAGCGAGAAGCCCCTGGCAATTGGCAGGGGCCCTGGCAATTGGCAGGGGCGCGAGCGAGCATTCAAAGGGCAGGCCGCTCGGTCGCACCGACGACGGATATACTCGGCGCGCATGGGCGCGGTCACCGCGCCGCACGAACACTGACGGACGTACGCCCAGCGCCCCTTTTAATAGGCAGACAGATCCGCCCGCGCCTCTCTCGCTAAGCAGGATCACCAGGCTGCAGCAACCTGTAGAGTTGAGAGAGTTGATCTGCTTGCAGTCGCGGTAGGGTGTACTTCTCGAACAGCGCGCGTGAGGCGGCGAAATCGCGCGTCAGCGCGCTGTTGTCGATGCAGCAAATTACGGTGCCGATCAAGCAGGTCACCGGGGATACGCCAGCGGCCATACGATCCCCCACTGCATCAATAATTAGCCGCGATGTTTCCTTGTGGAAGCTCTCTCCCGCGGCGTCGCGAAGCTTGAGGACGAGCGGTACGATCATCTCGTAGACGGTGCGAACGTGCTTTTCAGCTTCTTCCTGTGTCGGGACCTGACCCGCGTGAACTACTTCGTTGCGGAGATTGCTGAGCTTCAGTACGGCATCCGACGGGGGTTCGTTGAAGAGAAATGCATGAGCGACTGCAAATCCGCCCGCTTGCTGCTCAGAACGATGCAACCAAGCCCAGCGTTTGGGACGGGTCGCCGTGATGCCTAGCCCCCGGGCAGCGAACGCGACATTGATGAAAAATAGGTAGAAGGACTCCGCGGCAGAGGCCGCATTGAAGACCGCGCCCCGAGAGTCGCCGGAGCAAAGTTGACGCATGGCGATCTCAAAAAGCAACTCATGACGTGGGTTCTGGATCACGATTGTTAGGTCGTGCCCGTTGGGACACCGGCGCTCAAAGACACGCGAGTCGTTGAGTTCCAACTCAAATGTCGGTCGATCCTGGTTGTCTGGACGCTCAGATGAGCACCGAAGACAACGGACACTGTGCAATGGGATGCCCATTGCCACACCCTACCCCAGCTTCGGACCGACGAAACTGTCCAGGACACGAACCGATTGCCTGGTACTTCGAATGCGCTGTTGACTTGCGGATTTGCGTGCCCGGCACTCCGAATCTCGCAGATCTTCGGGAAGATCCGATCGGTGCGCTGTCGGCGAGGGCCGGCCGGGAACACTGGCCAAAAACCGGCTGACCCTCGCGGCCTCACGACTTCGAGGCCGGCACGTGCGGAGACACGCGCCCCTGCTTAGTAGATGCGCCGTGGGAACGCCCCGTGACTCCCTCCACGAAGCCACGGGGCGCGGGCTGCCGCGATTCGCGGCCCAAGCCGGTGCGGAGCCGGCTCTCCCTAAGTCCTTACGCGCTCGCCTTGTCTTCAGCTGCGGCGAGTTTGCGCGCGAGCCCGCGGAGCCGTTCGCGCTCTCGGTCGGTCGCGGCTGCGTCGGCTTTCGAGGCTTCGAGTGCGGCAAGCGCCTTCTTTTTGGCGTGGTGCGCGAGGTGTGCCTTGAGGGTTTCGATGAACCCTGCTCGCGTGATTGGGTCTGCGCGCGCAGCGGCGCAGTCCTCGGTGTTCACGATCGCGGCTACCGCGTCGGCGCCTTTCATCTGCTCCAGTTCGGCAAGCAGCGCGTCAAATTCACCCTCGGAGCCTGGTTCCGGCGTTGCCGGCTCCGCCGGTGGAGGCGCGGGCATCAAGCCCTTGAGTGCATCGCGCATTGCTGCACGCCGGTCGTCACGAGTGCCCGAGATTGGCAGGCCAGCGAGCACGGTGGGGCCACCATTGGGATTGACCTTGATCATGATTCTTGATCTCCTTCCAAAATTGCATTCAAGAGGTCGAGCGCCTGTCGATAGCGGTCCCAAATCGGCAAGTGTTTGGCGAAGGGGGGTGGCGCGTAGAAGGGCACGAGCCAATCACCAGTCTCGGCACTCGTGCAGCGCGCAAGCTCATTGACGGCCAAGCGGGCGATGATGCCGCGCTCGCTCGCGGTCAGCTTCTCGTTTTGGGTTTGCGCGAGCACCGCCAGCATGGGACGAGCGGCGGCCTCACCGATGGGTTGCTGTTGTCGCGGTCGACCGCCGGTCAGCCGGATGCAAAAGGCGAGGCGCAGCAAGTCGAGTTCCGGCGGTGGCTTCGGGTCAGCGAGTCCCGCAACTCGTGCCGAGGACTTTTCGCGTGCGTACAAGCTCAAGTCTTGGGAGTGCAGCGACATGATGATCGCGATCCGCTGCGCGGCGTGCGCGTCGATATTTAGCAACTCGTCAACATTCTCGCCGATCTCGCGCCAGAGGTCTGCGCGCGCCTCGCGGACTCGATCCACGTCGCGCGCTGCGGCCTGGCGCCTGGCGTCGTTGACTGCTCTTTCCGCTGCCTCCAATTGACGAAGGCGTGCGGCTGCAAAGCGCTCGGCACTCCGAAGCGCTTGCTCGGCACGCTCGCAGTCAGCATCCCTCTCGGCAGTAGGGCTAACAAGGAAAGCCTCTCGCACGCGGGCAAGGTCGGTGCGTGCCTGGTCGGCGGTCTGCTCGGCTTGCTCACGCTCGGCCTGCGCATGTTCGAGCGCCGCCGTTGCTGCCTCGACCGAGAGCTGCTCGACCTCGGCTAGCGGCGGCGCAGTGGGCAAGAGTGCAACCGCCTGCGTCGTCATGGCTTGGCCTTCTCCGCGGTCGCGGCTGCGGGCTGCTCGATGAGCGTGGCTGCGGCGCTGACGTCGACAACCTCGAGGCGGGCGAGCCCCTCGGCACTGACGATCTTGACGAGAAGAAAGCCTTCGTCATCGCACCGCAATGCAACGATCTTGCCGGTGGCGGTCTGACCATGAGCGAGGTCCGCGCTCACTTGCTGCACCCTGCGTTGCGGCGTGCGGTCGGAATCGCGAACGGCTGCGCGTCAGTGTCCACGAGCAGCGAGGGGTGGATCGTCGGTGGGTTTGGATCGCCCACGATCTGCAGCTCGTGCATGAGGCCGCCGATCACCTCGTTGTGTTCGTCGGTGTCGACCAAGGCGGCGATCATCGAGGGCGGCACGAGCACCTGACCGCCGGGGGCGACCTCGATGCGGATCCACAAATTGCAATTGTGGGCCCAGGCGAGGGCTTTTTCTCGCGCGGTCATGTCGTCGTCGTCATCGTCATCGCGGCCACGGCGGGACGGCAGGCGGAAGGGCGGTGTGCCGAGCGGCTGACCAATGAACAAGCGAGCGGAGAGCGTGCGATCGGTCGGGTTGAACATGGTGACGAAGCTGGCGAGGTCCAGCCGGAAGTCTCGGGCGTACTTTTCCGCGTCGTAAGGGTGAGACGGTAGCGGCTCGGCTGCGGCCGCGCGTGGGCGCGTGCTGAAGTCGCTCAGGCTTGGTGCTGGCTTGGATTCCGTGTGCTCGGGCATGTCATCGCTCTCCTTTTGGGTTATTCGAGAGATTCGCCGGAAAACGCGCGGCGTAGCTGCTCGCCATCGATGCGCGAGCGCCGCTGAAGTGGCGATGCGGGGATCAAGCCTTCGAGCTCGGCCAGCGCGAGCGTCACGAGCAGCGCCGCAAAGTCGTCGCCCGTGCGACCGTCGAAGGTGATCGCACCGCTCGGCGTGATTCGCTCTTGGTACGCGAGCAGCTGGCGCTTCAGCTCGTGGTGGTCGGGCAAAAGGATGATCTCTTCGGCCAGCCAGCGACGCACGCGCTCGACTGCGCGCGGCTTGTTTTCCGCGGTCCACGCCAGCGGGATGTAACGGACCCCGTGCTGCGCGTAGGCTGACTGCAGCAAGTAGGCTTCACGCTGGTCGCCGAACACGGTCCCGACGCCGCGCGACCGATACATCGCGGCGCGCTGACGGACGAGCTCGGACGCCGGCAGACCACGCCAGAAAACGCCCTCATTCGCTTCAATGTGTTCGACCACCAAGAGCGGCACCGCGGGCCCGCGGTAGTCGGGGTTCGGCACCGGCTGACCATTGGCTGTGAGCAAGGGTTCCCAGTACGGCTGCAGCCCGCGCTTGCACGTGACCCACGTGTAGCGGACCTCGCTCACGAACTCGGGCAGCGACTCGCGATAGTACATGCGGCACACTGCCGAGGTCCAAGAGTCGCGGCGACCGCTTGACGGGTCATCAACACCGAAGGCAACGGCCGGCGTCAGCGCTTGCTCCGTCGGAAACGGGCGGAACGCTTGGGCCACTTTTTCGGGCGGGTAAGCCGAGCTCGCCTCGGCCTGTGGAATGCTCGCGTACTCGCGCAGCCACACACGCTCGTCCGGCTCGATTCGCCGCGTCTCGGCCTCGGTGATGCTCGGATTGGCTTGCCACGAGGTAGCTACTTCGACGATCTGATCTTCGGCGTCGCCACGCTCGATCAGTTCGTGGTGATGGTCCAAGACGCCGAACGCGCTCGAGACGATGAGCTCGCGCGAGTGCGGGTGCGTGATGCGCATCGCCGTGATGCTGGCGCGCACCTCCTTCGCGGGGTTCGCGGATGAGTCGGCGCTGCGCCATTTCGCAGCTTCGTCCAGCGCGGCACCGATGCACCGATAGCCCGAGACCGCGCCGATGCTGCAAGGCAGTACGATGACGCCGAGGGGGGCGTCCACGAGCTCTAGCTTGTTGTCCGACCGTCGAGTGCTGACGCCAAGAGCGCGGAGCATGCTGTCGATCTGCGTCACACGCTGTAGACCTTCGTCCTGCCGCAGCGAGACGACCACGAACCAATGACGCTCACCGACCGGCACGTACCACTGACCGAACACGAGCTCGGTCACCGCAAACTTGCTGACGTGGAAGGACTTGGCACCGCCACGACCGACCCGCGCGACGAGGGTGCGCGCTCTGCTCGTGTAGAAGCGTTCGAACGCACGGACCCAAAACGGCGAGGACTCGTGGAAGGCAGCGTCAGCCAGCCGGCGGTCCACCTCTTGGAAGGCTTCGAAGCTCACGGGGCACCGCCCTTGCCCGCCAGGCTCGCCCGCAATCGGTCGAGGCCCGTCGTCTGCTTCGGCCGGCTGGCAGCGGAGTCCTTGGCCATGAAGCTGGCCTTGATCTCCAGCTGGCTGTGCTTTTCGGCGAGGTCGGTCGCCAGCTTGTGCAGCGCGGGGTCGCCCGTCTTGAACGCCATCGCGGCCACCTGCCTCTGGCTGGCCAGGACAAGAGCTGCGCTGCCGAGCACAGCGCCCGTGCCAGAATCGCAAAAGCCGCCGTGGGCACAACCGACCTCACGCACCCGCCGCTGCCGGTAGCGCTCGGCGCGCTTGAGGTCCTTGCGCGCTGGCTCGGGCACTTCGTCCGCGGCAATGCCCAGCAAGGCAAGCATGGGCTTGCGTCCCTCGGCTGCGCGGTTGCCATCCTGGAACGGGCGCCCTCGGCGCTTGCGCTCCGTGAGGCCTGCTTCCGTATCGGCCGCGTTCGCGGGCTGCAAATCTTTGAGCGGCACTTCGACGTGGTAGCCGTTCGCACCATCACCGTGTCCTGGACGGATGGGAGTGATCACTCGCGCACCTCGACTGCAGCGCGCGCGTGACGGGCGACGCCGGTTTCTGCCGGTGCAAGGAGTTTCAGTCCCCTGCTTTCCCGCAGAAAACCCGCCAGATTGGCGACGGAATAGCGCACACCGGTCAGCGAGGGCGGGCAACGATGAACGTGATAGCGGGCCGCGTTGGCCCTGGCACTGAGCCTTCTGGCGCCTCGACTGACGGCCACTTCGAGCAAAGAGCGGAGCTGCAAATCGAAAGTGCCGACGTTTCCGGGGGACGTCCCGGCCCGCAGGGCGGCCACAAACCACGCGCTCATTTCGTTCCCTCCAGCAGGTTGGAATCGCCTAGTTTTAGGCGTCCGCCGCGCTGCACGGGTGCCTTGCTTTCCCGCTGCCGGCGCCACTTTGCTTCGTTGGCCAGCCGAGTTGTGAGCACTCCGGTCCAACTGCGAGCGGTCCTGCCCTCGGCCCAACCACGAAGGGCATCCACCTCGAACTCAAGCGATAGCCCGTGCTTCTGGGCATAGGCGCGGTGTGCTTCCGTTGGCTGGAAATCAGGCGGGAGCGACGTCTCGATGGCCTTTGCTTTTCCTTGTTGCGTTCCCTTCTTCGGTGAACGCTTGCGCGCGTGCGCGCGCGGTTGGGTAGTTCCTTGGGCAGATCTATTGGGCAGATCAGTGAGCAGATAGGGTTCGCCTGGCGCACTACCCCCGTTCGCCTGGCGCACTACCCCTAGTGCGTGTGGCGGACTACCTAGTTCGGCTGGCGCACTAGTTCGCGTGGCGGACTGGTTCGCCTGGCGCACTAGGCGACGATCACCTCCGAGCCCCTCCGTCGGTGGCTCGATTGGCAACTGGTAATGATTGGAACCGAACTCCTTGCCGTGCGTCTGCGCAGTGCGCACGAACAGCCCGCGGGCTTGGAGTTCGGCAAGGGATTCGATCAACTTCGTGCGGCCAATGCGTGTGCCGCGGCAGAGCGCGGCGAACCCGGGGAACGCGCAGCCGCGCTCGTCCGCAAAACGGACCAGGGCAAGCATCACCAAACCCTCGCTCGGGTCGAGCGTGCAGCTGTCCGAGAGTACCGCCCGATGCCAAGCGAACGCCGAAAAGCTGCCTTCACTCGCCACCTGTCCCCCCGTACAAGTCGACGATATGCCCCCCGGGCTCCAAGAGCCGACGCCACGCTCCGAAGCCGTAGCGCGCCTCAAGGGCTTCGCGCGTGAGGCCCGACGTGCTCAAGGTGACGAGGCCTTGGGTGGGGCTGGCGTAGCGCGCGTCGAGCAGCTCGAGAAGCCATCGAGGATCCGCCTGCTCTTGGCCGAGCTCGTCGAGTACGAGCAGTCGGGCCTGGCTCGTGGAGCGCCACTCGGGACATTCTCCACGGCCAAGTGGATGACCGCGACGAACACGGATGAGTTCGGGCGCGGTGGTCCAGCAGATGCGTGACGCGACCTCGAAGGCGGCGCAACGAGTAGTGCCAGCGGCACGCGCTGCACGCTCACCGTCCGAGATCAGCCGATGCACAACGGCGAGCGCCGTTGCAGTCTTGCCGATGCCCGACTCTCCGAGCAACAACAGCGGGCCGCGACCTGTTGGTGTCCATCTCTGCGCCAACGTCCGCAGCTTGGGTGAATCAACGCGCTCAACAAAAAGTGGGTGGTCGTGCCGTGCCCAATCCCAGCCCGGGAGGCTGGCTCGGACGGGGCGCAGTCTGGCCCCGATTTCTGCGGTGAGAGCGCACTCGCGCTCGGCTGCCTTGCGGCGCTCTGGGCAAACCGCGCATTCGAGTTCGTCGGGACCAAGCAGCGCACCGCAACCACAAACAGGTTCTCCGCCTTGGTTGCGAGGGCGCGCAGCAAGCTGGTCCTCGCGCAATTTTTTTGCCCACCCAACGAGTTCATCCAGTTGGGTGTCGATGCCGGTGTCCGGCTCCTTGCGCGAGTTCATCGCGGCCCCCGCCCGTCGTCCTCACCGCATCGCGCATGCGCAATCTGCTTGCGGTCGCCGTTCCAAAGCGCAGGTGCTCCCGACTCGATCGAGCCCCGGCAGACCGCGCAAGTCCCGCCCCGTTTCGCGAACAAGGGCCGCCCACGAAACGGACCCCCGTCCACCGACCTCGACGGCGCGGCGCCGTTGTCCGTGCTCCGATAGTCGTCAGAGCCCTGCCCGTCGTCCGCTGGCAACGCGGCGAGTTCGGCGCGCAAGCGTTCGATCGCGTATTGCAGTGCGGCCCGCTTTTCGGCATTTGTCATGGAATGTTTCCCGCGCCCCGCCCGGGCACGAGGCGGATCCCGAGTTTCTCGGCCAAGGCACGCGCATCCGCTTCTGGCGCCGCACGGCGCTTTCGCGGCCGCGCGAGCTCTTCATCGTGCGCAGTACGGCTCAACAAACAGTTGCGCCCGGACACCTCAGCTCCCCCGCTACCCTCCCGGATGCGTCGCCGGACCGCTGCACAATGCCGGCGCGGTCCCAGCGCGGACTGATGTTGGTTGAGCCAGTCGGGCTCTCGGCCAGCACGGAGCTCGTCTCTGATCGCTTGGGCGATGATGGGCGCCAGTGCTTGAGCGATGACGCCGATCGCAGACAGCACCGCCGGCAACTCGGCCGGTGCCGCGGGTGTCGATGCGGGTACCGATGCCAGCGTTCGGCGCGGCGCGCTCATGACCGCGCCTCGATCTTGCCGCGGATGATTGCTAGCGCGCGCTGACAATCGGCCCGCTTTTTAGGGGTTAGAGCATCCGGCGACACCTCGAAGATCCGCCACGTAGTGAGCGAACAATCCGCGAGCACCGCGGCCTCGGCTTGTGAGTATCCAGCTTGACCCCTGATTTTCTTCACGGTCATCATGTGAGCTCCGCCTGCGCAGGCAGTGCTGCGCGCTGCTCATCCCTCCCAGAACAGCCTGCCAAGTGCAAAAGCTGGCCAGCTGGCAGGTGGAGCTAACTACCGAACGCGAATCAACTTTCCTTGGGTTCGCGCTCGAGCCGATCCCGAAGATCGTTTTTGCAAGCTGGCCTATCGTGCGGCGCTGCCCGTGGTGCGCGCTGGTCGTCGTTTCGAGTTAGCGCACGCCGCATGGTGTGGTGGAAACGCGTCGAACCTATTGCAGCGAGGACTTCAAACCCAAGCCGCTCCTAAAAC
>DASSMT010000222.1:0-7873 GCA_035688655.1 Polyangiaceae bacterium | reverse complement strand
CTCGACCGCATCATTGGCGAGGAGGAGAGCACGCTCTCCAAGGTCACCGAGCACCTCAACCAGCGCGTGCAAGAGCAGCCGCAAAAGACCACCGACTACGACGCGCAGCTCTTGGATCTGCGCGACCAGATAGCCGCCGCGCGCATGGAAGACGTGCCGCCGCTGCTCGAGCAGATGGAGCGTTTGCACATCCTGTCGACGCGCAAGCGCGAGGCCACCGAGGTGCAAGTGGACGTGAAGTCTCCATACTTCGGGCACCTGGCCTTGGAAGAAAACGGTAAGCGGCGGGACGTGCTGATCGGGCGCGGGACTTACCTCGACAGCAAAGCCGGCATCCGCATCGTGGACTGGCGCGATGCGCCGGTGAGCCGCCTGTTCTACCGCTACGAAGAGGGCAACGACTACGACGAGGTGTTCGGCGATCGCGAGGTGTCCGGCACGGTCGTCACGCGTCGCAGCTTGACCATCGTGGACTCGACCCTACGACGCGTGAGCGCCCCGCAAGGCTCGTTCGCGCGCCGCAGCAACGGCGAGTGGCGTCGCCTGGAGAACAACAGCACCAAGCTGGCCGGAGGCGCCGGAACCGCCACGCGCGCCGCTCAGCATCATCGCCCCGGTAAACTCGGTGTGGGTCAAGAGGGCGGCGACGACAAGCACCTGAAAGAGATCACCCCGCTGATCGATCGCCGCCAGTTCGAGCTGATCACCAGCCCAGATTCGGGGTTGGTCGTGATCCAAGGCGGCGCAGGCAGCGGCAAGACGACCATCGGCTTGCACCGCTTGGCGTATTTGGCGTTCCGCGACGCGCGCCGCTTTCGCGCCGACCGCATGCTGGTCGTGGTCTTCAACGATGCCCTCGCCCGTTACATCTCGGAGGTGCTGCCTGCGCTCGGCGTCGGGGGCGTGCCCATTCGCACGTACGAAAACTGGGTGCAGAAGCTGCGCCAGAGCCTGTTCCCTCGCCTCCCCTCGCGCTACCACGACGACACTCCTGCGGTGGTCACGCGCCTGAAGAAGCACCCCGCCATGCTGCGCGCCATCGATGCCCACGTGGCCGGGCTCGCGCAGCAGTTCGAGACCGAAATCCAGGCCGCGCTCGGCCAAGATCCGCAGGCGGCCGCTGCGCTCGGCGCGTGGCAGGCCACGGCTCAGCGGCCGCTGAGCCACCGCTTGCATGCACTGCTCGCGCTGACCGAGCCCACCTCCAGCGTGAAGCTCGAGCTGAACGCACGGGTCGGGCTGGAGCGCGTCGCTAGGGCCGCGCTGCGAGACGCGCGCGACATCACCGCCAACTGGGCGGAGCTGCTCTCCGATCGCCAAACGCTCGGCGAATACTTCGAGCGATTTGCGCCCGGCCAGTTTAGCGTGGGCGAGCTCGACCGAGTGCACGCCTGGTCCTCCGCGCGAACGGCCGAGGCCATCGCCGAGATCGAGAATCGCAACGAGGAGCGCGCCGCCCGCCGTGAGCAGCGCAAAGAAGAGGCGTCGCTCAAGAGCCTGGACGAGCAGCGCGCACCCGAAGAAGAAGACGAGGACGACGAGCACGGCGGCCATCGGCGCGGGGTCGACGGTGCCGAGCTGAACGAAGGCGCGAAGCTCGACCTGGAAGACGACACGCTGATCTTGCGCCTCAGCCAATGCCTGCGCGGGCCGCTCACGCGCGGCGCGACCAACAAAGATCCGCTGGTTTACGAGCACATCTTGGTCGACGAAGCCCAGGACTTGAGCCCAGTCGAGCTCGCCGTCGTCCTCGATTGTTCCAGCAAAGCCCGCAGCATTACCCTGTCCGGCGACGTGCAACAGCGGCTCTTGATGGACAACGGCTTCTCCGACTGGAAGACCGTGCTCGGCGATCTGGGCATGGCTCACGTCGAAATCGAGCCGCTCAAACTGAGCTACCGCTCGACTGCGGAGATCATCGAATTCTCACGCCAGGTGCTGGGGCCCTTGGCCAGCAAGGACGAACCCGTCGCTGTGCGCGCGGGCGCGCCAGTCGAGCTGTTCAGCTTCGGCCACAGCGGTGATGCGCTGGCGTTCTTGGCGGAGGCGCTCCGTGAATTGATGCAGGGCGAACCCACGGCGTCAGTGGCGGTGGTCAGCCGCTACCCGGAGCAAGCCGACGTGTACTACGAGGGTTTGAAGCGCGGAGAAGTCCCGTACGTGCGCCGCATCGCCGAGCAAGACTTCCCGTTCAAGCCCGGCATCGACGTGACCGACGTACGGCAGGTCAAAGGCCTGGAATTCGATTACGTGATCGCGGTCGAGGTCTCCGATGCCGCCTACCCGGCAGAGGATGAAGCGCGTCACCTGTTACATATCTGCGCTACCCGCGCAGCGCACCAACTCTGGATCTTAACGACCTCCCGCCCGAGTCCGTTGATCCCGGTGGAACTGCGCGATCGCGGCTATTGAAGAACCGCCTTCGTCGTGGGATGACGACAATGATGCGCGTTTCTTGGCTTCCTGCGCTGGCTTGGCTTGCGCCCCTGCTCACGGCCTGCGGTGCGCCTCCCGCCCGCGCGCCGCAGGGCTCGACTCTGTATCCGCCCAGCGGCGAGCGAATGCCGACCGAGCCAGCGCCCGAGAAACCGGCAGAAGCGGTGCCCGATGACGTCGTGGCGCGCGCCGCACAACCCTTCCGCGCCCAGCGAAACGCGGATGGCAAAGCGCTGGATCAAGCGCAGCTGCTCGATGAGCTGTCGAGATACGACGTGGTATGTCTGGGTGAAGCGCACGACGCACCCCGCGACCACTTCGCCGAATTCGCGATCGGCGAGGGTCTCGAGCGCCGCGCGCGCGTCTCGGGGCGAGCGCTTGGCTTCGGTTTCGAGATGTTCCAGGCACCCTATGCCGCCGCGCTGTACTCCTACGGGCTCGGACGCCTGGATGACGCGGGCCTGCGCAAGCGCACTCATTACGACGAGCGCTGGGGCTACCCATACGCTTACTACCGGCCCGTGCTTTCGCTCGGGCGCGCCTATGGCTTGCCGCTCAAGGCGCTCAATGCCTCGCGTGAATTGACCCACGCGGTCGCCGACAAAGGCCTCGCTGGCCTCAACCCGCGCTTGCGCCGGCAACTACCGCGCGAGTTGGATCTGGACGACCGCGAGCATCGCGCCGCGTTCGATCGATTGATGGCCGATCACCCGCATCCCGAGGGCATGGATCTCGACAATTTCTACGCCGCGCAGGTGGTGTGGGACGAAACCATGGCCGACAACGCGGCCAGCTGGGTGAGCACGCGTGCCCCGATGCGGCAGCTGCTGGTCTTGGCCGGGAGCGCCCACTGCCGGCATGCCGCCATCCCCTCACGCATCGAACGCCGACAGCCGTTGCGCGTGGCCAGCGTCCGGCTCAGTGCGGAGACCGAGGCCGACAGCGAGGGCTTCAACTACACCTTGGTCTTCGACGGCAAATAGCGATTGCGCGCGCCTGACCGCGCCGGCCCTAGGCGACGACCGGCAGCGCCACTTGCTCGAGACGCGCGCGGCGCACGCACATGCGCGCGTCGACGCCGATCACGTCGCCGGCCGCGAGCGGTTCCCACACATTTTCGCCGTGCAAGGGTTCACTCGAGACGATGAAGTGATTCACGTGTCCGGTGGGCGAAGGCGCTTCACACACTGCGGACAGACTGCGGCAGGTCCCACGATCGGAGCAGCGCGTCTTGTGCGTCGAAAAATACAGTTCTTTGCCACCCTGCGCCGCGATCAGGCACTCGCCATTGGTGGCTACCACGGTCAGCAGGGCGCGTGTGCCGTCCGTGTCGCACAGCGCGCGCGCACGGCTCACCGCGTCTTTGAGCGCGCGCTGGATCGAGTCGATGTCGTGCTCTTCGCCGAGCGGGCCGAGCCGCTCGAGCGCGCTGAGAAACACGAAGAACAGAACTTCACTGTCGGTCTCGCCCAAGATGAAGCGTCGAAAATGCGGCGCCACCTCGCCGAGCAGCGCTTCACGCTTGGCTTCGAAGTTGGGGATGTCGCCGTTGTGCGCGAACACCCAGCGCCCATATTGAAACGGGTGACAGTTGAAGATCGTGCCCGCGCCCTGGGTTGCTTTGCGCACGTGGGCGAGCACGGTGTCGGAAGAGACGACCCCGCTCAAGCGATGAAACAGCGCGTCGCCGAGCGCGGTGGTCGGGCTGCGCGTGACATGCGGCGAGCCGTCCACGTAGAACGCGACCCCCCAGCCATCGGGATGCTGGTTGCTCTGCACGCCGAGCGCGTTCTCAGCGGCGAGCAGGGAGCGGTGAACTTGGCTCGGGATGACGCTGCGAAAGCCGAATAGGCGGCACATGCTCGACCCCTAGATTAGTAGCATTCCTGTCACGCCTTGGCGTCAGCCATGAGTCGGGAGCGAGTACGAATTTTCCCGTGCCTGGAAATCGATTTCGCACCGCTTTCCCAGGTGGCAGTAACCCTTGGCGGTGGGAGCACGTAACCCGTAACAAGGAGCTACCTACACGTGAACCGCATCAACTCTGAGCTCGAGCGCGGCCTGGCTCGGCGACGTTTCATTCAGGCTGCCGGAACCGGGACGGTCGTGCTGGCGCTCGGCTCGGCGTACGTGCTCTCGGACGACCTGACGCGCCAAGCCAAAGCCCAGACTCGCGGTGACGGCCGACCGCGTTTGCCGCCTGGCCAGCGCGTGCTGCAGGCGCTGAAGCCGATGGGCGGAGAGCCCGGGGATGCGAGCCCCGGCGCCTACCGGCTGCGCGTGCACGGCGAGGTGGACGCGCCGTTCGAGCTCGGGTTCGCCGAGCTGCTCGCGTTGCCCCAGAGCGAGCAAGCGCTGGATGTACACTGCGTGACCACCTGGTCGGTGCTCGGCGCCAAATGGCAGGGCGTGCGGGTCGCCGACCTGGCCGAGCGAGCCAAGCTCAAGAAGTCGGCACGCTACGTGATCTTCGAGGGCGCCCACGGCTACACCTCGAACGTGGCCCTGCGCGACGCGCTCAAACCGACGGTGTTGGTGGCGCATCGCTTGAACGGTGCGCCCTTGGCGCGCGCGCACGGCGCGCCGGTGCGCGCGGTCATCCCCGAATTCTACTTTTGGAAGAGCGCGAAGTGGCTGACCGGGATCCGCTTCTCGAGCCATGACGAACCCGGCTATTGGGAGACGCGCGGCTACAACAACCACGCCGATCCGTGGAAAGAAGAGCGCTATGCCTGACGGCGCGGCCGAGCCGAGCGCGCCTGTGCAGCGCCGGGCCCGTCGCAAGCTCAACCTGCGCCCCGGGCTGCGCGCGCTTCATCGCGACGTCGGCTATTTCGCGGTCGGTTTGACGATCGTGTACGCGACCTCGGGTCTGGCCGTGAATCACTTGAAAGATTGGGATCCCAACTTTTCACAGGTCAACCGCACGCACCAACTCCCCCTACCCCTGCCGAGCGACGACCAAGCCGCGGCCGACAGCGCGCTGCGAACGCTAGGCGTGCGCGAGCAACCGCGGGAAGTGTATCGCGCCAGCGACTCGCAGCTCGACTTGGTGTTCGATCAACGCACCTTCCACGTCGACACCGCGAGCGGCGTCGTCCACGAAGAAGGGCAATCCGCGCGTCCACTCCTGCGCATCGCCAATTGGCTGCACCTCAATCGCGGCAAAAAGGCCTGGACCTACATCGCCGATTTCTACGCGGTTTTCTTGCTGTTTTTGGCGTTCTCGGGCTTGTTCATGATCCCCGGGCGCAAGGGCCTGTTCGGCCGTGGGGCGCTGATCGCGCTGCTCGGCGCAGCCGTACCGATCGCCTACGTGCTGCTCTCCGGCGGCCCCTGAGCGGAAGCTTGCGATCTTGGGGGGCGCTCACTGTCCAGCAGCGCAAGCCGCAGCCCGAAAGCATGCCCGCGCGGTCGCTAGCTCGACGATAAACGCCCGCTGATCTCGATCACGAAGCGCTCGATGTCGCCCAGACGGTTGTCCAGCACGTCACGCACGATGCGCGTGTCGACGGCCGTGTAACCGTGGACCAGCACGTTGCGAAAGCCAGCCGCGCTGCGCAAGAAGCTCGCGCTGTTTGCGCTGAGCCAGCCTGCTTGCGATAAGAGCGTGAAAATCGCGGCATCGTCCGCAGGCTCGCCCAGCCGTTCGTCGGAAACGATGTGCGAGGCAATGTCCTGCACGGCCTGGATGCAGATTTGCAGCGTGTGTTCGACGAAACGACGCTCCTTGACGTCGACGTCGAGTCGTTCTGCGCGAGCCAGCGAGCGAAGCTCACGCAAGCAAGTTTCGATGAAGGCCAGCTTCTTTCGGACGAGCTCTTCGTCCGTCACGCGCCGACTCGCTTTCGATATTCGCGGAGCATCGGCAAGAGATCGAAATATTGGTTGCGCGAACGGACTTCGAACGCGATACGCCGGCTCTTGTCCGGCTCCGAGACCAAGATGCCATCACGCAAAACCCGATGCACGAGGTCTACGGGTGCCCCGTTCAGCACGATCAGCTGCACGGGTCGGGCGAGCCGCTCCGTCAGCTCCGCCTGCTCGCCGAACGGCTGCGCGGAGAAGGTCGCGGGCGGCGCGGTTTGGTAGAGCACGGCAACATCGACGTCGCTCGCGGGCTTCGCGCTGCCTTTGGCGACACTGCCAAACAGGTACACCGCCGCGATCCCAGGCCGATCCCGGAAATAGTCGGCAATGATCGCGGTTGCCTGCGCACTGTCCACCGCGATAGCGTATCACGCATCGACCCGGGGGTCCGCATCACCCCGCCGCGTCGGGATCGAGATCGCGCGTCTCGACGCCCACGCCGCTCAAAATGAAAACGACGCCCACGAGGGGCGCGAGCGCGACCCAGACCAAGACGCTGCCAGGGTTGGTCCCCGACGAACGCACGACGCCGATGATCGCCGGAAAGAGCGACGTGAGCACGCGACCCGCGTTGTAGCAAAAGCCTGCGCCCGTGCCGCGCAGGCGCACTGGGAACAGCTCCGGCAGATAAAACGTGAACGAGCCGAAGACACCGAACACCGTCAAGCCGACGGTGAACATCATCAGCAGGCGCACTTCCGGGCTCATCGAAAGGCCGAAGGTGCTCACGATGGCGAGCGCGCCGAGCGCATAATACAGCAAGAACATGGGACGCCGCCCGAGCCGGGTCGCCACCGGGACCGTCAGCAAAGTGCCGAGCAAGCCGCCCAGATTGAAGCAGGTGGTGCCGCGCGTGACGTAGCTCGTCTTCAGTTCGGCGAAGGCGCGCCCGGTGAGGTGCGCGCCAGTCGCCAGGTAGTTCGCGACCATGGGAATGAAGGCGCTACAGCTCCACCAAGTGACCAACGCCACCAGCGCGAGTGCCAACCCTCCCAGCGTGCGCCGCCGATATTGCGGGGTGAAGAGCTCGGCGATGCGCGGCGTGGCGTCGGGCGTCTTGAACGCCTCCGGCTCATGCACGCGCATGCGGATCAGCACGGCCACGACGGCCGGCACCAAGCCGGTCAGAAAAACGGCGCGCCAAGACAGGTTTGGATCGCCCGCGATCTGCGACAGCCGGCGCGTGAACAGATCATTGACGAACGTGGCTAAAAATAGGCCCATCGGCGCGGACGTGTAGAGCAGCGCACCACCCAGCACGCGCCGTTCGAACGGCAGCGACTCTGCGACCAAGGCCGCGCCCGCTGCCCACTCGCCGCCGATCCCCAGGCTCGCCAGGAAGCGAAACACGGCCAGCACGTAGATGTTCGGCGCGAACGCGCACGCCGCCGTCGACAGCGCGTACACGAGCATGGTCAAGAGCAAGGTCCTCGTTCGACCGAGGCGATCGGCGATGCGCCCGAACACGACGCCGCCGATCGCCCAACCAACCAGCAGCAGACTGGTCAGATTGGCGGTGACCGACCACACGATATTCCCGGTCTCTGGCGCGGCCGGATTCAAGTGC
>DASSMT010000116.1:0-4648 GCA_035688655.1 Polyangiaceae bacterium | reverse complement strand
TGATGTGTGCGCGCCGCATCGTAACGCTCGAGGCCCAGCTCGAGCGCGGAGAGCGCGGTCACGGTGCCCGCCAGCCCGATCACCGTGCGCGCCTGGCTCACGTCGATCACTGCGCGCACCTGTGCCAGCCGTGCGCGGACGTCGCTCGCGCAGGCAGCGAGCTGCTCGCTGGTCGGCGGATCGCCGTGCAAGTGCCGTTCGGTCATGCGCACGCAGCCCATTTGTAGCGAAACCGCCGCCGCCGGTCGCTCCACTCCCAAGACGAACTCGGTCGAGCCGCCACCCAAGTCGATGACCAGAAACGGGCCGTCGCTGGGCGAAAGACCGAGCGTCGCCCCGAAGAACGACCAGCGCGCCTCCGCCTCTCCGCTCAGCAGCTCCGGGCGCACCCCGAGCGTGCGCTGTACGGCGTCGAAGAACTGGCTGCCATTGCGCGCGTCACGCGCCGCGCTGGTCGCAACCGCGCGCAGCTGCGTCACGCCGCAGGCGCGCGCGGTCGCGGCATACTCCGCGAGCACTGAAAGCGTGCGCGCCATCGCTTCCGGAGCGAGCTCGCCGGCCACGTCGACCCCCTGCCCCAAGCGCGTGATGCGCATCGCGCGCTCCAGCTCGTTCCCTTCCGAATCGGTGACGAGCAAGCGCACCGAATTGGTACCGATGTCGATCGCGGCCAGCGCGCTCAAATTCCCTGCCCGCCGATCTGGCGTTTCAAGCCAATCAACGTGAAGAGCTCCATGCGGGCGGCTGCGTCGTTCAAGAAAATCCCGTGCAGCTTGCTGGTCGTGGTCCACGAGCCCGGCTTTTTCACGCCGCGATAGCACATGCAGAAGTGCTGACACTGCAGAATCACCGCCACGCCTTGCGGCTGCAAGTGAGACTGAATCGCATCGCTGATTTGTTTGGTCAGCTTTTCTTGCACTTGCAAGCGCTTGGCGAACACGTCCACCACGCGCGCGACTTTGCTCAAGCCCACCACGCGCCCGTTCGGAATGTACGCCACGTGCGCCTTGCCCACGAACGGCACCATGTGATGCTCGCAATGACTGAACAGCTCGATGTCGCTGACCAGTACGAGCTCGTCGTAGCCTTCCACTTCTTCGAAGGTCTTGGCCAGGTATTCCGCGGGATCCTGAGCGTAGCCGGCAAAGTGCTCGGCATAGGCACGCACCACGCGCGCCGGCGTATCGAGCAAGCCCTCGCGCCCGGGATCTTCACCCAGGAACGCGAGAATGCCGCGGATGTGTTCCTCGGCCGTAGCTATCTGCTCCGGCGTGCGCCGAACCTTGACTTTGTCTGCGTCGTCGAACCCACGGGGGCTATCGCTGCTTCGTGCACTCATCGCCAGCGAAGCATGCTCTGCCATGCCTCGCGGCTCAACTAAACCCTGGCTTCGGCCATCAGCTCCGAGTACGCATCGCATTTTCATGCACTGGGCACCGCTCAGCCTCACTTCGGCACTGTTTCTAGGCTTTTACGACACGTGTCAAAAGCACGCCCTGCGCGACAATCCGGTGCTGCCAGTGCTGCTGATCAGCACCGGCACGTGCGCGGCCGTGTGGTCCACCCTGCTCGTGGCGCAACGCTTTTGCCCCACTCTGCTACCCAGCAGCTTGCTCGTCCCGGAGCTCAGCTGGCTCGGTCACGCCGAGCTCTTGTTCAAAGCCGTGATCGTGGCCGCGTCCTGGCTATGCACGTACCTGGCCGTGAAGCACCTGCCCATTTCGCTGGCCGCGCCGATCCGCGCCACGAGCCCACTGTGGACACTCGCGGCCGCGATCCTGCTGCTCGCCGAGCGGCCTTCGTGGCTGCAGGTGCTGGGGATCGCGACCACGCTCCTGTCGTTCCTCGGCCTATCCTTGGTCGGGCGCCTCGAAGGCGTGCATTTCCACCGCGACCGCTGGGTCGGCTTCATGATCTTGGGCACGCTGTTCGGTGCCGCGAGCGGCCTGTACGACAAGTTGCTCTTGGGCAAGCTCGCGCTGGCACCCGCGACCGTGCAAGCCTGGTTCTCGATTTACTTGCTCGCGCTGTTCGCGCCGGCCGCCGGTCTGTGGTGGCTCGCGCGGGGCAGGCGCATCACGAGCGCGCGCTTCGAGTTTCGCTTCAGCATGGTTGTGTTGGCGCTGTGCTTGCTTTGCGCGGATTTTGCCTACTTTTCGGCGCTGCGCCAGCAAGCGGGCTTGATTTCGCTGGTGGCCAGCGTGCGCCGCGGCAGCACGTTGATCGCCTTCGCCGCGGGCGTGTTCGTGTTCAAAGAGAGCAACGGGTGGAAGAAGCTGCCACCCGTGCTCGGCATCGTGCTCGGCATCGTGCTCACGATCTTGGGCTGAGGCGCAGCGCGGCTCACGCCTGGCTCATCACGGATCGATTCGGAACGAGTACTTGTCGTTGTTCGCGACGCCGTTGGACTTCGTCACCACGCTGATGTTTCCGACTGCCGGGTTCACCGGCATTGCGGAGAGAGTGACGCGCTGTACCGAGGCATTGATGGATGGTGCGGGAAACCTCAGCGTGCCTGGGGGGTTCCCCGCACTCCACTCGAGCTGCACGACCGCCTGGCAATGGCTGTTGTGAACGCTCCCTGGCGGGGAAGTGGTCGTGAACTGATTGATATCGGCTTGCTTGTAGGTCACCGAGATCGTGCGCTTCTTACAACACCACCGACACCCAGAACAGTCTTTTTCATGAGCGAAAATCCCTCTGCAAGTTGTGGCGGAGCCGCGCGGGCCCCACCGTGTCACGCGCGCGCGTGCACCAGCTATACGAGGGTCTCGCTGCGCGTGGCCGCCTCGGTTCGAACCTTTTTTGAGTCGCGTGCAGCCGCCGGGGGTGCTCGCAATTTCATGCAAGAGGGCGCTTCGCTCCAGATCCGTCCGCGCTACGGTTAGACCTCTGCTTCCTAGCGCAGCGTGGATCGCTCGCCGCTTCAAGCCAGGATGACGCCGATTGCCGCGCACACGCGTCGGACGAAGCGATCGGAGCTGTGTAGCCGCGCACCCGCTTTGACCGCTGTCACGATGATTTGCGCATCTGCCCAGCCGACCCCCGAGCCCGCGAAGGCGCGCTTGTGCCTCTCGATCAACCTCCGCGTTTCTTCGGCCCCAGGGCTCGGCAGGTGCGGGAGAAGGGCCAGATCGGCCGCAAAGGTCTTGGGCAAACCGGCCCCCAGTAGCAACTCACCCAGCACGACATCGCAAGTGCGAACCCGCTGCTGTGAAAGAAATTGTACCAGCCGCGCATCGCGCTTGCGGAGGTGGTAAATCCAAGCGTTGGTATCGACGAGAATCATCTCGTTTTCCACGCAGAACGCTTGGCAGCGCGCGCGCGAGGCGCCTTGCCGCCAAGTGCGGCGAGGCGCGCCCCCGCCTCGCGTGCGAGCAGTGCGCGAAGCCCCTCCTCGACGAGGGCCGTCTTGGTGGCGCCCGGGTGGGCCGCCTGCACCTCCATGAGGAGGGCTTCGTCGACGTTCAATGTCATACGTACTATATGCATCGATTCATACTAATCGTATGCATCCTCGGCATCAAGCCCGCTCCCATCTCCGAGTCTGCCCGAGATTTTTTGGGTCAAGCGAGCGCGGGCGCCGCAGCGCGGCGCGTAGCTCACACCACGACTCGTGCTCGCTTGGCGGAATTCGGGCGTTCAACCCGGTAGGATGGACTCGCGAGCCCCGTCTCACGCGCGCTCGAGGCGCAGCGCGGCGAACTGCGGGACGCCGCGGCGCAAAGCTTCCAGATGTTTCGGATCGGAGGTGTAGATCACTTCGCCAGGCCGCTGCGATGCCGAGGCCATGACGATGGCGTCGATGGTTTGAGCGCGTGGCACGAGCGTGAGCGCAATACCTGCCAAGCGCGCCACCAGGTCAGTCACCGGTTCGACGCTGACCGCGCGCAGGAGCTTTGCCCGTTCCTTTTCCTTCTCTCCGCTTCGCCACCACTCCGCAACGACCACTGCAGGCACGGTGATGCGTACGTCGTGAGTCACAGCCACATCGAACACCTTGCGCATGTGATGCCGATAGCGCTCGAGGCCAATCAGCGCACCGGTGTCGAAGGTCAGGCCCATCCCTTCAGCGACCCTTGGCGACGCGGCGGGCGCGCGGCTTGACTTTCACGCGCCTGGCTGGCGGCACGCTTGGCGCGGACCAAGCCTCGAAGAGCGCCTGCGCTTCGGCCGGCGAGGCACGTTCTTCCAGCGCGAAGCTCGCAACGATCTTTCGGGCGGCCTCGCGCCGAGCCTCTTCACGCACGCGATCGCGCACGGCGTCGGTAATGAAGCTCGACAGGCTGAGGCCCAAATGGGCCGCCAGACGCTTGGCCGAAGCGAGCTCATTGCGCTCGATGCTCACGCTGATCTTGTCGGTTGCGCGCAGGCTAGCATAGGTAGGACTGCAATCCCACCCCTGCGAGCTCGAGTCCCATCATGGCTACCCCAGCGAACGAGAGCGCCAAGACGTCTGCACTCGTGTGCCTCGTGCGTCTACTGCGCGAACCTACCTTGCATTTTTTCGCAATCGCCGCGGCCGCACTACTCGTACAGCACGCAATCGTCGGTGATGCGCAGACGATCGAGCTGACGCCCGCGCTCAAGGCGGATCTGATGCGACGCTATCAGGACCAGATGGGTCGACCAGCGCGGCCGGAGGAGG
>DASSMT010000053.1:0-189524 GCA_035688655.1 Polyangiaceae bacterium | reverse complement strand
GGGTGGCAGGTGCGGAGCAGCCATCGACGGTCGTACATTCGGCCTCCCTGGATGCGCGAGCGCTCGTCGCGCTCCGGTTCGAGCGCTCGTTCGTGGTTTTCAACGCGGGCTATCGCTTCGATCGCAGTGCGGCCGCCGGAGCAAACGCGCCCCTGTTCAGCCCGAGTGATCGCTTGGCGCTCGGGCTGAGCGACTTCGACGCGGTGTTGCTCGGCATCGGCGGCGGGTTCGATATTTCCGCGACCCAGCTGTTCGCGGAGGCCACGAGCGATTGGTTGGTCGGCAGCGGCGCACCGCCGTTCAGCGAGTCGCCGCTGCGGCTGGCAGTGGGCGCTCGGCATCGGCTCTCCGACGCGCTCACCGCGCAACTCGTACTCGAGGGGCTACTGAGCGCGAGGCCACCGAGTGAGCCGTCCGCGCCCTTGGTCCCGAGCGAGCCGCGCGCGTCGCTCTTCGCCGGCGCGAGCTACCACTTCGGCGCGACCAAGCGCACACCCGCGGCCACATCCGAGACGCGCCCGCCGCCCGCTTCCGAGCCCAAGCCTTCGGCGCCTACCGCTCCTACCAAGCCGACTGTCACCGCACTCGAGCTCAGCGTCGTCGACGACACGGGAGCACCCGTGCCCGGGGCGCGAGCACACGTCTCGATTGGAGCCTACGGACGCGACCTCGAGCTCGGGAGTGCGGGCCATCAGCGCGAAGACAACGTGCCACTCGGGGCGGCCAAGATCGTCGTATCCGCGCCTGGGTTCGAGCCGGGCGAGCGCTCACTCGAGCTCGTGGCCAGCGCGTCCAACGAACTCCGCATCGAGCTCAAAGCGCTTCCCCCTGTGAGCCAAGTGCGCGGCATGGTGCGCAGCTTCGGCGGAGCCGGGCTGATTGCCAAGGTCCGCGTCGAACCGCTCGGCACGGAAGCGACGACCGGCTCTGACGGCCGTTTCGAAATCGACGTCCCGCCGGGCAGCTACGAAGTCGTGGTCGAGGCGAGCGGATACCAGGCGCAGCGCCGCAAGATCAACGTCGAATCCGAAGGCGTCGTGATCCTCAATGCGGAGTTGGTCAAGAAGAAATGACTGGAGTAGCGGCTACAACGGGCACCTGAGGGCGGCGCAATCCGCGGGTTCGTCACTGGCATCGTCACAATCCGCATTGCCGTCGCAAAGGGTATTGAAGTCGAGCTGAGTATCCACTCCGTTCACCTTACAGGTGCGTTGGGCGCATTCGGCGTTTTCGTCACTGCCATCGGAGCAATCCTTGGTCCCGTCACACAACTTTTCCACGGGGACGAATTGGTCGACGTTCCGGCACTTGTAGCCGCTATTGGAGGCGTCACAACCAGCCTCGTCGCTGGCGTCCAGGCAGTCCACGCTACCAGAACAGCGAGCCCATCCGGGCACTTTGCTCCCGTCTCCGCAATCAAAAGGCAGACGCCCGATGCAGGACGAGTAGCACGTACCGAGCGCCGCCGTGTTGACTCCGCAGTAGTAATTGGAGATTTCTGAACACTTCGCTCGTTCTATGCAACTGATCTCGCACGGCTCGGCGGCGTCGTAGAAATCGGCGCAGGCCGTTATTCCTTCGGTCAAGACCTCGCAGCAGCGCTCTTTGGCGCGTAGCGTTTCACAATACGACTTGACGCCACCGGTACTGCTACTGCCCTCGCAGCGAACGGCGCTGCCACCGGTGCCGCTGCCACCGCCAATGCTGGCGGCGCTGCTACCGCCGCCGCCAATGTCGTTGCCCGTGCCAGCGGCGCTGCTGCCGCTACTGCTGTCACCGCCAGGGTGGCTACTGCTGCCGCCGGCACTGCTGCCACTGCCACCGCCCCTGTCGCTTCTGCTGTTACCCCCGCACGCGCTGCTCGCCATCGCGGTAAGCCCCACCAGAGCGTGCACGACCACCCACCGAGCGCGAGGCTTCATTAGACTCCAAGCTACTCAAGACAACGGAACTGGTCTAGCCAGCGGCTCAGATCTGCGAATTCGCCTCACTTTTTCTGGAGCAAGTTCAAGGCGCTTGCGCGGCGTGCTTCGGCGAACTTCGTGCGCGGTCACGCGCGCGAACCAGTGCTTCGCCGACCTCACTCAACTGCGCGTCGGACGCGAGCATGATCGCGGCCACGGTGACTTTGCCACCCTCAGTCTCGATCTGCAGCATGCTCTGGCCCTGCACTCGCAGGAGCTTGATCTCGCGCATGGACGCATAGGGCACGAGCCGTGGTCGTCGCCCGAAACGCGAAGGGACCGAGAGCTGGTCGGTATCGAACACGAGGTAGCTGGGCCCTCGCAAGCGCGTGGCAAGCGCCCACACGCCCACCAGCACGAAACCCGCCGAAAGCACCGCGAGCACCGCGTAGAACGTCGTCGCGCCCTCGGTCTCGAGCGTGATTAGGCCGTTGATGATCAGGCCGCGGTCGTTGTTGGATGCTCGCCAAACATAGAACAGCAAACAGGCGCCAAAGAAGAGCACGACCAGCAGCATCGGCACGAGCCGCGGCTGATAGCGATAGCGTACGACCTCCGGCCGTGACGCATCGCGCTCGCCCGTAAATGCCGGAAGCGCTGGCCGCGCCTCGCCATCCTGCTGGGGTGCCGCATAGGGATTGACGCGCTCCGGCTCTTTTTCGCTCATCGCCTCACCACGAACGTGTGAACGGTCGCCATCGTCTCGAAGATACACGAGGTCCATGCTCGAGGGCGTGATGCCGATGTGCCTGCCGAGTAGCTCGATATTCGGGATGTGCGAAATTTCGCGGTTGCATGCGGCCGTTTCAAGACGGTTGCGCGGCAGCGCCGAAGGCCCGCCGGACGCAGCCGCGCAGCCAGATATGGGCGGCGTCGTTATCGAAGCGCGGACTCCAGGCTTGGGTGATGGCGACCTTGGTTACAGGCCCCGTGACGGAGAGCCGACACAACCCGAACGTATCCTCGATGGCTGCCGCCAGCCGCTTCGGGAGCACCGTGTACGCGTCGCTGGCTCGCACCAAGGTTGCCGCGGCCAAGAATGACGGCACGATGCGGCTTGGCGGACGCCAGCGCCGGCTGCGCCTTGGTTTCGTGAGCTCTTCGAATTTTGCCCGCTGTGAGGCGACGGCGATGTGCTCGAGCGTGGCCAAGCGGGCCGACGCCAGCCGGCGTTTTGCCAGCGGATGATCCTTGCGCACCACGGGCACCATCTCCTCGTGACCGAGGGTCTGGATGCGTAGATCGGGCGCGCTGCCGTACTGCACACCGATGTCGAGATCGGCCTCGCGCGTTTCCGCAAGCAGGACGCCGACCAGGTGCAGCGCCACACGCGGCGCCTCTTTTCGCACGAGCACGTCGAGCGCGTGGCCCACGGTCACGATCGTGGCGTCGGACACCCGAATCACGAACGTTCGTTCCAGGGTCGCGATGTCGAGCGGCAGATCCGGCCGGAGCAGCGCGGCGATCTCGGTTGCGACGCGCGACACTGGTTCGCGCAGCGCAAGCGCGCGCGGCGTGGGCACGAGCCGGTTGCCGGCGCGGACGAACAGCGGATCGCCGAGCGCGAGCCGCAGCCGGGAGAGCGTGTGACTCATTGCCGGCGGGCTCAGGTTCATGCGGCGGGCGGCACCAGTGACGCTACCTGCCTGATAGAGCGCATCGAGCGCGAGCAGAAGGTTGGCATCTGCGGATTCCATTTTCTGCATGTACCATGTTCATCGATTTCAATCGATTCATTCCGCATGAAGACTTAGAACTTGACCCATGCCGCTCGAAGCAGCCTCGACAGGGACCTCCCTACCCCAGCCGCTGGTCGACGATTCTCGGCGCAGCCGGCTCATCGTTCTGTTCACGTGCTGTCTGGCACTCGTCCTCACCGCGCTGGACGCCACCATCGTGAACATCGCCCTGCCGGCGATCCGTAGCGATCTGCACGCGACCCTTCCGGAGCTGCAATGGTCGATCGACGCGTACACGATCATCGTGGCGAGTTTCCTGCTTCTCGCCGGGTCGATCGCGGATCGCTTCGGTCGTCGCAAGACGTTCCAGGTGGGGCTTTTGGTCTTCAGTATCGGGTCGTTGCTGTGTAGCGTCGCGGCGACCGCGCCGGTGCTCATCGCCTCGCGCGTGCTGCAGGCGATTGGCGGATCGATGCTCAACCCCGTTGCGATGTCGATCATCGTCAACACGTTCCTCGATCCGAAGGAGCGCGCCCGAGCGGTCGGTATTTGGGGAGCCGCCTTCGGTGTGGCCATGGCGGCGGGTCCTCTGCTCGGAGGATTGCTGGTCGAGAGCGTTGGTTGGCGAGCGATCTTCTGGGTGAACATCCCGCTCGGAGTCATCGGCCTCGCATTGACCGCGCGCTTCGTCCGCGAGTCGCGGGCCGAGCGGCCACGGAACCTCGATCTCGTCGCCCAAGTGTTGGTCATCACGCTGCTGTTTGCGTTGACCTCGGCGGTGATCGACGGCCGTCACGCCGGCTGGGCGTCGTGGCCCGTGGCGTTGGGTTTCGTGGCTGCGATCGCCTGCGCCGTCGCCTTGGTCGCCTGGGAGTCCCGCCACCCCGAGCCCATGCTCGACCCGCGATTTTTTCGCAGCCTGCCCTTCGCGGCAGCAACGCTCGTGGCCGTGCTCGCGTTCGCCTCGTTCGGCGGCTTCTTGTTCCTGAACTCGCTCTATCTTCAAGAGGCGCGCGGGATGCCCGCCTCGCGGGCTGGCCTTGCCACGCTGCCCATCGCGCTCGCGCTGATGGTCTGTTCGCCGCTGTCCGGTCGCCTCGTCGCCGCGGGCCGCGCGAGGCTCGCTCTCGTCGTAGCGGGCGCAGCCATGGCAACGGGCGCGCTGCTCCTCACCGCGCTCGGGCAGGACACGCCAGTGGCTTACCTGCTGGCAGCGTACGGCGTCTTTGGCATTGGGCTCGGCACGGTCAATGCGCCAATCACGAACACGGCCGTTTCGGGCATGCCCCGCTCGCACGCAGGGCTCGCGTCTGCTGTCGCGTCCACGAGCCGGCAGGTCGGCGCTTCGCTCGGCGTGGCGCTTGCTGGTGCGCTCGCGGGGACGGGGTTCGAATCCGCGCGCCAGTCCGATTTCGCCAGCGCAACGCACGTCTTCTTCTGGGTCGCCACCGGCCTCGGCACCGCGATCGTGGTGCTCGGGATCGCATCCACTGGTAGCCGGGCCCGCGCGAGCGCGGCGCGCGTGGCCCTCTTGCTGGATGACCCGCAGCGCTCGGATCGCTGAGGTCTCGAGGTCCCCCGCTCCCTAGTCGTCCTCCGCCGTTGGACCGGTTCCGACCACGCCCCCCTCCCAGCGCGCGACGACGACCGACGCAAGGCCATTGCCGATCACGTTGACCATGGTCCGCCCCATATCCATCACTTCGTCCACGGCCAGCAGCATGGCCACGCCCGCTTCCCCCGGGAGGCCGAAGCTGTGACAAGTGCCAGCGATGATCACCAGCGTGGCGCGCGGCACGCCGGCCACGCCCTTGGACGTCAGCATGAAGGTCAAGAACATCAGGATCTGCTTCGACAGCGGCATGTCGATGTGCGCAGCTTGTGCAATCGTCAAGCTTGCGAGCACCAGGTACAGCGTGGAGCCGTCGAGGTTGAACGAGTAGCCTGCCGGGATCACGAAGCTTGCCACGCGCCGCGGCACGCCGAAGTCGACCATGGATTCGAGCAGCCGCGGCAGCGCCGCCTCGCTCGACGCGGTCGAAAACGCGGTGAGCGCGGGCTCGCGAACCGCGCGCGCGAAAGCGCGCACGCGTACCCCGCAAATCCAGAGCACGGGGACGAACACCAGCAGCACCAGGCAAAGCAGCGACAGGTAAAGGCTGCCCACCAAACGCGCATATTGCCCGAGCAGGAAAGCCACCGCCGGCCAGCCTCGCGCTCCGCCACCGTGCCCCGCGGCCATGTGGCTCACGTTGTAGGCCATGGCGCCAAACACGCCGATCGGCGTGAGCCGCATCACCATGTCGGTGTACTTGAACATCACTTTGGCGACGGCATCGAAAAACGTCAGCAGTGGTTTTCCGGCTTCCCCAATGCGCGTCAACGAAACACCGAACAGCGTCGCGAACACGACGACCGGCAGCACGTCGCCTTCAGCGGCGTGCTCGATCAGATTCGACGGAAACAGGTGCAGCGCGATTTCCCAGCCGTTGCGTGTGACGGCCGCGACGGCCGTATGCGCGCTCAGGTTGAGCGGCAGGGACGCCCCGGGCCGCAGCAGGTTGGCGATTGCCATACCGATCACCAGCGCCAAGGTGGTCACGAGCTCGAAGTACAGCAGGGCCTTGCCGCCCATGCGCCCAACGGATTTGAGATCGCCCGTCTGCGCGATGCCGACGATGATTGTCGAGATCAAGAGTGGGACGATCAGGCCCTTGATCAACTGGATGAACGCTTTGGAGAGGAAGTGAAAGAACTCGTACGTTTGCGGGTATCGATCCTGCGGCAAAAGTCCGCCCAACAGCACGCCGAGGCAGAGACCGAACACGATCCAGGCGGTGCTCGAGCGGTACCACGGCGCGCGCGCTTGCGCGGAACTTGCCGTCTCGGTGTCAATCATCGGACCTCCGTTTCACCCGAAAAAGGGCAAGCTTGGCGGTCTGAGCGCGAAAAAGCGATCAGCAACGCATTGCCGCGCCAAATCCGACGCTCAGGCGCGTGTTTTGCCAGCCTCCTCGCGTCGAGAACGACGCGCGCTCCGAGGTGCGCTGCTGGTTCGTGAGCGCCCCCTCTCGCTCACGGGAAGCCGTCAGGCGGGGCGCGCGACCAGGACGGCGCCCATGCCGGCTCGTTCGGCGGCGGTGATGCCGAGTAGGCTGTCTTCGAACACCAGGCAATCCGCGGGCGGGACAGCCATGCGCTCGGCTGCGAGCAGGAACAGGTCCGGGGCGGGCTTGCCGTGGGCGACTTCGTCCGCGGTTACCACGACCGAGAACAGGTCGCTGACGCCAATGGTGCGAAGCGTGCGGTGAACCGTGGGCGCATCGCCACCGGAGGCGACGGCGATGGGACAGCCGGCTTTGGCGCGCTCACGCGCGAAAGCAACGACTTCATTCAGTGGCTTGATGCCCACGGCGAGCGCGTCGAACTGCGCGCGTTGGGCAGCGGCGACCAACGTGGGGTCGAGCGTCAGGCCGAACTCGGCATTGAGCTCGGCGACGGTGAGCTCGATGGTCTTGCCCGCGCGACTCATGAACAGCTCCCAGCTGAAGTCGATGTTCGCTCCGTACTGGGTGAGGGCCGCGATCCACGCCTGTTGATGCAGCGGCATGGAGTCGGCGAGCGTGCCGTCACAGTCGAAGATGAAGGCCGAGTACTCGCGCGCGGGGAGCGAGAACAGGGGCATCAATCCGTCTCGTCGGGATTCGAGCCCTTGCCCATCGCGTGATAGCCCTTGTCCACGTACACGGTGGCGCCGGTGATGCCGCTGGCGAGCGGGCTGGACAAGAACGCAGCCACGTTGGCCACCTCTTCGGTGGTCAGCTTCTCTTGAATCGGCGCGTTGCGCTCATAGTAGGCGACTACTTTGTCGATGATGCCGGTCACGTTCGCGGCGCGCGAAGCGTACGGGCCCGCCGAAATCGTGTTCACGCGGAAGCCGTGCAGACGGCCGGCCTCGTACGCCAAGACGCGCGTGTCACTCTCGAGCGCGGCCTTCGCGGCGTGCATGCCACCGCCGTAGCCGGGAATGACGCGCTCGCTCGCGAGGTAGGTCAGCGATAAGAACGACGCGCCTGGACGCATCAACGGCGCCCAGCGTTGGATCATGGAGACGTGCGAATAGGCGCTGACTCCGACCGCGGACAGGTAGCCCGCGCGGCTGGTCTTCAGCAGCGGCAAGTGCACTTCGGGGCCGTTGGCCAGGCAATGGATCACGATGTCGAGCGGGCGATCGCCGAAATCTTTGAGCAGGTTCGCGGCTGCTCCGGAGATGCTGAAATCACCACGACTCGCGTAGCGTTTGCTCTCGCGCACGCTCTGCGGCGCATCTTCGAGGGTGTCGAACCCTGCGTCGATCGGGTAGATGCGCTCGAACTCGAGCAGCGAGCCATCGGACATGCGACGCGACGCGTCGAGCTTGCCGCGCTCCAAGAGTTTTTCGAAGATCCCCAGCGCGGGCGGCCAAGTTCCGGCGATGACGCTCGCGCCCGCTTCCGCGAGCGCTTTGGCGATTGCAAAGCCAAAGCCGCCATCATCCGCAATTCCGACGACGAACGCGCGGCGTCCCGTGAGGTCAATTTTCAACACGGCGGGTTTATCTCCGATCTCGTGCGTCAACGCAAGCCGCCACAACCTGCGCTTTCCGAGCCCCGATGCAGGCGATCGCGCGGGCTCGGTGGCCCGCCGGTCGCACGCGAGATTATGCGCGAACGAGGCCGGGAGCGAGCTCGTGGCCGCGATCGCGCGGCGGCTCCTGCAGCTCGGTCGGCACTCGAGAGCGCTTGCCTTTTGCGAGTGACGCAGAAGGCAGCGCCATTGCGAGCGGGCGCTGGACTAGGGGCAATACGTGCCCTTGTTCGGGATTTCGACCGGGGGCAAGACTTGCAAGAACGCGTACAGGTCCAGCATGCCCTGCTCGCTGACGTCCTTCGGCAAAAAGGCGGGCATGAATACGCATAGATCCGACCCGTCTTTGTCCTTGGCGAACCGCACGGCGTCGTAGAACTGCTGGTAGGTCCAGGCGCCAATCCCTGCGGTCTGCGAGAGAGTGATGTTCGACCCCTGATTGCCGGCCGCGTAAGGACCGTGACAGGCAGCGCACTGCTGCTGATAGACAGTGCCACCCGGGGCTGGGTTGCCGACGGCGCCGCCGGCACCCGCCGTGCCCGAGACACAGGCGCTCGGGTAGGCAAACGGAATGTCCGAGGTCCCGCAACCCGCCGGGTGGGTCTGGCCGTCGCAGCCACACACGGTGCTCGCGCAGGCTCCTCCCACTCCATCCCAGCAAACCGGCGCGGCGTCGACGCCGCAGCCGGGGGTCTTGTAGACCAGGTGCTCGTTGGCGGCGCATCCTCCCGCAGCGCCTGTGCCGCCGTGACCGCCGCCGCTGTCTCCCAGCGGGCTGCCGGCAGACCCCAGGGAACCGCCACCGGTTCCGCCTTGCCCGGCTTGGGGGAAGACGCCACTGTCGGCATCGCACGTGCCGCTGAATCCCCCGGCTGACATAATAAAGTAGGCAAACGGGGCGCTCGACCTGTAGCAATCGTCCGAACGGATCTGGCCGTCGCAGCCACACACCGGAGTGGCGCAGGCAGGACCGGCAGCTGAGCACATCGGTACGGCGGCCTCGCCGCAGCCAGGGGCCTTGTAGACCACGTGCTGATTGGCGGGGCATCCTCCAGTGCCCGCGATATTGCTGACAGGAACACCGCCGGTTCCACCTTGCGCTGTTTGGCTGATCTCACCTTCTGGATCGCAACTGCCGCCGAGTTGGCGGTTCCCGGTCGCAAAGTACGCAAAGGGCGCGGTCGAGCCATAGCAGCCGTCCGCGCGGATCTGGCCGTCGCAGCCACACACCGCGGTGGCGCAGGCACCACCGACCCCTGAGCACATCGGTACGGCTTCGGCGCCGCAGCCGGGAGCCTTGTAGACCAAGTGCTGATTGGCGAGGCATGGCCCCTCGCCGGGCAAGCCCCCCGAGCCCGCCCCGCCCGACACCAGAACCGGATGGCCGCCACTGCCACCCGCGCCGCCGTTTCTGCCCGCGGCCCCGGCCGGCCCCCCGCCGATCGGATCGATGATCGTCGGGCTGCAAGCACCAACCATCAGCACGCCCAAAGAAACCCCCGCATAGATGTAGCTCAGTCTCATTGTTTGCTTCCTTCCCCCACGCGAACTCTTGCCTTCCCCCCATGTGGCCGCTCACGCTCGGCACGGCTCACGGTTTGCCCCACGCCACACCGACGCCCGCCGAGAACAGCGCCAAGGGTCGAGCCCACGAGGTCACGTTTTGTCCAGCAAATGCCAGCTCCAATTTCGGCACCGCGACGCCGAGCTCGGCGCCCAGGCACAAGCGCACATGTTCGTTCACTCGCACACCGAGCTCGCCGCCCACACTCGGCAGCGCCGCGAACGCGCGATCCACGCCGTCGGTGTACGGCGGCTGTGCCTGACCGCTGGCGCTGAGCCAGAGCAGCGAAACTCCCGCGTGCGCGCCGAACGTCACGAGCCGAGTCGTGAGCAACAACGCGGACAGCTCGACCCCGAACAGCGAGGCCGACACGTCGGCTGCGTTGCCGCCCGAGCTCACGGTGGATGGCACGAGCGGCACAACGAGCTTCACGCCTACCCCGAAGGTTTGACCGAAACGTTGGCGCGCGCGAAGCAACAAATCCAAACCGAGCGAGCCGGGCTGCGCCGGCAGCGCGGCGGCGATTTCCTGAAAGTAGCGGCCCTCTTCGCCGCCGAGCGTCGCGGTCTTTGGGGGTGGCGCGGGCTCGGGTGGCGCAGTGCGCGTCGCCAGCGTGGGCGGCGCGGGGCGCGGCGGCATCAGCTCGGGAGCGACCGCGCCTTCACGCAAGGGCTGGAAAAAGGCCCGCAGCTGCTCGGAGACTCGCACCGCAGAGGTGGCGTCGGCGCTGGGATCGCCCGCTCCCGGCTCGGCCTCCAGCACGCGATCGAGCGCCAAGTGCCCCGAGCCCTGATCTCGGAGCCAGAGCTCGATGCGCCGCGGTGGGGGGCTCTCGATGACCTGCGCCGCCGCGCTCGCATCGCCGCCCCCGTCGGGCTCGAGCCGATCGCTCGCCACGACCTCGAAGCCCATGGCCTCGATCTCGGCCCGGATGCGCTCGCTGAGCGGTGTCTTGTCGTGACTCACGAACAGCACCCGCGTCGCTTCGGCCGAGGCCCGTGAGGACCAGCCGAGCACAGCAAAGAATGTGAAATGCGCCAGACCGCGCCGGAAAGGCCGTAACTTCATGGTTGCTTCAGGCTCTCGGCCAAGCGTGCATGCGCGCCCTTCGGGTAGCGCTCGAGGTACAGCCGCGCCGTCGCCCGCGCGAGCTCGAGCTCACCCTGCCGCTGCTCGGCTTCCATGCGGCGGCCGAGCGCCTCCGGAGCCAGCGCGCAGTTTCGACACTCGGATAGGTAGAGCGCAAAGAAGCGACGCGCAGCTCGGTAGTCGTGCGCGCCATCGAATGCCAATTGCCCCAAGTGGAAGGCTGCGCTGGCCGCGCTCTCCGAGCCCGGAAACCGAGCTCGAACCGCGGCATAGCCGGCGTTCGCTCGCTCGGCGTGACCGGCCAAGCGCGCCATGTTCGATAGCTCCAGCAGCTCCGCGGTCGAGAGCGTCTGGCACAGCCGCTCGAAGCCCTCACGTTCAGCCGCGGCAAACGCACCCGCGTAGTCGCCCAGGGCGCTGAGCTCGCGCCAGGTTGGCAAGCTCGTGGGCGGCGCGCCCGTTGGCGCGGTATTCGTGCTCAGCCGTGGTTCCGGACGCGCACTGAGCGCTGGCAGTCCCGCCGCTGCCGGCGCTGCCGCCGGCGTCGTCTGCGCGGCGGGCACGGGCTCCTGGACGGCCGCGGTATTGGGCTCGGAAATGCAGGAAAACGTGCCCGATTGACCGGCGCTCAAGGCGCGCGCTCCCGACAAACATTCGGCCGAAACGAGCACATGTCCCTCATGCATCTTCACGAACAGCTGCTGACGCTGAGGATCCCAGCCGCTCTCGAAGCTGGTCCCCGTCACATGAATTTCGAACGGCCCACCAAACAGCGACCAATCGTTGTTTTTGCGCGGCACGACATCCGCACGCACCACGCCGCGCTCGATCACGACTCGCGCGCCATGCTCGTTGCTGCTGACCACACGCGCTTGCGCGCCTGCGTGCAGCTGGACGCGGCTGCCGTCGGAGAAGCTCAGGCTGCGCGCGCCTGCGCCGGGAGCCGTGACCAACACGCCCAACTGACCGAGGCGAGCGCCATCATCGACCGTAAAATCGAGCGCCCGGGGACGCAGCACGAACAGCATCACTGCGGCTGCCAGCGCGGCTGCGCCCGCGCCATAGCCGAGTCGTGACAGCCGCCGCAACCGGCGCTCACGTCGTGCTCGCGCTTGATAAATGGCGGCGATGGTCGCGCTCACCGGCGGACGAGCACGGCTTTGTAGTGCCTCGTCTTGAACCTCGGCCAGCGTGCGGCCGATCGCGCTCAGCTCTCGATTCGACGCCATCGGCAGCCCTCCTCGAACCAATCCACGAGCTCGGCGCGCGCGCGTCCGCGCAGGTAAAAGTCGTCGCTTGCGCGCTTCAGACGCCGCTTGATCGTCGCTAGCGACACCTGGCAGGCATCGGCTACCTCGCTGAGCTCCATCCCTTCCACAAAGCGCAGCGTGAACGCGATCCGCTCATCCGCAGCGAAGCCATCGAGAACTTCGTAGAACACGCGCAGCGCCGTGCGCGCTTCGAGCGACGCCCCGTCCGTCGGTGGCTCCGTGCGTTCCTCGGTCGCTAAGAACACGAGCCAGCGGCGCCGCCGTTTGCGACGAATCGCTTCGCGCGCCACGAATACGGCGATCGAGCCGAGCCAGGCGCGCAATGACTCGGGCTCGCGCAGCTCGGCGATGCGAGCAAAGGCACGAATGAAGACCTCTTGGATCAAATCGTCGAGCTCGGCGGAAAATCCGAGCATGCGCACCAGCATGCGCTCGACGTGCGCGGTCTCGCCCCGCACCAGCGCGCGCTCGGCCCACGGCTCTGCCGCCTTGAGTCCGCGCACCAGCTCGCAGGCGTCTAGCGTGCGCGGCTGCGCAGTGGCCTTGCCTTTGCCGCCGATGACGCGAATGAGCTTGCTGCTGCCGACCATGACCGTGTTGCGGGAAACGCCCGCCATACCATAGTGGCCGACCGCAGCTCGCACGGCTCACCGCTGCCGTCGACACATGAACATAAGCAATATCGAGCACTTGTGACCGCAGCCACGCATCAATCGCGCTTCGATCGAGGGTTGCGCTGCGGTGCGACCCCGTGCTGGATTGGGCGTCGGAGGACCCCGATGACGGACGGACAGTACGTCGAGCTCGACGACGCTCGCGTCTTTTTGACTGCGCGCGGGACTGGTGAACCGGTACTGCTTCTGCACGGGCTCGCGTTCGATCAGCGCGTCTGGCGGCATCAAGTCCAGACTTTGAGTCCGCATTTCCGCGTGATCTGCCCCGATCTGCTCGGCTTTGGTCGCTCCTCGGCGATCACTGGGCCGTTCTCTCACACGCGCACGCTGGAGCAAGTGATCACCCGATTGGGCCACCCCCGTGTGCACATCGTGGGCCACTCCCTGGGCGGCAGGATCGCGGGCGAGTTCGTGCAGACGTATCCGGACCGAGTGGCGAGCCTCACCTTGGCCGCGGCGGATCTGGGCGGTGTGCCGCTGCCCACGGTGGGGCCAAACATTCGCAAGGTCTTCGAGCTCGGCAAGCTCGACATTCCCGCTGCGAAACGCGCCTTCATCGAGCTGCCCGTGTTCGACGTGCTGCGGCGGCAAGCCGAACCATTCGCGTTCTTCGAGCAAATGGTGGCCGACTATTCGGGTTGGTTATTCGCGAACGCCAGCCGCGGCTTGGAGCGCAGACCCGAGACGCCCACCTGCGAATTGCTCGAGACCTTTGCGATTCCCACGCTGGTCCTGCTCGGTGAAGCCGAGCATGAAGACTTCTTTCGCATCGCCGATGAGGTCTTGCGCCGAGTACCCGGAGCCGTGCAGCAAGTCATTCCCAACGCCGGTCACGTGCCGAATCTCGAACAACCCGAGCGCTTTTCCGCCGCATTGCTCGAGTTCCTGAAACGCGCAAGCCGAGCCGCCGGCAAGAGCTAGCGAAGAACCCGTGACTTCACGGTCATCCTTCAGCGAATTCGTGATGTCGACCCCTCGCACTCACCACACACCCGGAATCAGCCGATAGCGCACCTTGTTCCGATATTCCGCGTAGCCAGCGAGCTCCTCCAGCAACATCTTCTCTTCGCCCATGGCGCGGGCCGCGAGCAGCAGCGTGAGTGCGAATGCCAGGGCGACGCCCGCAACTGACCCGAGCAGCAATGGACCTCCGAAGAACATCAGCAGCGCGCCCAGATACATGGGGTGACGCACGAAGCCGTACACGCCAGTGGTGACGACCGAGTGCTGACGCTCGCTCTGAATGCGCACCAACGGTGAGAGATACGTGTTGTCACGGAACGAGCGGAACAGGAAGAACGAAGCGCCCAGCAACAGTGCGCCGCCGAGCATCTCGACCGTGAGCGGGAAAGGGGGCGACCAGCGAAAGCGACGGGCGTCGAGCGGCATCAGCGCGATCCACGACAGGAAGCCGAGCATCAGCCCGGCAACGGCGAAACGGTCCCAGCCCTTTTGTCCACCGCCCGAAGCGCGATAGCGTTCGGCGAGCAACGCCGGGTTCTCGCGCGCGAGCCAGACGATCGTGCCCGCGCACAGGCTGACGAACCAAACGTCGAAGATCCACGCCTCGACCCAGCGGACGTCCCCGCCGAGCGTGAGAATCAGGGTCGGCCACAACAACACGTTGAGCCCAGTCGCGATGATCTTCAGCGGGCTCATCGACCTGCCGAGCAACATCGAAACACACCCCAGGCGCAGGTCAAGTCGAGCTAGCGCGGCGAGGCGAGGCGAGGCGAGGAAAACGTTGACGCCGCAATCCGAGGTCATCGCCATGTCGATTCGGCCGTCGTGATTCAGATCGCGGAGGCCCTTCGGGTTCAGATCGCTTGCGGGCTCGACCTCGACCAGGCCTCGCCTACCCTGCCTGTCAAGCAAGCCAAAGGAGAAGCTATTTCATGCCTGGCGACGGTGGATCGACGCAAGCCCAATCTCAGCAGCAAAATATCACCATCAGCGTCGAAAGCGCGGGCGACCCGGATCTCGAGCGTCGCATCTTCGGGCAAGTCCACAGCGCCGGCCGCCAGCTCCGCAATCTTTCAGCAGTGGTCGAGGTTCTGCTCGCCGCCCACGCCAGCGGACGATTGAAAACCTGGCTCGCGGACAAGTGACCGACTGCAGTGCCAAGCTTCAGGATGCCTCAGTGGACGCTGTCCAAGCGCGCCAATCAGCGCAGCGCGGCGCCCGCTAAACCGTTTTCATTTCGTGCCACGCAAGCGAGCGGATCGGTATTTCGTTGTCGCCCCCGGCGGGCGGTACCAGCGGCGCACCTGTGCGAGTAATGAAATACAAACCATACGAGTACGCTTTCGTGCGCAGGACTTCACGCTCGGTGGCATCCGAGCAGCGAAAAACCACGCCTTCGTAGGGCGCAGAGGCATTGGCGCGCGGATCGGAAAAGTATTGTTGAACCACCCGACCGTGCCATTCGGTCATGATCGCCGAAGCCACCACCTTTCTCTGAACGGCGGCGTTCGCTGATTCAGACGTGTACACACCGCGCAGGATAGTCGGCTCGCACCTGACGAGAATGGCGGCACGGACCTGCACGCTTCGCTCTTTTCCTCGATCGTTTACCGGATACTCGCCCACGGGGACCAGCGTCCAACCCGTCACTTTCGCGTAGAGCCTTGCGACGCGCTGGCGCTGTTCCAAGGAGGCGAATTCGAGCACCGCGGCGAGTCGCGCCTGGTCCGTCTGTACAATGACCTCGAGCTGCTGGTCCGAAGCCCGAGCTAGTGAAGACGAGATCCTGCCCGTCAATCTCGAACGAGCTTCGCGTTCCAAGGGATCCCAAAGTAGACCGAACGCGACCCAACCGGCGAGTGTCGACCAGCCTTCGCGTTGCGCGAGCTCCTCCACGAACTCGCGCAGCGCGGGTCGCGCGAGCAGAGCACGAAACGTATCAGGGGCCATGGCCAGCCAGGTCGCGAGTAGCGCGCGGCATGGATCGCCAGAGACGGCCAGCAATACCTGGATGTTCGTCGCATTGGGCAAGACCCCTTCCAGGCACTGACAAAACAGGGACCGCCAGGGTTGGTAGCGATCGGCCAACGCGGAACACACTTCGAGCCAGGCATTTTCGGACACCTCGTGTGCATCGCTCAGACAGGTCGCCACCAGTTCGGCGGACCTCGTATGCGCTCGCGAGAACTCTTCGGTCGTGCGCGGTTCGCGTATCAGCCAACCGCGAAATGAGCGACAGTAGAGCGGCAGATCCAGCGAGGCCAGCTCCGACAGCTCCTCGCTCGACGAGGCTTGGGCGGCGAAGAACTCGGACAAGCCCTCCATGCGTTGACTGCCCGCGTGCGCGCGAAGCGGGCTGAGGTCCCGGGTTCGCAGCAGCTCCGAGACTAGCAGAAAATCCGCGATCGATTGATGTGGGAACGAGATCGTTTCTGGGCCGAGTGCGCCCGGGCTCCGCACCAGAAATCCGTCGCGAGTGAGCTCCGCACTCGAGAGCGGAGGCGCGCCGGGCTCGGAGTGCTGCTGCAGCGCTGCATCGGCGGCGGACACTTCGATCCCCGCCCAGTTTGGCCAGTGCCGCTTTGCGAGCGCGCCTTGGGCTTGCAGCAGGCCCTCGAACGACCACCCCGACAGACTGCGGGCCCGACGCCAGAGCTCCCAGTGCAGTTTTCGGAACAGCTCTGCCGACTTCATGGCCAGGATCTTCGAGACGTCTTCGGGGGTGACGGCGCTCACGGTCGCAAGCCAAGCGCAGATCACCACGAACAACGGCGTGCGACTGCTTTCGGCTGTAAACGCCTGTTCCAACGCCTTGCCGATCACGGCGACTCCGTGCGGAGCGCCGTTCTTCTGGCACAGGCTTTGGAAAAACTCCTGAGCCTCGAGTTGCGTGAGCGCGGTCAACTCAATGACGGACGCGCCGCTCAAAAACAGCTTGTCCTGCAGCGAAAGCCGCTCGCGCGAGGTGAGGTAAAGACGGTAGCGTGCCCGCTTGCCGAACGCGCGACGCAACTGCTCGTGCAGCGCGGTCGTCATGGCGCGCAACGTTGCCACGTGGTGCGTGTCTTCCACCACCAGTTGCCAGCGCTTGCGGCGCATCAGGAAGCCGAACGCCAGTCTCGACAGCGTTTCGCCACCGACACTCTCGGTGACTTGTCGATAGAGCACGTCCCACAGGACGTCTGGATCGCGCGTCGCGCTCCACAACACGTCCGCGCGACAAAATAGGGTGAGCGATACGCCGGCCGAATCAGCCTCCAGCCATTGAGCGACGAACCGCGACTTGCCGATGCCGGCTCCGCCGACCACGATGCGAGTCGCGGCTTCTTTTTCGTTACTGGTGGCCCGAGCCGTCCGCTCCCAACCCCGCTCGTCTCCAATCGCGAACTCACGATCGCCTCGATCGAGAGCGATCTGCAGCCCGAGATTCGCCTGGAGCCGAGCGGGCAAGCTTGCCTGGAAGGCCTTGACGAAGTCGGCAGAACGCCGCAAAGAAAGCCAGCCGATGCTGGCAATCCACCAAGTGCTCGGTCGCGGCGGTGTGGCACCGTCGAGAGCGTTGGTCTTGGTGATACTGCTCGCGTCACCTTTGCCACGTGTGCCCTGCGACGAGTCCAGCTCTTTCAGGAAGACCGGGATCGCGTCGTACCGGCCCGACGGAAACCAGATCGGTCGAATGCGACACTCACACAAAAAGCGGTCGCGCTGGCTCGCTTCCTCGGGGTCATCCGGGAGCGCCAGGAACGCAAAGTGCTGCGGCGTCGGCCTGAGCTGGCGCAGGAGCCGGATCGTGCGATCGGGGCCGAGGCTTGCGCCGAGAAAGAGCACAGTGCGCGCGTTGAACAGGTAGTTCAACAGCGAGGGCAGGGACTGCCGAATCGCGTGCTCGAACTCAGCGCCATAGTGGGCATCGTACTCCTCGAGCGTCAGGACACGGTGCTGTCGGTGCGAAGCGTCACCGTGCAGTTTGATGATCGCTTGGCTGCCGTCCTTCAGCGCTTCGACCGCTGCGTCCGCCAGGGCCCCCGGGATGGTCCGCGGGGGCTTGCTGTACGCTCGTTCGAGCACGCGATCGAAGTTGGTGGTCACGACCGCGCCAGGAAACAGCTTCGGAATCAGAGCCATCGCGCTGGACGTCGGTTCCATCCCGATCTGCTCGCTGAACCGAACCCGAATCTGCTCTTCGAGCCTCTCGAGTGACAAGCTTTCGGCCAATAACTGTGCCGCCTCCTCGAACTCACCCTTTTGGATGTGAACTTGTACCTGGTCCCGCGCATGCGGACCTTCAGCCAGCGCGAGCAGGAACGTCGACCAGGATGGCAGTCCGTAAGGCACGGAGAGCCCGGCGCCGATGAACGGAGTGACTTCGCCCCGTTGATAACTGCGGAGCAGCTCGTGAAAGTAGAAATGATTGTAGCGGATGTTCAGCAGCCACTCCAGCGACAATGGCTTGGCGGTGTTCGGCATTCGCTAATCACGCAGTATCCGTCGGGAATCTGACGGCTTCAACCTCGATTGTCCTTTCGGCTGCTCGCGCAGCGCCAAACCCTCCTGGTTGAACCCTCGGCGACGGCGAAGGCCCTCGTCGAGGCAATTCGCCTGAATGTTACGCACTTCACGAGCGTGCTCGACGTGCTCGGCGTGCTCGGCGTGCTCGGCGGGCGCGCGCCCATGCGGAATGGTTACCGAGCGCGACTAGCCGAACAACTTGGTCAATAGCCGCATCCAAATCCCCGTGAATTCCAGGCCAAACTGCACGGAAGCCGCGACGCACGGCTCGCCGCGGCCGACGCGGAACGAGTGCTGGGTGCCGGGCGCCATTTCGTGCAGCTCGCCCGGACCCACGTGACGCCCGCCGCTATCGCAGTAGCTGCCCTCGAGCACGAGCAGCGTTTCGGGACCCGGGTGAGAATGCGCGGGGAAACGCATTCCGCGCGCGAACCGGACCAGCGTGACGCGCGCGCCGCGCAGCGCCGGCCCGGGCTCGACGTCGATCAACGTCAGTCCCGGCAATCCCGGCTTGCGCCAGCTGCTCGGCTCGTTGGCTCGAAGCAGCACGGCCTCGACCGCGGCGACCGGCAAGTTCCACAGCGCAGCCAGGCGATCGTAGAACGGCGCGTAGCGGAGCGGCAGCGGGTGAACGGCACCGAGCAGGCGCTCGCGACCGAGCGCGGCGATTTGCGGCGAGAGCAGCAGCGGCAGCTCTGCGATCGCCAGCGCGGCGACCATGGCGGCGTCCTCGTTGCAAGCCTCCTTGCCCAGCGCTTCGAGCAAAAACTCCGGGATGTCCGCTTGGTCTCGCATCACACACCAGCCTTTTGCAGCGCGAACCAGCTGCGTAGCTTGGCGAGCGCGCTGCGCGTTCGCGACTTGACTGTGCCGACTGGAATTTGAAAACGTGCGGCGATCTCGGCACTGGTCAGGCCCTCGAAGTATCCGAGCAGCAGCACCTGGCGCTCCGGCTCCGACATCCGACGGAGCGCCTCGCGTACACGCACGCCGTCCGACGCCGGCCCCTGACGCGCGTCGCACAGGCTCGCTTCGAGCGCCTCGAGCTCGACTCGGCGCTTGAGCGGCGCCGAACGGCGGCGATCGAGCGCGCGGCTACGCGTGCGCACTGCGAGCCAAGCCCAGACGCTGCCGCGCGCCTCGCTGTAGTCCGCGGCGTGGCGCCACACCTCCAGGAACACGTCGTGCAGGATATCTTCGGCCTCCGCTCGTTGGCCGAGGATCTGCCGCGCTAGCGCGCACAGCCCCGGGGCATGGCGCTCGTAGAGCTCCGCCAATGCAGCGCGATCGCCGCGGGCCATCCCCGCCAGGAGCTCCGGATCGGAACCGAATGCGCGAGTACGGGCAGCGACCAGCGCCATCTTTCTGTCTACGCGCGGGCTCCCACATCGGATCGAAAAGTGGTCGGCGCCGGCCCCCCCGAGATCCGAGTCTCGGTCTGCATCGTAGAGAGAGGGTCCACGGCTTCGTACGATCGAGCAGCGATTTTGGATTTGCCCATGAACCCACCCCGCAATTTCAGCTGTTTCTGGCTCATTTCGCTCGGGCTCATTGCCGGTCCCGGTTGCCGTCGAACCGCACCGCAGCGGCAGCCAGCGCAGCTGAGCCCGAGCAGCGCGGAAGCGATCGGCCCGACCTCCGCGAACCCCGGTGAGCCGGCGCCGTTGGTCGGACGCTTGTGCGCGGCCCTCCATCGCCTGGCCGCCGAGCGAAAGAGTGCCTGCTGCGGTCGGCCCATCGAAGCGCCACTGTTCGACGAGTGCCAGCGCGTCACGCTGGCCGCGTTGAAGTCAGGCGCGATCTCGCTCGACCCGAGAGCGCTGAGCGAGTGCGAGCAGGCAATGCACAGCGCCCTCGCTGGTTGCTCGTGGGTCACTCCCGGAAACCCGCAAGGGCCCGAAGTCTGCCAGCGAGCGATCGTGGCTCGGCGGGGCGCGGGCGAAGCCTGTCGCTCCACGCTCGAATGTCGCGCCCCATTGCATTGTGCGGCGGCAGGTCAGAACAATGCCGGCGTGTGTGAGCCGCCCGCCGAACTCGGCTCGGGCTGTGGCGTGGCGACCGACGCGCTGGCCGCGTACACGGTGAGCCGCGGGGTCGAGCTCGCTCACCCGCCTTGCCGGGACTTTTGCGCGCTCACGAGCCACAAGTGCGAGCCGCTGCCGGCGCTCGGCTCGGTTTGTCGGGCCAGCGTCAATTGCGCATCGGGGCAGCGCTGCAGCGCCGGCAAGTGTGTCGCGCGAGCTTCGGCGGAGGCCAGTGCTCCGCTCGCCAAGCCAGGCGAGCCGTGTGCGCGCGACTTCGATTGCGAGCTGGGCGGCTGCGTGCCGAGCAACGACGGCGCGCGGCGTTGCGGAATGCAATGCACCGCAGTGTTCGACGCCCGAGCGTCGGCAACTGCACCCCGGCTCTCGCTGCCCCTGCGACCGCGCGACGTCACGCGCTGACGGAACGCCGCCGCACACGTCGCTCGAGCAGAGCGGAAAAGCCGCAGCCCGCGGTCTCGACCCCGCGGGCTGCAGCTTGCGCGCCGCTCTCGCCCGCTCAGAATGCCGCCGGACTCCCCTTGCCCTCGGCGTCGCCCGCGAACGGCGTGCCGAGGTATGGGAAGTACGCGAGCAGCTTGCGGCCGTCGCCCGGCCCGCCCACGTAATCCGTCACCGGGGTCTTCAGCTGCGTCAGGATCAGCGACAGCTCGGTGTCGGTCACGTCCTCTTCTTTGCCCGACGCCACGGCTGGGCCGCTCAGGGGTCGCCCATTCGGAAAGGACGACGGCAGTGCAACGTCCACGCGCAGCACATCTCCAGTCCGGCCATTCTCGATCGGCACGCTGTGCGCGCCGGCGCTGGGGATATCGTTCAGGTTGATGACCTGCAAGATATCGACGCGGCCGTACTTCAGCGTATCCGGTACCTGATCGACGCCGAGCTGGGCGTAGCCGCCGATGGCTTCGACGTCGCGCACCAGGATCGGATTCAGAAAGTATGCGCCAAAGTTGCCGACGTCGTTCGCCGGGTGCGTGCGATTGAACTTGTCCTTGTCTTGAATGCCGATGACCGCCTCGTTGATCAGCGGCAACCCGAGGCGTGACACCTGGCGCCAAGGGCCGCCTTCTTCGTAGCCGGAGGGACAAGCGTCGGAACCCACGAAAGACGGTGGGCACTGCACGCGGAACGTGCGACGACTTGCCGATGCCCAGACCCCGAACAGCGTCGTGTTCGACGGCGCTCCGGCGGCGAGCGCGTTGTTGAACGCCTTCTCGCGACCCTTGGGCGCGAGCTCGGCCAGCGGAACGGATAGCACTATCGAGTGGACATTGAAGCCCGAAACGCCGTCCGGCGCCTTGCTCGGGTCGGTGTTGGCGAAGCTGCCGTTGGCCTTCGGATTGACGTCGTAGACGCGCGATCTGAAGGGCTGACCGTTCAGCGTATTGAGCCCGACGAACGCGCCGAGATCGAAGATCTGCGCCAAATTCACGTAAAAAGCGTCATCGCGGGGCCCGGCGAAGAAGCGATAGCCGCCGTCGCCATCGGCGACGAAAGTCTTCGCATAGTCTTCGTAGCTCGGATTGCCGTAAGCGAAGGTCGCGGTGCGCTGCCCGATGTTGGGTGGCGCGACCGCCGCGTTCTTGAACAGCGACTGTGCCTTGTCGCTGTCACCGCGCCGCATGCTCACGTCCGCCGTCTGTGAGAACTCGCCTGCGAGCTGCGCGAAAAACTCCTTGCCGCCGCCCGGGCCCGCTTTCTTGTCGTCCACGGCCACCAGCTTGCGCGGCTTGGTGTGAAATCGGATGTCGAAGGTCATGTAGTCGGCGAGCGACGGCACCCCTTTCTTGTCGTTGTGAGTGATGTGAATTTGGTAGAGCACGTCGTCGGAAAACTTGTGGTAGTTCGGTCCGCCCTCGGGGAGCTCCAGGGGGATGTAGTTCGCAGCGATACAGAGCGAAGGCGTTCCGCCTTCATCGCAGGTCCAGGCGTACAGATCGGTGTTGTCGGCGGCTGGATCGCTCGAAATTGCCGGCGCTTCGCGATGGCTGGAAGCGGACGCGACGGCGCTCACCAAGAGCGCGCCGAAAAGGCTCGAAGAACACACAAAAATGGCTCGAAATTTCATGATTTCCTCGGATTCAATTGGAAAGATTGAGTGACTTGCTCAGTTCGCCTCAGTTCGCGACGATGCGATAGACGGTGCCACCCTCGGCGGCGAGCGAGGCCCAGATGAAGGTGTTGCTGCCGTGCGCGCGCTTCAGACCCGCCGAAGAATCCTGGTAGGCGGAGAAGCTCGCGGTCACGACGCCGGGCGGCAGCGTCGGAGTGTCCGTGTCGACGAGATAGACAGTGTCGCTGCGGCCCGGGCCTTCGCCGGAAATGATCAGCGTCTTTTCGTCGAGTGTGAGCGCGATGCCCGCGGGGTAGCCCGTGGCAAAGCCCGAAGCCCAGATGCTGGCTTGGCCGCCGCTGATGCGGACGATCCCGGCCTCGTTCCCGAGCTCCGGGTCGCCGTCGAACGAGCGCGTGTCCGCGACCAGCAGCGTGCCGTCTTTTCGCACGGCAATGCCCGATGGGTCGACCAGCGGCGGCCCCGTGAACACGGCCGTGGCGCTGCTGCCGCTCAGCAGGAATACGCCGGGCTCGTGATTGTCGTCGCTGCTGCCCGAGAAATAGGTCTCGCCCTGGTCGGAGACAGTGACCGCCCGCGGCCGGGACCCCGCGAGCACGACACTCGGTTCCCCGCCACTCATGTCCAAGCTGAGCAGCGCGCCGAGCCCGTCCTCGCCTGCGGCGGGATCGGCGATGTACAGCGTGCTTTCGTCGACCGACAGAGCGATGTCGAGCGGGTTCACCAGCAGATCGCCACTGTAGAGCGTGCGGATGTCGGCCTTACCCGGCGGCTGCAACAGCACGGCGCTGCGCTTGCCGGACTCGCTGAGCTCGTCGCTGGGCTGGCCTTCGAGAGTGGCGATGAAAGCGACGCTTCCGTCAGCGAGCGGCACCCCCGCGCGCGGCGCTGAAAACGCCCGCGGAGCATTGGCCACCGCTTCGAGCGACTTGAATGGCCCTGGACTTTCGCCCTCATCGGTCTTGGTCTCGCTACAGCCGAGCGAAAATACGAGTGTGGTCAGGCCGAGGGCCAGCGCGAAATCCCGCGGCCCCTGCCCATTGCTACGGCATCGACTCATTGTCATGAGAACCTCCGACAAGCCCTACGCGGCAAGGCGGCCGCAGGGATTTGCCAAGGGAGCGGCGGCACTGATTTTTCATTTCTTTTCGCGCGGCAAATCCAAGCGTCGAGCTCACTCGTAGAGACGAGCGGAGATGAAATCAGCGGGACATTTCCGGGCCTGGCTACTCGGCCTCGCGCTCTGCGCTTGTCGCCAGGAGTCCGCGCCCAAGCCAGCGAGAGCTTCAGCCCCAGCGCAGGCCGCGAGCGAGCAGGCGGCACCGCTCGGCCAGGCCCGGCAGTTGGCGCTGCAGCCAACGCGCGAAAACACACTCACCGATCGCAAGCTTCAGGGGCTCGGCGCGCTCGCGCAAGCGGCGCCGCGACGCTCTGCCTCCTGGATCGAGCTCGGCCGAACCTGGGTTCAGAAGGCGCGTGAGTCGAACGATCCCGGCTACTACTCGAACGCCGATGCCTGCGTGGCGCTGGCCCTCGACGTCTCACCGGACGATGCATTGGCGCTCGACCTGCGAACGCTGGTCCTGCTCAACGACCACCGCTTTCGCGAAGCCCGCGAGCTCGCCGAAAAACAACTCGCCAAGAATCCCGAGTCCGCTCCGGCTTGGGGCAGCGCGAGCGACGCGCTGCTCGAGCTCGGCGAACTCGAAGCCGCCGAGCGCGCCGCTGAAAAGATGCTGGACCTGAAGCCGAACTTGCCGGCCTACAGCCGCGTCTCCTACCTGCGCTGGCTGCGCGGGAACGTCGCTGAAGCGCGGGAGCTCGCGCGCTTGGCCATCGACGCCGGCAACGATCCCCGCGCGCCCGAGCCACGCGCCTGGATGCTGGTGCAAGCTGCGCTTCTGTTCTGGAATCAGGGCGACATTGCCGGCGCCGATGCCGGCTTTCAGCGAGCGCTCGAGGTGAGCGTGGACTATCCGCCCGCGCTCGTGGGTCGCGCGCGCGTCGCGCTGGCGGAGCACGACGCTGCGCGCGCCGCTCGCCTGCTCGAGCAGGCGCACCGAGCGAGCCCGCTGGTCGAAACGGCGTGGTTGCTCGGCAAAGCGCGCAGCGCCGCCGGGGACGCACCGGGCGCTGCCCGAGCCTATGCCGACGCTGAACGCGAGGGCCAACGCTCCGATCCACGAACGCTGGCCCTGATGCTGGCCGCTCGCGGCATCGAGCTCGAGCGAGCGCTCACGCTGGCCCGCCGGGAACGCGAGACCCGCGGCGATATCTACACCGACGACACGCTCGCTTGGGCGCTCTATCGAAATCGCCGCTTCGAGGAAGCGAAAGCAGCCATGGTTCGCGCGCGCCGCTGGTCGACGCCCGACCCACGCCTGCTCTTTCACGAGGGCGCGATCCGGCTCGCCCTGGGCGATACTGCACGAGGCCGCCGCCTGCTCGAAACCGCACTGACCCTGAATCCGCACTTCGATGTGGAAGACGTGGCCGAGGCCCGCAAGCTCTTGCACGCCGGAGCGGGCTGATGCGCGCGCCGCGCGCCCGCTGCGGCGTCGCGCTCGCACTCGGCGTATGCCTGCTCTTGTGCACGAGCCTCGTCCTGGCTCATCCTAGCGGCCTTTCGCGCGGTGATTATCGGCGCACCGCAACGGGCATCGACGTTCTGCTCGGCTTCGCGCCGAGCGACGCGGCGCTGCTGCTCCCGGAGCTCGATCGCGACCAGAACGGGACGCTCACGACGGCCGAGCTCGCTGCAAACCTCGAGCTCGCTGCGCGGAGCGCGCTCGCTGGACTCGACGTGACACAAGGGCAGCGTGCGTGCCCCCCGGGCCCGACCCACGCCACGACGTCGGGCGACGGCGGCCTCGAGCTCCACGCGCATTTCGAGTGCCCGGACCCCATGCTCGGGGTGGACGTGTCGCTCACGCTGCTCGATCGCCTGGCGACCGGGCACCGTCACGCTGCCCACTGCAGCGGCAGCGGTTCCGAGCAGAGCGACGCAATCTATTTCGGCGAGCAACGCCGCTTTTCGCTGCCACCCAGCTCCGCACCGCGTGCCGAGCCCACTGCGCGCGCCGCCCACGGCGTTGGCAGCTTCGTGTGGCTCGGCTTCGAGCACATCCTGTCCGGGGCCGATCACGTCGCGTTCCTGCTCGCGCTCGTGCTGTCGGCACAGCGCATTTCAGCCTTGCTCCGGGTGATCAGCGCCTTCACCGTGGCGCACTCACTGACGCTCGGCTTGGTCGTGCTGAGGATCTGCGCGCCGCCCGTGTCGCTGGTGGAAGCAGGCATTGCGCTTTCGGTGGCCTACGTCGGCGTCGAGAACTTGCTGGGCGTCGATGCCAGCAAGCGTTGGCGACTGGCCTTCGTCTTCGGCCTCGCTCACGGCTTCGGCTTCGCTGGCGCGCTGACCGACGCTTCGTTCCCCGCGTCGGAGCTCGTCAGCACGCTGCTTCTGTTCAATGTCGGAGTCGAGCTCGGGCAACTGGCGCTCTTGGCCGGGCTCGTCCCGTTCCTGATTTTGCTGCGCCGTTCCCCGCGCTTCAGCGCGCAGTTCTTGCGAGCCGCGTCGGCGGCGGTGGTCGGCTCGGGCCTGTTCTGGTTTGCGACGCGCTGCTTGAGCTGAAGCACCGAGGGCGAGACACGAGCGAGAGCTTGGCCGAGTCCGGGTGCTCTGTTTTGGAACGGTGAGCCGCAGGCGTCCCTAACGGCGGCGAGTGCCGCGGACTGGCTCTTGCGGCAGGTCATCGACACGCACTGCCTTCGGCTCGGGAGGCGGTGTGGGCGCGGCCGTGGGTGCGGCGGTGGGAGCCAGCACCGGCTGCCGCGCTTGTGTGTCGGGCTCGCGCGCGCCCGCCGCGCTGCTCCCAGCCCCCGCGGGGATCGCGGGCAAGGTTTCCTCCGCCCGTGACCTGAGCCAGACAATGGCGACCAGTCCGAACGCGGCAAGCGCGGTCACCAGCAGCCACAGCCGGCGCCGATCCCGGCCAAGTGCGGCCAAGGAGCTCTTCAGCTTGGATGTGGGTTCATCCTCCGTGCGCGCGACACTCGGCGTCAGACTCGGCTTCACGGTCGGCTGCCCGGACATCGTGAGTCGGACGGGAGGTTTGAGATTCCGCACAGTTATGGCGCGCGCCGAGGGCATGGATTGCAGATCTGGAATAGCGAAGTGCGGTAAGTGGTTTGTTTGGTTCCCTTCCATCAGGGCATAGGTGAGGCGCAACGCGTGTTGCATAGTCGCAGCGTCCGGAAAGCGCGCGGCCTGGTCGTAGGCGAGCGCCTGGTCGATGAAGGCGATCAAGGCTGGGTGCAGATCCGGGCGTCGCTCAGCGATCGAACGCGCGGGGCGGGTCGCGGCTAGGGCCAGTGTTTCTTGTGCGTTCTCACCGGCATGCACGAATTTTCCGGTGATTAATGTGTAGAGTGTCGCGCCTACCGCCCACAAGTCGGTGCGACCGTCCACGTCTTGCCAGCGGCCTCGCGCTTGCTCGGGGGCCATGAACGCAGGGGTTCCGATGGCGCTACCCGCTAGCGTCGTCTGCGGTGTGCTCAGTTCGCGCACGCGGGCGATACCAAAGTCGAGCACTTTGACCGTCCCATCGCGGGTCAAGAACATGTTTTCCGGCTTCAGATCCCGGTGAACGATGCCCTGCCTGTGCGCAGCAGTGAGCGTGTCGAGCAGCTGATCGACCAGCGAGAGTGCCTCGTGCGGAGACAAGGACCGATCTTTTCTGCGCCAGCGATGCTCAATGGTCTCGCCATCCAGCAATTCCATGACTAGGAATGCGAGACCGTCTTCTGTAACGTCGTCGTAGTCGACCGCGACCGCGCCGCGTTGCGCGACGGAATTCGCAATATATCCTTCCCGGAGGAAGCGCTTGCGAATCGCTTCGTCCTGCGACAATTCCGCGTGCAGCATTTTGATCGCGACACGCTTCTTGTTGCGATGTGTGGCGGCGTACACCGCCGCCATACCCCCTACACCCAAGAGTTGATCGAGATGCCACTTTTTCTTGAGGATCGTGCCGATGCGCGCTCTGGCGCTGCGAACGCGCTCGTTCACTGCCTCGAGTTCAACCGGCATCGTAGAGAGTGTGCTAACTTAGCACGACCCAAACGAGAGCGTTCGAGCCGAAAGCGATACCCGGAGTTTTCCCGGGTTTTCGCGCTCGGTATCGGCCTCACCCATTTGCCAAGCACGGCACAACTCGACTTGACGAGTTTCGCATTCCCGTGAGAGAGGGCAAGCATGGCCTCGGCCAAGCGTGATATCCGAAGCATAATCGATTCGTTTTCCGACGACCTCATCCTGATTGCGCAAGAGATTGCTCGCGAGCGAGTCGAACGCGCCGTGGCAGAGTGGCAAGCCAAGAACGAAAAGCTCTTGGCCAAGAAGGCACGCCAGGACGAAAAGGCTCAGCGTCTCGAGGAAAAAGCGCGCAAGAACCAACTGGCTCTGGAGCGCATCGAGCGCATGGCCGAAAAGCGCCGCGCCCGCGAAGAACAAAAGGCCGCAGAACGGGCCCTGCGCCTCGAACAGCGAATGATCTCGGACAGCACCGAGAAGCCGGAGAAGAAATCCGGACGCGGTCGCAAGCGCGGTGGTCTGTTGGACGAAGCCGCAGCCAAGAAGGAAGCTTCACCCCCGCCGCTGTTCGTGCACAAGCGTCGGCGTGATGGTGAAATCGAACAGCTGAAGCGCGGCGACGACGAAACACTCGCCAGCAACAGCTCGAGCGCGACCGCCCCGAGCAACAGCGCCAACGCCAATGGCGCCGGGCCCACTACGGCAGTCGCACACGCGGTCCCCGAGCAGCTTCGCCTCGGTCTCTAATCCTACTCGGAGCGCGCCGAAGCGACTCTGCGTGTCACGCACAGGCGCGACGATCGCGCATGACGAGAAGATTCCGTCGCTCGTTTCCGTGCGCGGGTGCGAGCGCGTGTTCATTGCTAATTCCCGCAAGAATTGCCTTCCGCCACGATTGCTCAGCTACTTTCAATCTGGTACGGACGGTGCGGGAATTAATGAACATGACTTACCAGCGTCGCTGCAGTGTTCCTGGTTTTTTACAGATCGGTGCGCTGGGCGTCGTGCTGGCCTCGTCGACTCCGGCCCTGGCCGCTTGGCAGAACGGGGTCAAATGGGGCGGAAGCATGGGCATGGACCAGTACATCCCGACGAACGTCGATGCGTCGCCGGGCGTCGTGGTCGCCCTGCACTACTGCGGTGGCAATTCCGGCAATGCGCACTCGTGGCTCCAGAGTGAAGCGGACAAGTACGGCTTCATCATCATTGCGCCGCAGGCCGGTGGCAATTGCTTCGACGCGAGTCCCACCCGCAGTGGCGAACGCGATTCGATCGCGAAGATGGTCGCCTACGAGGTCTCCACCAACCACGCTGATGCGAAAAGAGTCTTTGCGGCCGGTGCCTCCTCCGGCGCGTGCATGACCCAAGCGTTGATTGCCGCCTACCCGGATGTGTTTGCCGGCGGGTCCGTGCTGGCCGGCGTTCCCGCTGGCGCCTGGACGGGCGGTAATGCTTATGGCTGGAGCACGCCGTCCAAGACTGCCGCACAATGGGGCGACATCGTGCGTAACGCGGACCCCGGCTTCAGCGGCACTCGCCCGCGGGTTCAGCTTTGGCACGGCACGGGCGACACCACGCTCACCTACTCACAAAACTTCCCCGCTGAGGTCCTACAGTGGACCAACGTGCTCGGCGTGAGCGACGCGGACTCGACCAAGAGTAGCTGGAAGGGGTCCCAAGACACCTGGGACCGCATCAGTTACAAGAACGCCGCAGGAACGCTGGTGATGGAGACCAACGTCGCGCAGAACGCGCCGCACGATCTTTCTGGGCGTGGCTTGTGGGGGGAGGTCGTGCGCTTCTTCGGACTGGACGTCGATACGCCGACGGGCGGTGGTGGCACCGGCAGCGGTGGCGCGACCGGCAGCGGCGGGGCTGGCGGCAGTGGCGGGAAAGCGGTTGGCAGTGGCGGCACCGCTGGCATTTCCGCCAGTACGGCCGGAGCACCCGGTTCGGCGGGCAGCGCGAGCCCGAGCGCGGGGACGACAGCGGGCAGCGGTGGAACACTGGGAGCCGCTGGCTCGCCCAGCCTCAGCGCGGGCAGCCCCGGCGTCGGTGGCGCTGCTCCCTCGGGCAGTGGCGGCTCCGCGACCGTGGGCACGGCACCCGGTGGCGCGAGCGCCGGTCCCTTCGTGCGCGATCCGGGCGGCTGCAGCGTGAGCACGCGCGGTGATCGAGCGCCGCGCGGCGTACTCCTCGGCCTGGCACTGGCAGCCTTTGCGGCGGTCACCCGGCGTCGGCGGCGAGCGAGCTGAAACAGACCTCACTCGGACGCCAGCGAGTTCCGCGCGGCTTTCGAACTCGCAAGTCCATCGGCCGCGCGCGCTCGTGACCAGAACCGGCCTTCAGCGACGACGCCCGAACAGGCGGAGCAAGTACAAGAAGAGGTTGATGAAGTCGAGGTACAGCATCAACGCGCCCTGCAGCGCCACCTTGCTCTGCTCCTCCCGACCGCTGACCAGCGCGAATTGCTTCAGCTTCTGCGTGTCATACGCGGTGAGGCCAACGAACACGATCACGCCCACGAAGGTGGTCAGCCAATAAATCATGGGGCTGTTCAAGAAGATGTTCACGATCGAGGCAATAATCAGCCCGATCAGCCCCATCATGGCAAAGCTGCCGACCCCAGTCAGATCGCGCTTGGTCGCATAGCCGTAAGCGCTGAGCGCGGCGAACGTGCCGCCCGTGACGAAGAAGGTGCTGGCGATCGAGGACGCCGTGTAGATCATGAAGATGATCGACATGGTGAGTCCATTGAGGACTGCATACGCGAAGAAGAACGCCGCGGCCGCCGGCGTGCTGAGGCTTTGGACGACCTTGGAAAAGGCCAACACCATGATCAGCTCGGCGATCAGCAAACCGAAGAACACAATCCGGTTGGCCAAGATCGCATTCACGAGCACCTCGCTCGAAGCCACCACCAGCGCGGTCACGCCGGTGGCGAACAACCCACCAGCCATGTAGCCATACACCTTGCGAAAGAACGCGTTGGTGTCGGGGCGAGCTTGTGCCCCAGCGAGCGGTTGTGCGTACGGATTGTAGGGATTCATCGGGTCTACCTTCCAAAATTGAGCTGCGTCGCAACTATCCCAGCGCCGCGCGCATAACGCAAACCAGCCGCGGCTTCCGGCCTGGGGCAAGCCGCGCTGCCGTTTGCGGGCACACGAGCGCTGCGCTACTCGGCTCTGATGAAAGCAATGGACTTTCGGGGGCGCTGGCTGCTCCTGACGGGCGCGTCAGCTGGTCTCGGCCGTGAAATGGCGAGAATTCTGGCGACCGAGCATGGCGCCAATCTGCTGCTGGTGGCTCGCCGACAAGATCGGCTCGACTCACTGAAAGCAGAGCTCGCCCAGCTCTGCTCGGCCTCCGTGCTCACGCTGCGCGCCGACCTCTCACGACTCGAAGATACCGATCGGGTGCTGGCAGAGGCGGCGCGCTACCCGCTCTACGGAGCGATCTTGAATGCGGGCGTCACCCACTTCGGCCCGCACAGCGAGCTCGATTGGGACGCATTCCGTCAGATGTTGGATACGAATGTTACGAGTGTCGTGCGCATGACCAATGCACTCTTGCCGCTGCTCGAACGAACGAGCGGCGGCTTGCTTTTGGTGTCGAGCATGGCCGGCATCTTCCCTGTGCCATTTCAGACCGCATACTCGGCGACCAAAGCCTTTCTCGTTCACTTCGGCTGCGGGTTGTTCCACGAATACGAAGGTCGCCCGGTCTCGATCACCACGTACACGCCGGGCGGCGTGGTCAGTGAGATGACCGCCGGCGAAAGCTTCACGCCGCTGCGGAGGTGGCTGATGCCGACCGACCTCGCAGCCCGTCAGGGCATCGCCGCGCTCCAGCGACGGAAATATCTGTACGCGCCGGGAGCGGGCAATCGCATCGCCAGCGCGCTCTTCGGCTTCCTCCCACGGCGCTTCAGCACTGCGCTCGTGGGCAATCAATATCGCAGAGCGCTGAGCGCCGCCAAAGGCTGAGCCGCTGCCCGGTTCGGACCGCTCCGCCAACTCCAAATCTTGCCACTGTCGAGTGCTGCATCAAAAAAAAATAACTGACAATCGCCGGGATCATCCAGATTCACGGCGAGCAAACTCTCAGTTTTACGGTCTCGTTCGATAGGCTATGCTCGATGCATGGCGGAACGTTCCGGCTCCCCCGCCCCGGGGGACCTCGTGCGCACGCCCGCCGTCGGCGGGCCGAGCGGCGCGTTTGCCAACGCAGAAATCGATCTCCTGCGCGAGCACATCCTGCGGCGCATCATGCGTGCGGCTTGCGCGATCGGCATCTTGTCCATGGCCGCAGCGCTGCTCGTCAAGCCCATCAATTGGGGCGGTGAAGTGGTGGGCGCGTTGGCAACCGGCGTGGTCCTGAGCGCGACCTTGCTGCCTGCACGGCTCCTGATCCTGTCGGCCGTCTACCCGTGGGCGTTGGTCGTCGTCGGGCTCGTCCTGGCCTGGCTCAATGGCCCCACGCCGGCCGCATTTTTGCTCGTAGCGGGCGGCCTGTTCATCGCCTCACTCGTGCTCGGTACACGACAACTGGTCGTGTTGAGTGTGGTCGCCGTGAGCGCCGGGCTCAGCCTCGCGCTCTCCCCAAAACCAGTCGTCATGCCCGAAGGGAATGCCCTATGGATCAACGCGGCGGGCTCGATGGCGGCCGTGGTCTTGCCGGCCGCGATCGCGGGCAGAATGCTGATCGATGCGCTGATGCGCGCGTTGCAGCAGCGTGAAACGCTCGTCCAACGCTTGGTCGAAGACGGGCGCGCGCGCGAAGCCGCGCTGACGGCCCTGGAGCGAACCCGAGCGCAGCTGACGCATGCCCAGAAGATGGAGCTCGTGGGTCAAATGGCGGGCGGCATCGCGCACGACATGAACAACGCGCTCACGGCCGTGATGGGTGAAGCGTCGTTGCTCGATGACTCGGTGGCTGAAGATCGCGATCGTATTTTGGAAGCCGCGGCTTACGCGGCGAAGCTCACCCATCAACTCATGGTGTTCGCGCGCCGCGACACGAGCCTGCCGCGTCCAATCGACCTGGGCGCCACGATCCGCGGTGCGATACAAGCCATTCGCCGGATGATACCCAGTGAGATTGGGCTGAGTCAGCAACTCTCGGCCGAGCCGATCGTCGTGGTCGCCGATCCGACGCAGCTGCTGCAAGTGCTGCTGAACCTGGCCAGCAATGCGCGCGACGCCATGCTCGACGGCGGCCGCCTGACGCTGCGTTTGACCCTCGAACAGCCGACGCAGCTCGCGGTGATTGAAGTCAGTGACACGGGCCCGGGCATCCCCGAAGCCGACATTTTGCGAGTCTTCGAGCCCTTTTTCACGACCAAACCGGTCGGAAAGGGCACTGGCCTCGGGCTCGCTACGGTCAAACAGCTGGTCGAAGGCATGGGTGGCACGATCGAGGTGCAGAACCTCGCGAGCGGGGGCGCTTCGTTCATCGTCAAGCTTTCGACCACCACGTTGGAGGTGACGCCGGAACCAGCCAGAAGCGTGATCCCCAAGCCGCGCTCCGGCACCGTGCTGGTCGTGGACGACGACGTGCGCGTCCGTGCCGTCATCTACACGGCGCTCGAGCGGCTCGGCTACTCGGTGATCGAAGCAGCCACGCCCAGCGCCGCGCTCGATTGTGCGCGCGCTCAACCGAACGGGATCGACCTGCTGCTCACGGACGTCGTGTTACCCGACGGCGGAGGGGCGGCGGTGATCGAGCGGATCAGGTCGCTCTACCCCCAGGCCCGCGTGCTCGTCATGTCCGGCTACAACGACGACGAAACTCTGCGCCGCGGCATCGAGCACGGCGCATTTCCGTTCATCGCCAAGCCGTTCAGCGCGGCCGACCTGGCCAAGGCCGTGGAACGCGCGATCGCGCGCTAAAAACGCTCAGGCGCCGCTTTGGGCCGCCGGCCGAATGCGCTTTGGTGCGCAACGAGCAACACGCTGAGTCCCGAGCAGCGACTACCCGTGGGCGCGCGCTTCGTCCATACCCAAGCCATGACCCAACGCATCGCCTATGCCCAACAATCACCCAACCTGTTCAAGAAATTCCTCGAGTTCAGCAACGCGCTGCGAGAAGCCGGCATCGATCAGCAGATCTACGATTTGATCGATATTCGCGCGTCGCAACTCAATGGCTGCGCATTCTGCTTGGACATGCACATCAAGGAAGCCAAAATTCACGGCGAGCGTGAGTTGCGCCTGCACCATGTGTCGATCTGGCGTGAGTCGCCCTTGTTTTCGGCACGCGAACGCGCGGCATTGGCCTGGACGGAGGCCTTGACCCGAATGCCGGAACACGGCATCTCCGATGAGCTGTACGACCACGCCCGCAGCCAATTCTCGGAGAAAGAACTGGTCGACCTCACGTTCCTGATCATGGGCATCAATGGTTGGAATCGTGCCAGCGTTGCTTTCCGGACCGTGCCTGGCTCGGCCGACAAGGCCTATGGTCTGGACCGAGCGAACCTGACCTGAGCTACGGACGCAGCAGGCGCGGCAGGGCGATCGCGCCCAGTATGGCAAAGGCGGCCACGGGCAACGAGTGACCCACGAGCAAATGCAGCTCGTCCTTCGCCGGGCATTGCAGGAAGAGAGCCACACCGGCCCAACCGCCCGCGGCCGCACCCAGGGCCGCGGCGCGGTTGACGGGCGCTGCGGGCACCGAGCGCCGCAGCGCCAGACCGAAAGCGCTGAGCGCAATCGCGCCCACCGCGAAGGCCACGGACGCGCACGGTAACCCCAATGGGTGAAGTGAGCGCGCGGCGGCATCTCCGAGCGGAGTACCGACCGGCGCCACGTGCGTCACGAGCGTGTAGAGCGGCGCAACCGCCACGGCCACGATCGCCAAGAGCGCGACCTTCGAGCCCAGACTGCGACGGCCAGGGAGGAGCGCAATCCCGGTCGACAGGCTCGCCAGCAGCACGAGCAGCGACAAGCGCTCGGCGAAGTCGGCTCCCGGGATGGCCCAGATGTCGACGCGAAACGGGTGCCGCCCGGGAAAGGCGACGCAGCTGCCCAGTAAGCCGCACAGGATCGCGACGGGCACGCCGATGCACGCCACGGCCAGACGCCAACGAATGGTCGCTCGCAACGCGGGCGTTGCGACGACCCGAGCACGAAGGCGCGCGGCGACCTCCGGCGGCGGCAAAGCCGAATCGACCAGTGGATCGAGGGGTGGACGCGGGTCAGACACGGGTCCCCTGCTTGCAGTCGACCCGCGCGAGCGCCTCGCGCAGTGCCTCGTAGGCTCGGAACGCTCGTTGTTTCACCGCGTCCTCGGTGGCGCCGAGCACGGCGGCGGCCTCGGCCACGCTGAGCCCCTCGATCCTGAGCAGGATGTACGCACTCCGATTTCGCTCCGACATCCGTTGCAGCTCTTGCTCGACGACTCGCGCCAGGGTCTCAGCGTGCAGCTCTGCCTCTGGTGAGCCTGTGGCGTGCAGGTTAGCCTCCAGAGCTTCGTCGGTCGAGGCGACGAGCTTTTCTGGGCGCCGAGCGCGCCTGCGCAAGCGATCGAGGTGGGTCGAGCGAACGATGGCAAACGCCCAATGCAGCACGCTCGAACCGCTCACGTACGTGGCGCGAGAACGATGCAGCTTGAGAAACGCATCCTGAAATAAGTCGTCTGCGTCCCCGTTTCGTCCCGCTAGGCGAACGCAAAACGAGTACAACCGTGGCGAGAGCGCCGTGTAGAGTTCGTCGAAGGCCGCATCGTCGCCGCCGGCATAGCGACGCATGACCAGGTCGGCATCCATTCGCTCAATCGCGCTCCAACAAATTCAAGTCGATGCCGTTCGAAGCGTCAAGCGCAGCGTTCGAGACGAGGCCCCGCAATGTCGCACGAACGGCATGACGGAATCCGCTCGCTACCCACAGCTAGTATGAAAGGACAGCCCGTGCGCCTCGATGTCGTGAGTGTGTCGTGAGCACGCAACATCATCCCAAAAAACAGCGCATTTTTCTGCGTCACTTCGGCGAAATACCTGCGTATAGCCAGGTAGGAGCGAGAGGCGCCGTGACCACGATTGTCGTGACCAGCGGCGTCAGTTTGCGCTCGGCAGCAATCGTCCCGCTCGCGAATCACCCAACCCGACCGGAGGACCCATGATCTGGGCCAAACAGCTGATCGAGGAAAACTACGCGCTGGAACGTGTGATCGGCTGCGGCCGTTCCGGTATCGTCGCCACGGCGCGCCACTCGCGACTCGGGCTTCGTGTGGCGTTGAAGTTCCTTCGCCCGGACAGGCCTCGAACCCCAGACGTCATCAAACGCTTCGTGCGCGAAGGTCAAATAGCAGCACGAATTCAAAACGCACACGTCACGCGCGTGCTGGACATCGGCAGGCTGCCCGGCGGGGAGCCGTTCATCGTCATGGAATACCTGGAAGGCTGCGATCTGGCCGCGCTGCTCGAAGCGCGTGGCCCGCTGGCCAGCGCAGACGCGGTGAGCTACGTGAGGCAAGCCTGCCTGGGCCTCGCCAGCATGCACGCGATGGGCATCACTCACTGCGACGTGAAGCCCGCGAACCTTTTTCTGACTCTGGCTCCCAACGGCACGCCACTGGTGAAGATTCTCGATTTCGGCAGCGCGGAGCAGCGAGTCAGCGAGCAAGAGCTCGCGCCTGCACCCATCGACCTGGGCTCCGCGCCAGTGGTGGCGCCCGAACAACTCAAAGCGGACCGGCGCGCCGATGCCCGAACCGATATCTGGGCGCTCGGGGCCACGCTGTTCACGCTGCTCAGCGGTCATGCACCGTTCGAGCGCTCCTATGCTTCGGAAACGTACCTGGCGATTCTCTCGGGCCGCGTTCCGGATCTGGGCGCCTTGCGACCGGACATCGAGCGCCCGCTGGCCGGCGTGGTCGAGCGCTGCCTGGCGGCAGATCCGACGCAACGGTTCGCGTCGGCGGCCGAGCTCGGCGCGGCCCTCTTGCCATTCGCCACGCCGAGCGCGCCGGTCAGCACGCGGCGCCCGGTAACGCGCGCGCGACCCAGCCGGGATAGTCCGGCCAAAGCTGCCTCATCGCCGCACTGCTAGCCGGCCCGACAGCCGCCGCTCGGCGTGCGCCACGCCCAGCGCGCGATGTATTGCGGATAATATTTGTCCACGATATAAGGAGCACAGATCGGTAAGGCCCCTTGCTCCCCGCCGCCCCCCTGTCACCCGCCCCATGCGAACGCGCCGACGTCCTGGCCCAGAGCTTCGCGGCCAGCTACACCGGGGTCGTTGCGTTCCTCGCCGTGGTCAGTGAAGGGAGCTTTGCCAGGGCCGGCGACCGTCTGGGCGTCGGTCGCTCCGCGATCAGCCGCAGCGTGCAAAAGCTGGAAGAACAGCTCGGCGCGCGGCTATTTTTTCGCACCACGCGCAGCACGTCGCTGACGCGCGAGGGTGAATTGTTCTACCAAAACTGCCGCCCCGGCGTGGAGCGCATCGTCCAAGCGCTCGACGGCGTGCGTGAGCTTCGCGAAGGGCCGCCGCGCGGGCGTCTGCGCGTCAGCTCCAGCGTCGGCTTCGGACGCAAAGTCGTCGCGCCACTACTCAGCGGCTTCCAAGCGACCTATCCAGACATCGACATCGACTTGCTACTTGACGACAATCCCGCTGATTTCAGCTGCGATCACTTGGACATCCGTTTCAGTGACGGTCGGCCCGAACGAAACCAGGTGATCGCCAAGCAACTCTTTCCGATGCAGCTCCTGGTCTGCGCGTCGCCCAGCTATGCCGCGGCCCACGGGCTCCCGCAGCGCGTCGAAGATCTGTTCGATCACCGCTGCATCAACTATCGCCTCGCCTCCGGGCGACTCTCGGACTGGGAGTTCAAAATCGACGGCAAGCCGAAGAGACTTACGCCCAAGGGGAAAAGCAGCTTCAACGACGCGGACCTGGTGTTGCGCGCCGTGCTCGATGGCCAGGGCCTCGCACAATTGGCAGGCTATCAAGTCAGCCACTTGGTGCGCACCGGCCAATTGCTCAATTGCCTGGAACGATACGCGCCGGACGACCGCGGGCACTACCTCTGTTATTTGAGCCGCGCCCAGCTACCGGTGCGCGTGCGCGTGTACATCGACTACATGACCATCCACGCGCGTGCCCTGCTCGAATCGTCGACATCAAACAGCAATGATACGCTAGCCTCGCATTTGGCCCTCGATGAAACTCAGTGAAGGAGTCGAACAAACGATCCACAGCGTGCTGCTCCTGTCCGGGTTGCCAGCGGACAGTGTGCTCCCCGCTTCGGCGCTCGCGGAGTACCACGGCGTCTCCACCAGCTACTTGCTCAAGCATCTGCAAGCCCTTGCTGGCGCCGGCCTTCTGCTCTCCGTGCCGGGCCCCAAGGGCGGCTATCGTTTGGCGCGCAAGCCGACGCAGATCACCCTGCTCGATATCGTGCTCGCCGTCGAAGGGCCAGAGCCTGCCTTTCGCTGTGCTGAAATTCGCAAGCGCGGTCCTTCGCCCATCGCGGCCCACTTTCACAAAGCGCCCTGCGGCATCAACGTCGCGATGCTGCGCGCCGAGAGAGCATATCGTGCCGAGCTCGAAAAGGTTTCCATCAGTGATCTGGCGCTCGATCCGCACTCCGCGCTCGGGGCCGCCGTCACGGCACGCGCGTGCGGCTTTTTGCAGGAGCATCAGCGCAGAGCGCTACCGAGAGTGTGAACGCCGAGCGTTCGCGCACTCACGTTGGCGAACGCGCGGCTTTGATCGGACCAACGTCGACCAAGACTTCTTCACCCTCCACGCGCACTTCATAGGGATGAAGCGCGTTGCGGACGCTCACATGCGTGACGCATTTACCGCTCACGCAGTCGAAGCCCCAGCCGTGCTCGGCACAAGTGACCCGTTTGCCGTCGAAGGTCGCACCGCTCAAGGGCAAGTCGGCGTGCGGGCAGCGCCCACGATAGGCTTTGAGAACGCCGCCCTTCGGCCAAACCAAGAGCACGCTCTTCTTGCCTACGTGAAAAATGCCCATGCCGCCTTCGCTCACGGCACTGGCGGGACACACGGAAGTGAACGCCATCGCAGTCGCCTTTCTGAAGTTCTCTCGACCGACGCCCCGGGGGCTGCAATTTGCGCACCAGCTCGGCGAAAGGCAGCACGACGCGCTGGGAAAGGCCGTTTGGCGCGAAAACATGCGCGACGACTGGACTGACCCGCCGGCGAAGGCCGCGAACAAACCGCAAACAAATCATGGAGAATGTCGCAAACGGGACATTCTCGGTCGGCGATTGTCGCTCATCGAGCGGGGCCAGCGATTGGACTCCTCGCTGAAAGCGCGACAAACTTCGGTCGATGTCAGCTACTGGTGGGGTTCGCGCGCTGATGGCTTTCAGCATCTGGCTCGGCGCTTGTTCCCAGGGCGCGCACGGGCCAGAGCCCATGGCGAACGAAGCTGCGGGCGCGCCTTCAGCCAGCCCGGATGGGCAAAGCGCGGGCATGCCCGGGGGCGGCGCGTCTGCTGCGGCGGGCAGCGGCGCTGGCGCTCCCGGTGCTGTCCCGCCAACGACGGATGGCGGCGGGCCGACTTCCGTCACCTGGAAAGTGATCGCCGAGTCCCCCGACACGAACCTCTTCGCGGGCGTGCCCGCCGCGGCCAGCCGCATTGCGGATGGAGCAGTGGCCTACGTCGAGTCCACGAATACGGCGCCATCCCCAGCCCGCGTGGTCATGCAGCGCTTCGACGCAAACGGCGAGCGACTGGGCTCGCTGATCGCACTTACAGAGGATCCCGGGGGACGCAGTGATGTCACGCTGGCAAGCGACGGCAGACAGTATGCCGCGTGCTGGACAACCGACCTCGAAGTGCGCTGCTCGCTGATCAGCGAAGACGCCCAAGTTCAGCCCGATACCCTGGCCCTCGCTGGAAAGAATCCGACCATCGCAGCCAGCCCGAGCGGCTGGGCGCTCGCGTACGCCGCCAGCGACACACGACTCTTGTTGCAGGCGCTCAGCCCTGCACTCGAGCCGAGCGGCGACCCGGTCGAGCTGACATTGTCGGCGCAGATCAGAACGCAGGGGCATGCGCCGCTATTCGTTGCTACGCCTTCGGGCTTTGCGTTGGTGGGGGCCGGCTCGGAAGACGGGCATGATAACCTGTTACGGTTGAGCGCTGACTTGAAGCCGTTGGCGCCCGCGACGCCGCTCGGTCACGACTTGTGGTTTTCGGGCCAACTGGTCGCGTCGGACACGCGCGCCGCGCTGAGCCTCGCCGCTCCCTATGGCGCTTACCTGCTGTTTTTGAATACAGCCCAAGTCACCGGCGAAATTGTGCTCGGCGGCGGCCAAAAGGAAGGCATCGATCAAGCACTGCTGCTCTCTCGAGGTGGGATCGGCGCCGCCTGGCTGTATTCTGCAGGCGAAATCCGTCAGCGCTTTTTCGCAGACGGTCACGACCATGAGGTCGGGCTCCCGACGGGGCGCAGTCCCAGTTCAGTGCCCGGCACGGACGGCAGCGATTCATATCAGCAGCTAGTCACCGTCGGTGACCAAGTCCTGATCCTCGCGAGAGCGAGAAAACGTGGCAATCTCGCGGGCGACATGGCGATCCGCATCGCCACGCTGACCTTCCCCTGAGCGAGCCTCGGGAATTGACTCAGCTCTGGGCGCAATGGTTGCACAGCGCTCGCGCTAGGAGGCAACCATGAAAAAATGCGAGGTCTGCGGCAATGAATACGAGCGCTGCTTCGAGGTCACCCTAGCAGGCCGCAGTCACACCTTTGACTCGTTCGAGTGCGCCGTGCAGCGCTTGGCGCCGACGTGTGAGCACTGCAGCTGCCGCATCTTGGGCCATGGCGTCGAGGAAAGCGGACGTATTTTTTGCTGCGCTCACTGTGCGAGACATTCCGGCAGCGAGCGCCAAGAACGCCAAGAAGCCGTCTAGTCGGCACTCGGACGAGGATCGCAGCCGTGCGCGCACGCGCGGCTGCGATCCTGAGTTCGCCCTCGACTTCCAGGCCTTGCGGCCTCTCCGGCTGGCGCTCAGACCGTGCGCCCCGGTTGCGAGCTGGTGCTCGACGCTGGGCCATTTTTGGTGCCGCTGTTGGCGTAGTGCTGGTCACTGTCGCTACCGGCAACGCGATCCGCGATGTCCCTGAGAAAAGTCTTCTTGACCGTGATGCGGTTGTCGACGTCATCGACGCCGGAGACCGCTTCGGCAAGATCTTCGGCGATGTGCTTCATCCGACGATTCTCGACGCTGCCTGTCAGGGTGACTTTGCGGTCTTGGACCTGGACCTCGATTTCGCTCGCGTCGACTTCGTCGTTCTCGCTCAGACGTTCGCAGACATCCTCCCGAATACGGTCGTCCGAGCGGGTGTACCCTTTCGGCCCGCGTCCGGAATAGGAACCATATCGCCCACTCGAGCCATACGAACCGGAACCATACGAACCGGAGCCATATGAACTGGAGCCATATGAACCGGAGCCCGAGCCGTAGGAACCAGAGCCCGACAAGCCGGAACCGTAGGAGCCGGAACCGTAGGAGCCAGAGCCAGAGCCGTAAGAACCGGAACTAGAGCCGTAGGAACCCGCACCCGGGCGGAACGGTGCTTGATCTCGGTCGCTGGTGTCCCAATTACCGTAGCGGCCTTGCGCTCCAAACCCGCTCAAGTCGCCGCCCGCGCGGTTGCCACCGAAGTCGCGACCACTGCCGCGGTATGGGCGTTCTTCTCTTCCGTAGCCGCGGTCGCTCGCGTAACGCTCGCTGGCGAAGCGGTCCTCGTCGGAATTGGAGCCCGCCCACTTGTCGCCTGAGCCCTGGATCCGTTCGTCACGAGAAGCCGAGCGCACACGCGCAGAGTTGCCACGGTCGAGCAGCGACGACTCGTCGTCGGAATTCCGCGACGAGCCACGACCTTCATTCGGGCTTCGTGCTTCATTCTGATTGCGTCGCGGACTCGTGCCTCGGTATCGATCTTGGTCGTTCACTTGTGCCTCCGATATTCAGCCGCTTCCATGCGGCGAAACACGGCGTTGCAATCCGTATACCGTCGCGAAATATCAATCGGCTCAGCGCGCACTCACTCGTGCTGAGTCGCGGTTCGTGGCAGCTTCGCCGTGCGCCAATGCTTCGATGAATTTGCCGCTGAACGCGTCGAGATCATCGGGATTGCGACTGGTGATCCAATTGCGGTCCACGACCACGGGTTCGTCCTTCACGTTCGCGCCCGCCTGCCGCAGGTCGCCCTGCACCGTCGGCCACGCGGTGAGAGTGCGACCGCGCTGCAGCTCCGCGCTGAGCAACAGCTGCGGTCCGTGACAAACCGCCGCCAAGGGTCGACCGGTCGCGTCGAACTCTTTGACGAAGTCGACGAAGCGTTGGTCGACACGCAAGTGATCCGGCGACTGACCGCCGGGGATCAGCAGACCGGCGAAAGATTTGGGATCCACATCATCAATCGCAAAGCCAGTCGTCACGACCTCGCGCTTCTTGTATCCGGTGAGCTCTTGGTCGGCCTGCGCACCGATGATTTCGACGTCGTAGCCCGTATTTTTCAGCCGATCGTAGGGAATTCGAAACTCCGAATCCTCGAAGCCGTCGGCCAGTAAACAGGCGATCTTTTTGCGCGCCGTGCTTTCGCTCATAGCCCATTCTCCTTGCAACTCGTGCTCAGCAGTCGCACCAGAGCTGCACCAGCCGTGCCATGCCCCGGCTGTTCTGTTGCACGCGGAGCCCTGTGGCCGAGCGCGCTGCGCTCCGCTCGCTCGTCACGGCCTCGTCGTGTTCTGCCCGTGGCGAGGCGATCCGGGCGCCACACCGGTGCCGATAAAGCGAAGCGACGGGTGACGCAGGGCGCGTGCGCATGGCCTTCTCGGCCGCCGACAAAGTTCACCTGGGATCCATGAATGGGACACACGGGAGCCCAGCTGTTCTCGCACTGTCGCGGCGGCGTTCGCCCAGCAGCGCTCCGCTCTTTCGACAAGGAGCTCTCGAGGAAATTCGGCAAAGCCTACACGTGTGCGATCTCGTTGGGCCTGACACTCGTGGCACCCCACGCGCGCGCGCAAACCACGTTCACGCAACACGCCGTGTTCAGTCGAGGGTTGGATCGCGCACGGGGCGGGTCGGCGTCCGAGGCGATCGCAGAGCCGCGCTCGGCGGTGGCGGACTCGTTTGCAGACACTGGAATGTAGACATTACGAGTCCGCCGCCGCTTCTCGACGTCACAAACAGCCGAGTCGGTCTCATCGCCAATATGGACCGACATTCCGCGCATTCGACTCCGTTCGATGCCCAATCAGCCGGGGCTGCGTCATTCGGGGGCCTTTCGGGTCGACCGGACGGCGGCCGCCACTTGCGTCTGGCCTCGATGCCAACCGAGGTCGCGCCGCACAGCGTGGTCCTGGCCTGGACCGGACTCTGCGCCGGCCAGCTACGAATCGTTCGACATGTATACGAACAGGGCCAGACGACCGTGTACTTGGAACATCGCCGGGCCGACGAGCCGGCGCGCATGGCTCTGCGCGGACTCACGCTGGACGTACTTCAACGCGTCCTCGGCGGTCAGAGCCTGAATTTCATCGCGCTGGACGTCGCACGCTCCTGCTCGCGGATTTCAACCGAACTCAAGGTCGCCATGGTCGCCCTCGGCCTGAAGCCGCGCTTTTCGGGGTTGCCGCTTTTTCTGGCGCAACTCTTTCACGAAAGCCGCGAGCCCACGCTGAACGCAAGCTCGCTTCGAAGCTCCTGCGATGGCGGTGGCTGCACGATAGTGACCTTGCCGCGCCCCGACCTGGCACTTTCGAACCTGCTCAGCGACGCCGAACTCCAGATCTGCAGGATGCTCTTGGAGGGCAGCACGCACGCCGAAATGGCCGCCGTGCGAGGAACGAGTCGGCGCACGATCGCCAATCAGCTCGCAGCGATCTTTCGAAAATTGAAGGTGTCCGGCCGTCTGGAGCTCGTCACGAGGCTTGCGCAAAGGCGCCTGAACCCCGGCCCGACCCGCAGCACGCGAGAGGACGGCCGAACCGCTGCTCGGCCGAGGCGCCCTTGCAAGGAATGACTATAGCGAACGACCGTGAATCGACTAGCTTCGATACCGAGTATCGGAGGGCTCACGGATGCGAACTTTACAAAACGGGTGCGTCGGGGACGACGTCAAAGCTTGGCAGACCTTTCTTCGTGGCGGCGGGCTGTACGACGGCCTGATCGACGGGAAGTACGGTCCCCGATGTGCCGAGGCGACCAAGGCATTCCAGGCCGCTCATCGCCTCGAGGCAGACGGGGTCGCGGGTAACAAGACGCTCGGCATCGCCATGCATGAAGGGCTCGACCTGGCGCCGCTGGATCCTCCGCTCCCCGGTGGCCCCCGCGACGGCGTAAGCTCGATCAACGACGATTGGGAACCCCCAGCGCCGCCCACCAGCGCGGGACTGCAGAAGACGCAAGATCCGCGCGTGATCACCGATCATCAAGTCGGCCAGCAACCGTGTCCCTCGAATCCCCCACCGCCAGTCGGCTGGGCTTATTGGACCGGTGCGGTGCCCGAGCTCGCCGGCAAGTTCGCCGTCAAAGTGGAGACCACCCCCGGTGAGTTTCCGATGGGTTCCTTCGTGCAGGCGCTGATTGACGGCAGGCTGGTCGCGGCTCGGGTCGAATGGCACGATTTTCAAGGGGCGACCGGCAAGCACGGGGTTTTCCGTGGCACGAGCCTGTTCCGACCCAAGCTGATTGCTTGAAGGGAAAGCGGTGATGGACACATTACGAGTCGGTTCCAAGAGTGAGCTCGTCGAGCGCTGGCAATTCTTCCTGCGCGGACTGAACCTGTATTTCGGCGAGTCGAACGGCGAATTCGGTGAGGACACCAAGCAAGCGACGCAAGAATTTCAACGCGCGCATGGCTTGAAGGACGACGGGATCGCCGGCAACACGACGCTCGGCGCGGCGATGACTCTGGGCTTTCATGCCGTCGACGACGACCCTGCATTGCCCGACACGCTCGATCCACCGCCCAAGCCCAACTTCCCCCCGCTCGACTTCGCGGGCAGGCAGGCAGCCTTTGGGGCCTTTCCGTTCGTGTCGGCGCCAGCTCCTGGCAACCCCGAGGCAATCAGAATCACCTCGAACTGGGAGGCGGAGAACATCGTCACGGTGACCATTCCGCAGCTGCGGGGCGTGCTTGGTGCGCCGGGAAGCGGGAACGTTCGGTTTCACCGGCTGGTGGCTCCGCGCGTGATTGCGCTGTTTCAAGCTTGGGAAGACGCAGGCTTGAAGGGTCTGATCCTGAGCTACGCCGGTTCGTTCGTCCCGCGCTTCATTCGCGGCAGTAAAACAGTGCTTTCGCAGCACGCTTTCGGCAGTGCCTTCGACATCAACGCAGACTTCAACGGTCTGGGGGCGACTCCCGTGGCACTCGGCGCCAGGGGCTCGGTGCGCGCGCTCGTGCCGATCGCGAACCAGCTCGGCTTCTATTGGGGTGGCCACTTCGTGCGGCGGGACGGCATGCATTTCGAGTTGGCAAAGCCGTAGCGCAGCTGTGCGAGCTCGAGCGACCAAGAGGAACGGAGCGCGCGTTGATTGAGCATGCTCGGGGGTGCGCTGCGGGAACGCGATCGCCCCCCAAATAAAGACTCCTATCAGCCATAGAGCAGGCGCAGGAACACGCGGAAGGCGGGGCCGGCCAGGTACGGAAATATTTGCCAAGCCAAAAGCAGGCCGAGAAATTCGAAGGCCGGCATCGCCCGCATGCGCTCGTACAGCGAGCCGAACGATTTGGGAAAGAAGCCAGACAGCACGCCGGCCCCGTCCAGCGGTGGCACCGGAATCAAGTTGAATAGAAACAGCACCACGTTGAGCTTGAGCATGACGCCGAGTGCCATCGCCAGCGCATTGAGGGGCGAGCGCACGCCGCCGTGCAACGCTTGGACGTATTGCGTGCTCGTCCCAGGATCGGCGTACTGAAAGACGTGCGCGGCGAGTAGGCCGCGCATCGCGCCGAGCGCGATCAGCGCCAAGAGCAAGTTGGCAAGCGGACCTGCAAGCGACATCCACGCTTGGCGCTGCGGGTGCGACCTTCCCCACTGAGCGTTGAAGGGCACCGACGCGAAGCCGACCATCCATCCGAGTTGCACGTATGAGATCAGCGGCACGAGCACCATTCCGATCGGCGAACGACGGATGTGCGGCGAGGGATCGAGCGTGACGTGTCCGGTCTCGTAGGCCGTCAGATCACCGCCTTTGTAGGCGAGGAATGCATGCGAAAATTCGTGAAAGGTCGTGCTGAAAAGAAACACGAGGTACCAGATCAGCAGGCCGGGAAGCATTTCAGCCATCTACGCCAGACTTGTACTCCGAAGCCGGCACGAGATCCCTGGCATTCCGGCGCTCCGAGCCCGCGCTGGGTGTATGCCCCCGCGCGCGCCACCAGCCGGACGCCCCATTTAATTGACAGAACGGTGCGCTTCGGGCGTAGCATCGCCGCCATGGTTGGCCGACGTTGCGCGTTGCTTTCGCTGCTCTTCGCCCTGCTCCCTGCCTGCGGTGGCCCGACCTCTCGCTTGGTCACGGTGCGCACCAGCACCGGCTCCGGAGCGGTCGACTTCAGCGTGAAGAACGCCAGCGACGCACCGATCAACGCCCTGTACATCGCCGCGACCGAGAAGGTGCACGCAGCCGGGCAGAACCTGGATTACGACTCTCCCGAAGGGGCTGCGCTGTGGGGAGGCGATCTGCTCACACACTCGGGGATCGGCCCGGGGCACAGCGTTCAGCTCGACGTTCCCCCCGGCACCTGGGACGTTCGCGCACTGGATCGTGACCGTCGCTATCAGCATATCGCCGGGCTTCGCCTCGGCGCCGGAGGCCGCTACATTCTCGAATTGAACGACGGCGGCTGGCGCACCAAGTAGCTCGCTTCCAAGGCTCTGGCTCAGGAGGCGCGCATGCCGTCGGCGGCGCTCGGCAACCGCACGCGAAATACCGAGCCCTGGCCCAATTTGCTGTCGACCGCGATCATCCCATTCATCGACTTGATGATCCCGTGGCAAATCGACAAGCCAATGCCGGTGCCGAGCCCGACCGCCTTGGTCGTGAAGAAGGGATCGAAGATCTTGTTCAAGTGCTGCGGCTCGATGCCGACCCCAGTATCGCTGATCTCGATCACGGCAAACCCCTGGTCGTCGGTCGAAGTCCGGACCGTGATTTCACTCAGCTCTCGATCGCAAGACTCCAGCGCCTGAACGGCGTTCACCAGCAGATTCACGAACACTTGACTCAAGCGCGCGTCGTTGCCCACGACCTCTGGAACCGCTCGAAAATCACGCACGAGCTGGGCGCGATGACGGATGTCGTTGTCGACCATGCGCAGGGCCGAGTCGAGCACCGCCCGCGGATCGATCACGCTCAAGGTGCGATCGTCGGGTCGCGAGAACACGCGCAACTCCTTGACGATGGCGCTCACGCGTTCGGCCCCTTCGATCGCGCGCGCCAAGGCATCAAGGACCTGCGGCGGGCCGTGGCAATCCGTTCGCTGTAGCTCCGTTTGGGCGAAGCGCAGGCTGATCAGCACGTACGTCAGCGGGTTGTTGATTTCGTGGCCGATCCCCGCAGCCAGCGTTCCGACCGAGGCCATGCGTTCGCTGATTCTCAGCGCCTGTTCGGTACGCGTCTTTTCTGTCACATCACGCCTCAAACCGACGATATGGACGATTTTTCCGTCTCGATCTTGAACCGGCCAAACCGTGAGCTCCTGGTCGAACAAGGTGCCGTCTTTGCGCTTGCCGAGGAACCCGCCGGAGTACACCTCGCCGCTCATGATCCGCTGCCAGATGGCCTCGTAGAAAGCTTCGGTCTCGGTTCCGCTGCGCAAGATGGAAGGCGAGCGCCCCATCACCTCGGCTCTGCTGTAGCCCGTGAGCTTTTCCCAAGCGGGATTCACGTAGATGAACTTTGCCTGAGGATCCGTGATCTCGATGCCGTCCCCCGCGCGCTCGAGCGCGTCGACGAGCGTCAACAGCCGCTCGTTGATCCGAGCGAGTTCCCGCGTGCGCTCCTGCACCAGGGTCTCGAGACTCCCGGTATGTTTGCAGAGGCGGTCCGCCATGGCTCCGATCTCGGCGATCAGCACACGAATTTCCTGGGGCTCCCAAGGCTGCGCGGGGGCGGCTCGGCGCGTGAAATCTCCGTTGCCGATGGCACTCACCGTGTCGGCGAGCGCCGAAATTCGCCGCCCAAACCAGACCGCGACTGCCCCGGAAAGCGCGACGACCAACAGCCAAACCACGAGCGCGGTCGCCCACGTCTGCTTTCGGGTCAGCTGCGACTGGGCGGCAATCGCGACCTGGGACTGGGCGGCAACGACTCGCCCCCCGGCGAGCAACGGCGCCAGTGGTTGTACTGCCGCACGCATCTCCGTGCCGAGCTCGTCGACTGCGGTGTGCACGGCGGCGTGTCCGCCGAAGTCTCGAAACAACGGCACGGACGACAGCTCCAGCAGGTGCCCACGACCGTTGGCGTTCGAGTCCGCCACCACGCGCGCGCCGCTGTCTAGAACGACGATGCGACTGCCCGGGATCTCCGCCGAGACCTGGTCGACGAGCCGTGCGAACGCATCCAACGAGACAGAGCCCTCCACGTACCCGGCCAACCGATGCGCGGGATCGAAGATCGGAGCTGCGATCTGAACGTTGAGCGTGTCGAGCACCTTACCCTTTTGGACCATCGAGACCGTGGTGCGCTCGGTGCGCCGGAGAGAGCGGAAGTAGTCTCTGTCTGCGTAATTGGCACTCTGACTCAATTCGCCATCCGGATGCTGTTCAGTCACGCGCCGCAGGGCGTTGCCATTGATGTCACCGAGGTACGTCCCCGTGTAGTAACCCGAATGTGCCCAGTGACGAACCAACAACTCCCGAGCTCCGGGAGCTTCTGGGCCGCCCAACACTTCGATGCTGCTCGCCAAGAGCTCCAGGTCGCGACAGCGCGTTTCGAGCATCTGATCGAACTGGCGCGCGACGGAGCGAGCGATGGTCGCCAATGCCTGATCGTGCTGCTGCAGGTCGTTGGCCTCCGCTCGCGCGGCGTGCTGACTGCCGAGCCAGAGCACCGGGATCGCCGTGAGCACGCTGAGCAGCACGAACAGGTAGGTCTTGATACCCAAAGCGTTCTTGGTCGACATCGGTCTAGGGGTGAGGGGCCGCGGCGAACCGGCAAGGAATGCGAATCACCTCTGCGCCCCAGACGCAAGGTGATTGTTCCGCCCCAGGCAATCTTTGGACCGAGCTGCCCCGCCGATTATCGCCGGGATACTGACTGCGGGAGCGGCGCAGAGGCTCGCACGACGAGCAACAGAGTCTCGGCGAGCAACGAGACACAGCGCCGATGCGCGGTCAGCTCACGAGCCCACCACGCTCGGCTCTTGCAATCCAGTCCAGCAATTCCTGGTGCCGCTCTTCCAGCATCACGATCCGTCGAGCGTCGAGCTCTTTCTGTACTCCTCGCTCGAACGACCGGATGCGGAGACCGACTGGTATCGCGCTTTGTCCGGCGCTCACTGGCGAGAGATCCAGCGCATGGACGACGAACGAGCTGCGGAGCTCGTGCGCCAGGATGGCATCGACATCTTGGTCGACCTCGCACTTCACTGCTCTGGTTCGCGTCTGCGGCTGTTCGCGTACAAGCCGGCGCCGGTGCAAATGACCTGGCTCGGCTACGTGGGCACGACCGGGCTCGACACCATGGACTATCGCATTACCGATCGCTTCTGCGATCCGCCAGGCAGCGATCTCAGCGTCTACTCGGAGGAGTCGATCCAGCTGCCGAGCTGCTTCTGGAGCTACGACGCCCTTCAGAGTGATCTGCCCGAAGGCCCGCCGCCAGGGCTCGCCGCGGGGAACATCACCTTCGGCTGTCAGAACAACCCGCGCAAATTGCACCCGGAAGTGTTAGCGCTCTGGGCACGCGTGCTGCGTGAAGTCCCTGGCTCTCGCTTGTTCCTTTACCTGGAGGAATATGCGCGGGAAGCGCTGCTGCAAACACTGGCGGACCACGGAATTCAAGCAAAACGCATCGAGTTTGGCGGCCGTGTTTCACGCCGCGAATACCTGGAGCGCTATCGGCGCATCGATATCGCGCTCGACACCTTCCCGTACGCCGGTGGCACGACCAGCATCGATGCGCTGTGGATGGGCGTGCCGGTCGTCACCCTGAGCGGGGCTTCGAGCATGCAGCGCGCGGGAGTCTCCATCGCGATGAGCCTCGGTTTGCCCGAGCTGGTCGCAAACTCCGAAGCCGAGTTCGTCGCGAAAGCGGTCGAGCTCTCGCACGATCTCGAACGGCTGAGCCGGCTACGCGCTGAGCTGCGAGCGCGGCTCGAAGCGTCGCCGCTCGGGGATACGGCGCGCTTCGCCCGCGATCTCGAGCGCGCGTATCGCGAAGCGTGGCGACGCTATTGCAGTTGAAAGCCTCGCCTTCGGCCCGAGTGCGAGCCGAAGGCGTGCAGGCGACTCAGAGGTCTTGGGCTCGGAGCTCAGGATTCGCGCTTGGAGCGGCGGCGGGTCACGAGCGCGCCGAGCATGGCGAGCGCACTGAGCAGCCACGGAGCGGAGCTAGTGCTGCGCGGCGCGAGTGCGCAGCCGCCCGAGCTCGACGACCCACTGGGAGTCGGGGCCACGCCCGGAGCACCCGCGGCGGTACCGGCACCCCCAGCGCCGCCAGCGCCACCAGCGCCGCCGGGCTTCGAACCGTCGGTGTTGTACTTGGCGAGGACCTCACTCAGCGCGCCATAGGCCGATTTCGGCTTCAGGTCCTTGTCCCAAACGTGCGCGTAGTCGTAGTCCGCGAACGTGCTCGGAACCCAAGAGTCGAGATCGCTGAGCCCCCAGAGCGTGAAATGCGAGCAGTTCTGCGACTCGACGCAGGCTTGCAGGATTTCGCGGTAGAACTTGTTCTGCAGCTGCGTCTTGGTGTCGTCGAGCGGCTTGCCGATGCGGAAGTCGCACTCGGTGATTTGCACGTCCACGCCGATTTCCTTGTAGCGCGCAATGTTGTCGCGAATGGCTTGCATGTCCGGATAACCGGTCGACGAATCTCCCGTGGGCGTGACGAAGTAGTGACCCTGGAGGCCGACGCCATCGATCGGAATTCCGCGATCCTTCATGCTCTTGATGACCTCGAACACCTTGTCCGCTTTGGCATCGCCCTTCTGTTCGATGTTGTAGTCGTTGTAGAAGAGCTTTGCAGCCGGGTCCGCCGCGCGCGCGTGGGTGAACGCGAGATCCATGAAGTCAGCGCCGATTCGGTCGTGCCACATGGTCGCGCGAAAGCCGTCGGCGGTCGAGACGTCGATCGCTTCATTCACGACATCCCAGTACGGGAACTTCCCCTTGTAGCGGCCCATGAGCGCGTCGATGTGCGCGTACATGACGGCGACCATCGCGTCGCGGGTCCAAGCAAGGTCGGTCGCGGTTTGGGTATCGGTCACGGGTTGCGTGGCGGCGGTGAGCCAGTCTGGCGCTTGGGTGTGCCAGACCAGGGGGTGTCCACGGAATTCGATGCCGTTCTTCTGCGCCCAATCCGAGAGAGCATCGGTATCGGTGAAGTCGAACTTGTTGAACGTCGCCTGGATGATGTTCATCTTCATCGAGTTGGCCGGCGTGATCATGGCGAACTCACCAGCGACGATCGAATTGTGCTTCGGGTTACTCAAGAAGATCGGCGTATCCACGGCCGTACCGAACTTGATGAAGGACTTGTAGTCCTTGAAAGCATGGCCGGACATGGCTGGCGTCGTGTACGGCGGCGTGGCCGGTGTTGCCACGGGCTCGAGCACGATGTTGTCGACACAGACCGTCCCGGGTGTCTTGCCGATTTGGAACTGAAACTGCGCGTTCGCATCCGTGCGCAGGTTCAAATACGTGTACTCGACCTTTTGAGGTGTGGCCGTCAGCGGAGTCGCCGTGACCGGCACGGACTCGATGAAGTAGTCGGTGTACGGCGCGTCGCCGAGGCCAGACTTGAACTTGATCGTGCGGGGTGCATCCGCCGTCACGTCGAAGCTGATGTGGTAATACTGATTCGGCATCAGCGACAGGCCGCTCTGCCCAATGATGACGTCCCAAACGTTCTTGCCTCCGGCGGTCATCGTGCCGCAAAGCTGACCGTTGCTGATGGCCAGGGTGATGTCGGCCGGGTTGTCGGTGCTGTCCGCCGCGTACTTCCACCAGTCCCCGGGCACGTCCGTGCCGTCGAACGTTGCGCTCTTCAACAAGTTCGCGCTCGCGCCGGCAGCGCCGGGCATGCCGCCGCTCGAGCTCTGGCCACCCGTCGCCGTCCCACCGCCGCTGGTCGCTGCTCCGCCAGTCCCACCGGTGCTCGTCGTGCCACCTTCCGCCCCACCAGTACCGCCGGCTCCGCCGTCCGCCCGGGCAGGCGTCGCACAGAAACACAGGGTGATGATCGAGGAAAACGTTGCAAGCCTAAGTGTGGACGAACGAACTACCATTGGACACCTTTTGGTTGGTGAAGACGGGCAGGGCGGTACTTTTCGGGCAATGCTAATCAGAATCGACCTACCCAAGCCATGCGAATTCCGGACCTACTCAGATTCGACGAACCGTTCCTCGAACAGGTTGACCGGAAACATTTGACGAGCGAATAAAGCCACTGCCCATGCCCTGTCGCCCGCTTTTTCTCAACTTCTTATTCTTACTCAGCATCTCGAGCGTCCTCGGCTGCAGCTCGTCGGAAGCTACTCCGGCGAATAGCGCCAGTGCGGGCAGCACGCCCAGCGACGCGGCCGGGGCTGGAGGAACCGGCGGCACACCGGTAGCCGATACGGGCGGCACAGGCGATACAGGCGGTATAGCCGGTACGGACACTGCTGGCAGTACGGGCGGGACGGACACCCTGGCGGATTGCGTCGCCGGCGGTGCTGCTCCGGCCGCTGCGACGCCGCGCGCCGAGTGCAGCGCGCCCGCTGGCTATCGAAACCTCTTCGCCGACGTGCTGTGCAAGCCGACTTCCGAGGTGCAGGCGAAGCTGACCGGTATCGTTCAACAACTGTTCCACGGCAGCGGGCAAGATCAAGCCATCTACTATGAGCTCTCCGCGAATTCTTCGCAAGCGTACATCGAGGACATCGCGAGCGGCGATGTACGCAGCGAAGGGCAGTCCTACGGGATGTTCATCGCTGTCCAGATGAACATGCGGACGGAGTTCGATAAACTCTGGAACTATGCAAAGGCCTGCATGCAGCAGCCGAGCGGCGTCTTTGCCTGGCAGATGAACGTGGATTCGTGCACTCCGAAGTCGACCGGGCAAGCCCCGGACGGCGACGAGTACTTCGCGGAGGCGCTCCGCCTGGCAGATCGGCGCTGGGGCAGCAGCGGTGCGATCGACTACCGCAGCGAAGCGCTCAAGATCATGGCGGCCGTGGCGGCGCACGATTTCAATTCGAACCCCGCGATCGTCAAGTTCAGTCAGAACTCCAACTTCAGCGACCCGTCGTACGTACTCCCGCTTTTCTACACAGAGTGGGCATGCTTCGACACCGCGAATGCGAGCCTATGGCGGAGCGCTGCCAGCTATGCGCGCAGCTACTTTCCGAAGGTGTTCAACGCGAGCACGGGGCTCGCTCCCTACCAATCGAACTTCGACGGCTCCGCCTACGCTGCGGGCAACACGTTCAACGCCGACGCCTGGCGCGTGCCGATGAACATCATGTCGGACTTCGCACTGAATCGCGCGGGCTCGTGGCAAACGGGCTATGCGACCACGAACGCCGCGTTTTGGACGAGCCAGGGCCTCGACACCTACGGCGGCAAGTACTCGCTCACCGGCGAAGCGATGGATCAGTATCACGGCGCAGGGCTCACTGGCGTGAATGCAATGCTTGCATTTGGTCTCTCGCCTGCGCAGGCGACGCCGTTTTTGCAGGCCGCGTGGGACCAAGGCGCACCGACCGGCCAGTATCGCTACTACGATGGCACGCTCTACATGCTGTCGATGCTCTATCTGACTGGGACGATCAACTTGTTCTATTGAGTGGCGCCGTCCGACTCTGCAGCGGCGTATTGTGCTTCGGACAGCATGCCGGGAAGCGTCAGAACCAGCCGCCTTGAAAGTTGCCACCGACGACCGGGCCGCTCATATCGCTACCCTTGAAGTCGAAGTCGTTGACCGCCGTGGCCACGCGGTAGCCGAAGACCAGGCCGAAGCGCAGCCAGCGGGTCGCATTCACATGCAGCGAGACGTCCGGTTGCGCCACGAAATAGCCGCGCGTTTGGACCTTGTCGCCGGTGTCTTCGTCGTCGTGCTGACGTGGAGCGAGCGTGAGCGCGCCGCCGCCGATGAGCGCGCCGAGAGAGGCATAGACCGGGATGTCCGAGTACACGGCGTAGCGAATCAAAAACCCACCGTAGCCAGTGAAGAATTCGCGCGGCGTACCGTCCGGCGCAGCGGGGCCGTCCGGAGACCGGGAAAAGGCGTATCCGGCGCCGCCGAAGCTCAAACGATGATCCACGAGGACCGCGCCTTCACCGCCGATGAGCACGCCGTCGCGATTGAGCATGTGAGTGTAGGCCACGGTTGGGCCGCCATACCCGCCCACTGCCGGCTTCTTCTTCGCATCGCCGAGCAGCAACGGAGGTCCGTCGTAGTCCGCGGACTTCGTCTGCGGCGCTGGCTGTGCGCTCGGCGCGCTCGCCGGCGCGGGCGTCGAGACGACGACAGCGGGCGGTGGCTGTTTGGGTTGCTCCGCAGCGGGCGCAGGAGGCACGGTCGCTGCTGGCTCTGGCGCAGCAGCGGGAGCGGGGGTCGCGGGCGTCGGCGCGACGGGTGCAGGCTGTGCGAACGCCGTGTTCACGGCACTCGCCGACAACAGCAACGGCAGCGATAGGAAAGTGATCGTCGCCCTGAAGGTTCTTCGAGGTTGCGCGCTCGGGTCGAACATCGCGGTGGGCATGACCCACACCGACGCAACTTCCGTACCGATGTGCGAGTCCGCAGCGCAGGCAGGTATTTGCCCCTTACTTCTGCACACAGTTCGGAACGGCGCGCGTGCCGGCGCGCAAGCGGTGCGCGGGCGCTGAGGTTCGCGCGCAGTGCTTGCGCGAACGCGCCGGCAAGCGCGCCGTTCCGAGCTCCGTGCAGACGCACCGCGACGCCGAAGGCTGCGCCGCGGTACGTCCGCTGTTCGTGACCATCAACCCAAGAAACCGAACAGCTACGTCACCGGTTCGTGATCGTCACCTTCAGCACAGATTGTGCCGATGGGTAGTGGTAGGTGTCGCTGGTGACCGCGCTCAAGAGCTGCACCTTGCCTTCGCCGGCGGCGCCGGTGTTGGCGGTCAGCTGATTGGTGACGGTGTTCAGGCCGACGGCCGGCTCTTCGTTGCCTTCGGTGCCCGCGTCCCACAGGAACACTTGGTCGCTGATGTCGCCGGTGAGCGGCTTGTCGTCGGCGTCGAACAGCGGAACGCCGCTGTCTTTCGGGCCGAGGAACACGTCGTTCGTGGCGGCGAGCATGCTGGCGAAAGACAGCGCATCGCCCGGACTCGCGTCGAACGTGAATTGGTACCTGGAGCCGGGCAAGATCGGACCGGGCATCGTTGTCCCCACAGGCGTGTTGTAGATCGCACCCTTGAGGTAGCCGTCCACGGTCCCGAGTGCAGCGGCGAGCGGAGCGACGTTGCCGTCTTCGGCGAGGGCCTCGAGGCCCTTGCCCCGATCCGCCGCGCCCGCGCTGAACAGCGGCTTGCTACCCGCTTTGTGCAGCACCCACACGCCCGGCGAGGCCGGATAGGTGACGCCCGAGTTCGTCGCGAGGTAGCTGCCCAGGGCTGCGGGCTTGCCGTCTTCGGCCAGGGCTTCGAGGCCGTGCGCGGGCGCCGCCGACTGTTCGGTGAAGAGCGCATTGGCCGAGCCACTCACGGCCCACACGCCCGGCGAGATCGGCGAGGGATGGCTCACCAAATCGCCCGTCGTGAGCGCGGCGCTGGCCAAGTCGTCGATCGTGACGTCGAACAACGTGCCCGTGGTGTGCGTCACGGTGACCTTGATCAGGCTCGCGACAGCCGGGTACGCGAACACGAAACCCTCCGTGACGGACGCGATCTTGCGCACTTTGTTGTTGGTATCGGCGGCACCGGTGTTGACCGCAGCTTGATTGGTGACGGTGTTCGCGCCGACGAACGGCTCTTCGTTGAGCTCAGTGCCGGCGTCCCACAAGTAGACCTGACTCGTCACGTCCGCGCTGATCGGCGAGCCGTTGTCTAGGTACAGCGGGATGCCATCTCCGTTCGGAGCGAAGAACAAATCATTGGTCGCAGCCAGCATGGTCGCGAAGAACAGCTTCTGCTTGCGGCCCGCGTCGACGGTGAACTTGTAGCTCTTGCCCGGTGTCGCCGGGCCGGCAGCAGTATCACCCACCGGGGTGTCGAAGATACCCGAGCTCGTGCACGACTTCGTCTGGGCGACGTTCTCCAGAGTGACAGTGAACGTTTCGAGGATCGCAGCACCGCCTTCGCCACCTTCCCCGCCCTGTCCGCCCGCGCCCGCGCCAGCGGTCTCGGGACTGCCGGCCTCACCTGCGCCGCCTGGGATCTCGAGCCCGCCGCTGCCAGCACCGCCGCCCCTGCCGGACGTGCCCGCGCTCCCGGCTTTGCCCGACGCACCCGCGCTGTTCTTGCCAGCGGCCCCAGCGCCACCATGGCTCCCCGAATCGTCATCGCTACTACAAGCTGCAAGCAAGGCTGAAGTTGCGCAAAAAACCAATGCCAAATTTCTGAGCTTCATAAGAGTCTCCCTGGCGAAGTTAGGTTACCGATACGAACTCCGAAGCAGATCGTGCCCAGTGCGGAGTTCACGGTCCATTCACGCAGACGAAACAAACCGTGCAACCAGCTTTATCGCCACAGCAGCCAGGGCCAGCGATGGTGGCATCGTTCGGCACGCTGCTTTCGCCGTCAATTCGCGGGATCGTGTCAGCGCGACACACTGGTTGCACGGCGAGCAGCGACGTCAGTGTGCAATTGCTCCACGAATTTTTTTTGCTGTGATTCGCGTGCGCGGTCCGTCAATCACGCTTTGCGCGCCACGCGCACCGCGCGCACGAGCTACTCGCACGGCGTCCGCGCGCCCGTGACCATTTGCGTCTGCAGGTCCATCGAGACGTTCGCGCTCGCGTAGTACGGTGAGCCGTTCGCGACGCTGACGCACCAGATCTCGCCGCGACCCCCGACGTAATCGCCGTTCGGCAGCCACTCGAGCTCGTTGAACGTGCCAACCACATTCGGGATCGCGCCGTTGCTGAAAGAGCTGAGGATTTGCAGCGCGTCGAGCCGCCCGACGCGCAAAGTCGTCGCGCCGGGCGCGGCCCTCGACATCGAGGCGAGGCCCGCAACCACGCTCTTTCCACTCGGGGGTTCACTCGCGGTCGCCGCGAGCGCCGAGGCGAAGGCGTAGACCGCGTCGTACGCCGCCCCCATGCCCGCTCCATCGGGGTTGTGTCCGAAGCGGTTCGCGAACGCGAGCCGAAAGCTGTCGTAAACGGGCTGCGCGCTCGCTGTCGGAGCGAAACCGACGCCCCACAGCCGACTGCGGAGATCGGGTCGCACGCCGGCAGTCTTCTTCGGATCGACGAGCGCGAGCAGCTCGGTGACCTTGTTGCTCTCGAACAGCAGGTAGGTCGGCTTGCCCTGGGTGGTGCTCGTGTCGGGCATGCCGCCGAGCGCGAGTTCCAGGGGCTTCATGAAACCGGTGATCGACTCCACACCACCGAGCAACAGCATCATGTCGGGCGGATCGCTCTGGAACGTGGGCAAGAGTGCGGCGAGCGCGGCGTCGTCACCGAGCGCATACTTTCCGACTCGAACGTAGGCGGCGTTCGTGGGATCGGCGAGTGGTTTGCCGTTGAACGGGGCACGCTCGCTGATCTGAGCGATTGCGTTTTGCCCGAACGCGTCGTCTCGGTACACGATGCCGAGCTTCAAATTGGGTTTGGTCGCTCGCAGAGTCCGCTCGAGATCGACGTACGCTGTGAACACCAGCGGCGCGAGCTCCGACCCCGCGGGAACGTCTCGCCACATCAAATCATGATCCGAGAGCGAGCCCAGAGCGTCGATCAGTGAAGTCGGTGACATCAGCGCCGTATTCGCGTGGCCCGCACCGATCAGCTCGCGCACGATGTCGAGCGCGTTCTCGTCGATGTCGGGTCCGACGACCGCCGGGACCCGGAGCGTGTCGATCAAGTGGCGCGCGACCGGCAGCGCGTCCGCGACCGGCTCGGTGCATGAAATCAGCGCAAGCGGGCGCGGCCTGCCCTGGTTGCCCGCGCGCGGAATGCCGCCGCCGGCAACCGCCGAGTCGATCTCCTCGACGGCCAGGATTGCCGAATCCAAGTGGCGAAACTCGTCAGTCAAGATCGAACCCAGGAGGATGGAGTCCGGGTCGAGCGGATCCCCGGTCACGCGCGCGCACTCTCGAGTGAGCAGCGGGACACACTTGCCCTGCGGCTGGATGCAGCGTCCGGCAATCGGCGTCGCGCTCGCGGCTTCTTGCGTCAGCCACTCCGTACAATCCAGATGAGTACTGCATTCGGGCAAACGCTCGTCGAACAGCGTGCAGGCACCGACGATCATGCCCAATGGCAGCGCCCCAAAGCGGAAAACGGTCAGCGACATGGATATTTCCCCAAGCTGCAAACGCGCGCGATCGCGCGCAATTTCGTGCCAGGCACAGCGTCGGAATCACCGCGGACATTGCGGCATTCGCAACGCTGTACGGGTCTGCCGAGCGCGCGTTTCGTTCCGAAATGGCGACGACTCAATTGCTGCGACGCAAGGTTTCCCTCTACCCACTACGGAGTTAATATCCAACCAGGATGCTTTCAGTACCGAGTGCGGCTGGCGGTGGAGCGGCAAAACCGACTCAAATCGGCAAATACGCTCTGCTCGGTGCGATCGGGCGCGGCGGAATGGCGGACGTTTTCCTGGCCATGGCGCACGGTCCCTCGGGGGTGCGCAAGCTGGTCGTGGTCAAATGCATGCGTGCGGGCAGCGAGCTCGACAGCACCCTGTCGCAGGCATTCCTGGAAGAGGGGCGTTTGGCCGCTTTGCTCAACCACGCCAACGTCGTGCACACCTACGAAGTCGGTCAGGGCGACGAAGGTTGGTACATCGCGATGGAGTACTTGCACGGCCAAGCGCTCTCGGCGATCCAGCGCGTCGCCAAACCGCTCGCCCCGCGCATCGCGGCGCGCATTGCAGCCGACGCGCTCTCTGGCCTGCACTACGTGCACGAGCTCCGAGATCTGGACGGAACTCCGCTGTCTATCGTGCATCGCGATCTCAACCCGCCGAACATCTTTCTGACGCACGAAGGCGTGGTCAAGCTCGTCGACTTTGGCATCGCAAAGACTGCGATCGCGACGCGTGCGTCGACGGAAGCAGGCATCGTCAAGGGCAAGCTCGCGTACATGGCGCCGGAGCAAACGACGGGCACGGTCGTGGATCGCCGCGCCGATATCTATGCTTTGGGAGTCGTGCTCTGGGAGCTGCTGGCGGCCCGTCGTCTCGTCGAAGATCTGTCGCCGATTTCCATCGTGCGGAACACGCTGCATGGCACGATTCCGCTCGTCTCCAGCATTCGACCCGAGATCGATCCAGCGCTGGCTCGGATCGTGGATCGCGCGCTGAGGCGCGATCCGGAAGCGCGCTATGCGACCGCGCTCGCAATGCGCGAAGATCTGGAAGAGTTTCTGGCACAAAGCTCGGCTACGGGTGTGAAGGAGCTCGGCCAACTGATGGCAGAGCACTTCTCCAGCCAACGCGAACAGCGGGAGCGCCAGATCCAGAACTGGGTGGCCGCGTTCACGCCCGAGCAGCCGGCAGCGCCCGAGCAGCCAGCAGAACCCGAGCAACTGGCAGCGCCCGAGCCGTCGCCGGCGCCCGAGCCCACAGGCGGAAGCGAGCTCACTGCCGATGGCAAATCGGCAGGGCTTGCGCCCTTGGCCGCACCGATCATCGGTCCGCCTTCGGAAGAACCGCACACCCGACGCATTCCGTTGCGATCAAAGCCCCGCTTTTCCGGCGGCGCACTTGCCGCCGCCGCGCTCTTGCTCGCCGTCACGGTTTTCGCCTTACTCACCCATCAGCGTCGGCCCGCCGCCCATGCCGAGGCGGCGGAGAGCGCGCTGCCCGCGAGCGCAGCGCGCTCTCCGCCGCCGGACTCGAAGCCCAGTGAGCTGGAGGTCGTCACGCGCTCCAGCCTCGCGTCGGATTCCATCGCGCAGCCGAGCTCGTCTCGGTCGCTCGGCTCTCCACCGTCCGCAAAATCGGCCTTGGCGCGCAAGCCCTCTCCTTCTCCCTCTCCTTCGCCGCGGCTCGCCCAATTGCCCGAGGCTGCGCCGTTTGCCTCGCACTCGCCAGCAGCGGCCATCCCGACGCAAACACTTGAACAGAAGCCAAAAACCAATCTCGAGCTGGAACGTAATCCCTACATGCACTGAGGGCATCGTTTCTTCGGACTCCATGACCATGCACCCACTCAAACGCTTGCGCGGCTTCTGCTGCCTCTATCTGCTCGCAGCGCTCGCTTACATCGCTCCGCGCTCTGCGCGCGCGGATGTGACGGCCGCCGCACGGGCGTTTGCGGAAGGTCAAGCCGCGCAGCTCGAGGGCAAGTACGCGCTGGCGGCCGAGCGCTTCGAGCTCGCCTTCGCGCTGCAGCCGTCGAAGGAGGCGCTGCGCTCTGCAGTGCGCATGCAAGTGAGTGCCGAGAACTTCGCGCGCGCCGCGACCGACGCACAGATCCTACTCGATCGCTTCGGCGAGGACGCGCCGTCGGCGGAGCTGGCGCGCTCGATCCTGGAAGAAATCGCGCCGCGCTTGGCCCGCTTCGAGGTGTCGTGTAGCCCCGCGTGCGTCCTGCTCGTAGACCACCTGGTGTACTTCCTCGAACCCGCTCGTCGACATCGCTTGTACCTGCCTCCAGGGCGCGTCTCTTTGGAGGCACAGTTCGCAAGCGGCCGCAAAGCATCGCGCATCGCGACTGCGGCTTCCGGCGAAACCGTGTCGCTCCAGCTCGACGAGCCCAGCGCGCCGGCGTCGGGCCCGAGTACCCGTGTTGCGCCCGCACCGGCCGCGCCAGCCGAGCCGAAACCCGCACCCGCGCCCCGCACAGGCGTGCCAGTCGCGGTTCCTTGGATCACGGGTGTCGCCACCGTGGCCTGCGGCGCGGCCACGCTCTGGGCTGCCCTCGATACCAAGCGTCAACACGACGCATACGTCGCGCATCCGAGCGACGAAGGGTGGGACGCCGGGGTCGCCCGGCAAAAGTTGACGAACGCACTCTTGGCTTCGACCGCGGTGCTGGCTGCGACGACGATCACCCTGACGTTCTTCGTTCGCAGTTCGAAGCAGACGAGCGTCGGAGTGAGCCCGTCGCTCGGCCCCGCGTCGGCGTCGCTGGCTCTCGGTGGGAATTTCTGAGCCTGGGTCACGCGTCCGCCCCAGCGCGGCGCAGGGAGAAATCCACCCTTTGCGCCCGAGCTCGGCGGCGCGAGGTCACGCGCTGCAACGCGCGCAGCAAAACTGTCTCACTGCGACCTCGATATCCCGAACGAGCGCGTGAGTTTGCGGCTAACAGCGCGCTGCCTCGGGTGGTAGCTTGCGGCACTGCTGGAGGCAACGAGCATGGCAGAACAGACGGCTCGCGTGGACCGCGAAAAGACGAGCTACGACGTCGGACAAGTACACGCTGAGAGCACGAAGCTTCATCTGAAGTTTGCGCACGTCTTCCATTGCCCGAATTCTCGGCGAATCGAGACACACTACAACAGCCAAGTGGCGCGCCTCGCGGCCGGGGCAGACCTGCTCGATTATGGCTGTTACGACGGTTGGATGGTTCCGCAATACCACTCTCTTCAGCCGAAGAGGATCACCGGGATCGACATCTCGCAGAAGGGGATCGCGATCGCACGCGAGCGGCACGGCCATCTGGCCACTTTCGAGGTCGGAGACGCGCACGCCATGCCCTTCGCCGAAAATTCATTCGATCTAGTGGTTGGACGCGCAATCCTTCATCATCTGGATTTCGAGCGGGCATTGCAGGAAATCTGGCGCGTGCTGCGACCGGGTGGCAGCGCGCTTTTCATCGAGCCGCTCGGCGATAACCCACTGGCAAAGCTGATCCGCCACATGACCCCCAAGGCACGCACCGTGGACGAGACGCCGCTCTCGAGAAATCAACTCGAACATGCCGACCGCTTGTTTGGCGGACGGACCAATCATCTCTACGCAAACCTGGTCTCCGTCCCAGTAGCCGCCGCAACCTCGCTCTTGCCACTCGAGAGCGACAATCTGTTGCTCAAAGCGTCGGATGGCATCGATCGCTTCGTTTCACGCACGCGGCTCCGCTTCTGGATGCGCATCGTCGCCCTGTGTTGGTCCAAGCCTGTCTCAGAGGCGGTCTCGTGATTTGGCCCGCCGACGACGCCGAGCCCAGAGCAGGCTGGCTAGGCTGAGCGAGGCGGCGGCTCCCGCGGACGAGACTCCGAAGCTCACGGGGGCGCTGATTGCGCATGCACAGCCCGAGCTGGGGCTCGCGCCAGTCGCGGAAGGGTTGTCTCCTCCGCTTCCGCCAGGCCCCTGCGCCCTTGCGCCCGCGGCCGCTGAGTTGCTCCCTCCGGCGTGAGGGAGTTCGGCGCTGGCATTGCCCGAGCCTCCCGCGCCGCTCGGTTCATCACTCGCACCAGAACCGCCGTCAGCAGGGCCGCCTGCGGACGGAGCGTCGATGTGTGAAGTCACGGTCACGTATACCGGGCCGTCCGACTCCTGCAGCGTGAGTTCTTGTCCGTTGGCGACCGGTGTCAACGCGCGGGTTTACCGAGAAACGAGACGGCGCTGGCGCTCGTCGGCAATTCGACCGTGATCGGGCGTCCCTTGTACTCCGACCAGAGCGCGACCACGGAGTCGCTCGCGCCGTCGTACTTCATCGCGTGCAGCTTGCTGAAGCCAGTATCCAAGAGCCCGGCGAAGGCACGGCCGCGCGCCAGCCGCGACAGAGTGCGAACCGCCACCAGTGCGGGTTTTTCCGTATAGTCGCTTTGAATCAGTCCGAAGTTGTGCTCGATGTTCGTGGCGTCGGTTCCATCGTCACGCAGGTTGTAAATGACAATCAGCGGCAAGCCGACGGCCCAGGCAGAAAGAGCTTCGCGAGCCACGAGTTGCGCTTGACGCGCCCGTTCTGCAGCGCCGTGGCCATCGCCTTCCCAGGTGGAGGAATAGCCCCACTCGGTCGACCAAATCACGGGCGCCGGGGACGCGTGATCCGATACCAAGCTGCGTAAACGCAGGAGGTCGTAACCCACGCTCTCCGCGCCGTCCCTGCGATAAGGGTGGACACTGACTGCGTCCGCACCTTTGCCAGCTCCGTCACTGAGGATCGTAGTCAAGAAATCGTAGTCGAAGCCAGCCAAGCCGCCGATTGAGACTTTTGCGCTCGGGTCGCCCTGATGGAGCGCCACAGCGGCGGCGCTGCACAGCACGGCGTAGCGGCTCGGCCCACTCGAGGCCGGCCAAAACTGCTCGTTGTTGGGTTCGTTCCAAATCTCGTAGCTGACGTCTCGTCCGGCAAAGTGTCGCGCAAACGCGCTGGCTACGGCGGCGAACGCGGGCACCGTCGTGGTTTGGAACTGCGCCGAATCGAGCGCAGGATAAAGGTCGTTCGTGTAGTCCACGATCAGGTGCAGCCGCATGCCACGGGCCGCGAGCGCTGAAACCAGCGCATCGAACTGCGAGAAATCGTAGACGCCGAGCGCGCGCTCGACGCTCGCCCACACCAAATCGACCCGCACCGCCGAGAAGCCCGCATCGTGAGCAATGTCGAGCGCTCGCTCATCCTGAATGCCGTGCAAGTTGACGGCCAAGCGGCTCGCCAGATCCGTGGCTCCATGTGGCGCCGCCATGAGCAGTAGCGCGCTCGGCTCGAGCGTTGCGCGGAAGGCGTCGATCGCGGTGATCTCGTCGAAATCGACCCAGCCCGTGGTACCGCTCTCCGCCTGCGCCAGCATGGCAATCCTCGAAAACGGCGGGTGCGGAATGCCGTCGTTCTTGCCATTGAAATACTGCGACGGCGCCGCGACATCGACCACGACCCGGAACCACATGCTTTCGTCGGACGAGGCCTCGAGCGGACGCGACAACTGGTACTCCAGGGTTTGGCCGCTCGCGTCCTCGAGCTGCAGCAAAGCAGTGACGCCGAGTGGCGATTTGAGCCACAGGGATACCGCGCTGGCCTGCACGGGCGCCGATAAGACCAAGGTTGTACCCACGTATTTGCCCCCCGCGCTGAAATCATACGCGAGGTGGGCGCATGTCCCGCTGTGACCCGGCGCCGAGATCAAGGAGCCTTTTGCGCCTGGGAACTCGGAACCATCCAGGAACTTCCACTGTCCGAGTGTGGCACTCTCGCAGCTGGCAATTGCGCTTTGGGCTTTGGCGGTCGCTGCGGCACCGAGGCTGCTCGCCAGAACGGCTACGACAACGGCGCATCTCGAAGGGCGCGGCATCACCGCCACAGTATACCTTCCGCTCCACGCTTCAGGACGTCTCCGCTGCAGTTCGGTCGGAATGTGTAGCAACAGCTCGCACCATTTGAGCCAAATTGTCTCACTGTGCTTTCGCTGGTCCTGAACGTTTACCCCGGACGTCGAAGTGAGCAGCGCGGCTCGAGCTCACGGTGGGTGCGAGCCCGCCGCTCGCGATCCGCAGATCGCGTTGCGGCAAATCACGCGATGCAATCCACACTCGCTGTGACGTAAAGGCGCGCCACGGATCATCACTCAAAGTCGCTCGCCAGAGATTGGTGCGCCATGCATTCTGCGCTAATCAACACGAGAGCTTATATGAAGACACGGGGCCAGTTCGAGAGCGATTCAAAGCAGTCGTACGCTCTCTCTCCGATGCAGTCGGGCATGGTGTTTCATGCGTTGCTGCATGACGCGGGCGGGCGATCCGGCGGCTACGACGTCGAGCAGCTGCAGCTCGCATTGCGCGAAAAAATCGCAGTTCCTGCGCTGGCTCGAGCGTGGTCCGCGGTCACTCGGCGACACGCGGCACTGTCTTCCAGTTTCGTCTGGAGTCAGGGTTCCGCGCCACGCCAATGGAGCAACCCAAATCTCGACGTGCCCGTGGAGGTGCACGACTTTCGTGCACTCGGTGAAGCCGAGCGGAGCGCGCGGCTTCAGCTTTTCCTGACCGAAGATCGCGCCCGCGGCTTCGATCTACGACGGGCCCCACTGCAGCGAGTGACGGTGTTCCTGCTCGGCCCACGCGAGACCGAGCTCGTCTGGACATTTCACCACCTGCTCCTGGATGGTTACTCGATTCCGATTGTGCTCTGCGAGATCTTCGCGGAGTACGAAGCGCGCGGCCGACGCTCCACGGACGAGGCCCCGGCTCAGCCAACGTTCCGCGACTACATCGAGTGGCTCGAGGCCCGCGATCCGAGCTCTGCCCTCGGCCATTTTCGCGAGCTGCTGCGAGGCAAAAACTCTCCCACGCCACTCCCCGCGGGCCCTCCGAGCGCGCGACCGAGCACTGACGCCGGGTATGGCGCCACCAGCCAAGAGCTCGCTCCCGAAGTCGCCAGCAACTTGCGCGAGCTCGCTCAACGCCTCGATGTGACGCTCGGACACGTCGTGCAAGCGGCCTGGGCGATCGTGCTTTCGCGCTTCAGTGGGGATCGCGACGTAGTATTCGGCGCGGTGCGCGAGTGTCGCCGCACGGCGCTGGGCGGAGCCGCGCAGCGCATGGTGGGAATGCTCATGAACGTCGTTCCAGTGCGGCTCCGCATTTCGGAGCCGCAGAGCGTGCGTGAGCTGCTCAGCGCAGTGCGCGAGCAGAGCGTTGCCGTGCGCCCGTTCGAGCTGGCTCCGCTCGTGGAGGTGCAGCGAGAAAGCGATTTACCCAAAGGCAGTCCACTGATCCAGACGCTGCTGCTGTTCGAGCGCGAAACGTTGAATCAGCGCCTGCGTCGCGAAGGTGGAGACGCCTGGCTCGAGCGAAGCGCGAAACTTCACGAGCAGCCCACTTGGCCGCTCAGCGTCAAAGTATGCGCGGGCGATCCATTCACGATTGAGATGCTTTTCGATCGAACTCGCTTTCGGCAGGGGAGCATCGAGCGGCTGGTTCGTGCGCTGGCTTTCACCTTGGAAGACTTGGCGCGCGACGAGCGGCGAACGCTCCGTGAGCTGAGCGCGATTCCGCCGCTGGAATGGCAACGGCTCGTGCAAGACTGGAACCGAACGGAGCAGCCCTTCCCGCGCGAGCGACTGATCCACGAGCTGTTCGAGCAGCGCGTCGATGCTCGACCAGACGCCATCGCCCTCGAGCTCGGGCAAAAATCCTTGAATTACCGTGAGCTCGAGGAGAAAGCGAATCGCTTGGCCCACGCGCTCCGCGCGCGCGGAGCGCGGCCCGGCGTGTACATCGGCATCTGCCTGAGCCGAAGCTTCGACTTGGTGGTCGCAATGTTGGCTGTCTGCAAGTCCGGCGCTGCCTATTTGCCACTCGATCAGCGATATTCGGACGATCGGCTGCGTTTCATGATCGACCAAGCGCGGGCTCCGTTGGTCCTGACCGAAGGGCGTTTCCTCGAGCGATTTTCAGTGCCTGCTCTGGCGCTCGACCAAGCTTTGGCTGAGCTGGCCTCACAGCCCGCCTCTCGCCCCGAACGCCGCGCGGCGCCAACGGACGTCGCTTATGCGATCTTCACCTCGGGCAGCACCGGAACTCCCAAGGGAGTCGTCATGTCCCATCGCGCGGTCGTCAATACACTCGCGTGGGTGACGCGCACTTTCGACGTGGGCGTCGGGGACCGCTTGCTATTCGTGACCTCGCCGAGCTTCGATCTCTCCGTGTACGACGTGTTTGGCGCGCTGGGATCGGGAGCCACGGTCGTCATCGCAGACGACACGCTCTTGGCCGACGTCGAGGCGCTGGCGGCTGCGCTGTTCACGCGCAAAATTACGATCTGGAATTCGGCCCCTGCAGCCTTGGAGCGCGTCTTACCTTTTTTGTCCCCCGCCGCCGACGAGCCACGCCTGCGTTTGGTCCTGCTCAGTGGCGATTGGCTTCCGCTTCCGATGCTGCCCGCATTGCGAAAGGCTTTCCCGAGCGCTCGCGTCGTGAACCTGGGCGGAGCGACCGAAGCTGCCATCTGGTCGAACTGGTTCGCAATCGATGCCGTGGACCCAACTTGGACCAGCGTGCCCTATGGTCGCCCGATCCAGAACTGCCGCTACTACGTGCTCGACGGCGAGCTCAGACCGGTGCCCATCGGCGCAGTAGGAGAGATCCACATCGGCGGCATTTGCGTGGCCGAGGGCTACCTCGATCCACGACAGACTGCCGAACGCTTCGTGGTCGACCCGTTCTCGAACGAAGCGCAGGCGAAGCTGTACAAGACCGGCGATCTCGGTCGCTACTTCGAGGACGGCAATCTCGAGCTCCTCGGCCGCGCGGATTCGCAACTGAAGATTCGCGGGTTTCGTGTGGAGCTCGCCGAGGTGGAGGCGGCACTGGGCAGGCTGCCAGAGGTGCAGCAAGCGGCTTGCGCGGCCCATGTCGACGGTTCCGGACACAAAGCGCTCGCGGCCTTCATCGTGCTCCGCGAAGGCTCACAGCTGAAGGAGGACTCGCTGCGACGCGCTCTCGGCGCACAGCTTCCGGACTTCATGGTTCCGTCCCGAATCGAGCAGCGGGCAGAGCTGCCGCTCTCGAGCAATGGCAAGGTCGACCGTGCGGCTCTGCAGCTCCACCAGCAGCAGGAAAGAAGAGCAGACTTCGTGCCGCCCGCGACTGCGACGGAGCTCGGCCTGGTGCAAATCTGGCAAAAAGTTCTGCAGCGTTCCCCAATCGGAGTGGACGACGACTTCTTCGCGTTGGGCGGTCACTCGTTGCTCGCGGTCCAGATCTTCAACGAAATCAACCGCTGGCGGGGCTCGAAATTTCCGCTCGCCACCCTCTTCGAGTGCTCGACCATTCGTGCGCTCGCCGAGCGGCTCGACGAGCTCGCTGGGCCCGCGCAGGACGTCGAGACCATCGTGCCCTGGACCACGCTCGTCCCTGTCCAGCCGAGCGGCAGCCTGACCCCGTTCTTTTGCATCGCTGGCCTTGGCGGCGATTGCATGGAGATGCGACAACTCGCCGCCGGCCTCGGTCCCAATCGCCCATTTTACGGTGTGCAGTACCGAGGCGTGGACGGCCGCCGAGCGCCCCATCGCAGCATCTACGACCTGGCGACGGAGTTCCTACAAGACATCCGCCGCAAGCAGCCACACGGCCCGTACTATCTCGGAGGCTTTTCGGCGGGCGGTCTCGCTGCCTACGAGGTCGCGCAAATGCTCGTTCGTCTGGGCGAGCCCGTAGCTCTGCTCGCGCTGATCGATGCCTTCAGTCCCAAGCTCGAAAAGTGGTCGCTGACCGAACATTGGACGCTCAAAACGCGTCGCTTTACCGGCCGTGGTCTGCGCGGCGCCTCTCAGCGCGTGCGATTTCACCTCGTGGGTTGGGCGCGTGAGCTCGACCAGCGGCTGCGCTCGTTCTGGACGGGCGAGACGCATTTCGAGCTTCGCCATGCGCAGGTCAGAGCTGGTTTTCTCGCGGGTCTGGCCGAGTACGTTGCCGAGCCGTACGCCGGCAACGTGCTCTTGATTCGTAGCAACCCCGCGCGTCGTGTGGGTGTCGGCACGGGCTATCGTCCGCATGAATCGAACGGCTGGCGTTCGCTGACCCATGGGCTGAAAGTCGTGACGATCGATTGTGATCACCTCGAGCTGCTGGAAAGCCATGTCGGATCGACCGCGGCTTCGCTGAAAGACGCGATCTCAGCGTCGTCGGCCGCGACGCTGACGTCGCTCGAGCCGACGTTGCGCGCCTCGACCAGCAGCGCGAACGTCGCCGCTTGCGCAGAACGCGAACGCTGCGAGCCCGCGCGCCAATCGCGCACCGTCTAGCGGTGGTCAGCATGCGCCGGGTCAGCGCGCCTTTCGAGTCTGGTTCGCCACTGGACGAGCAGCATTGCCCTTCGCAACCGACATTTTCGCCACTCTCTGCCGGCCGCTCACGCGCACGTTCTTGCCCGAAGCTCTGGCTAGACAAGGAGCGCGCGACTAGAGTAAGCCGGCGAAACTGGCGCGTTGTCTCGCGCGCGAAGCAGCCAGGCCGAATGCGAATTTTATACGTGTCTGCGCTCTTTCCACCAGATGTGCTCGGCGGAGCGGAACTGTCTGCACACAGCCAGGCCCTGTGGCTGCGCGATCAGGGGCATGAAGTCGCCGTGTTGACCACGGCGCAGCGCGCCGCCGATGAAATGCACGGCGAGTCGGTCGAAGGCCTGCGAATGTACCGGCTGCATCTGCCGCGGCTTTATCCTGTCTATCGGTTTGCGACGGCAAAGGCCTGGCAGAAGCCCATGTGGCACTTGCAGGATCACCTCGATCCGAGCAATCGCCGGGTCGCCTCGCGCGTGCTGGACGATTTTCGCCCCGACGTGGCGACCCTGCACGTCGTTCAGGGTCTGGGATACAACGTCTTGGCGGAGCTCGGCGCGCGCGACATTCCGGTCGTCTACTTCTTGCACGATCTCGGCCTGGCCTGCGTCAAGATGTCCATGTTTCGCAACGGGCAGGAATGCGAAAAGCAGTGTTCTATCTGCTCACTGTCTACTTGGTACAAGGAATCGCTGATTCGCAAACTGCGCCGGGTTGGTTTTTGTTCGCCCTCACGCGCCAATTTGGCGCGCATCGCGGAATTTCTGCCCATCGAGCGCTATCCCCACACCGCGATTTTGAATCCCAATCGCTACCCACGAGCGACCGCCGCCCGAACCGAGTCCGCGCAACTGCGAGTGCTGTATGCTGGGCGCATTCATCGGACCAAAGGCGTGGACGTGCTGTTGGAAAGCGCGCGCCGCTTGCAGCGGAGCCGAGGCAACGCACGGCCGTTTCAGGTCACGGTCGTGGGAACTGGACCCCAAGAAGCGGAGCTTCGCAGCGAGTTTGGCAGAGAGCCCTGGTGCACCTTCACCGGCTTCGTGAACCAGGCCGAGCTGAGCAACATCATGCTCAATAGTGACGTGCTGTGCGTGCCTTCCGTTTGGTTCGAAAACTCACCCGGCGTGTTGATCCAAGCCCTGGGGCTCGGCCTTCCCGTCCTCGGCAGCAATATCGGCGGCATCCCCGAGCTCGTCGAGCACGGCCGGAACGGGCTCATCTTGCCTCCGGGAGATCCTGAGGCCTGGCGCAGCGCGCTTTCGGACCTGCTCGAAGCACCGGAAAAATTGCAGGGCTGGCGAAGCCATGCCCTCGCCCATGCGGAACGCTTCGATCAAGACTACCTCGGTGGGCTCACGCTCGAATTCATCCAAACCGTGATTAGCGCAGGTTGCGCCTAAAATGCCGCACATCTTGCATGTCGTTGCCGACGGCGCTCCGGGAGGCGGGACCACCGCAGTGCTCGGGCTGTGTTCGGATTTACGCAATCTGGGCTTTCGCACCTCTTTGATTACGCAGCGTGATTCGTACGGATTCCAGACCGGCCAAGCGCTGAAGCTCGAGACCCGCGGTCTGGATTTCTTCCGTTCGCGCTTCGATCGCAGCATTCCGAAGCGCCTGCACGGGTTGATTTCGGAGCTCTCACCGGATCTCGTGCATGTGCATGGCGCACGGGCCGGTCACGCGTTTTGCTCGCAAACGCTCCGCCGCATCCCGAGCAAATTGGTTTACACCGTTCACGGCTATCATTTCCTGAAGCGACCGTTGGCCTGGCGAGCGCTCGGCTGGGTCGCGGAAAAGCGCATCGCACAGCGAGCGGATCAAGTGGTGTTCGTGTCGAGAAACGACCGAAACATCGCCGAGCGCTTTCGGATCTTAGGCTCCGGTCCGCAATCGGATCGCAAGTCTTCCACGATCTACAATGGCATCGATCCCCGCGATCTGGATGCCACACCCGCGGCACCGCCCACGTATGATTTGGTGTTCGCTGGTCGCATGCACGCACAAAAGAACCCGTCGTTCTTGGTGGACATCATGGCGGAGCTTTCGGCTGACCAAGTCACGTTGCTGATGATCGGAGGCGGAGAGCTCGAAGCCGAGGTTCGTGCCTACGCCGAACGGCGGGGCGTGGCGTCGCGAATCACCTTCAAGGGCGCGCTCACACGGGCGCAGGCACTCTCGGCCCTGGCTTCCGGAAGGGTCTACGTATTTCCATCACGCTGGGAAGGGCTGCCGATCGGACCGATCGAGGCCATGTACTACGGACTCCCGGTGGTCGCTTCGGCGATCGGCGGAACGGATGAGGTCGTGCAGCACCAGGTGAACGGTTTCTTGCTGAACGCGTTCGAACCGCGCAGCTACGCGAGCGCGATCCGCCGCTTGCTGAATGAACCGGACCTCTATGCCAGGTATGCGGCGGCAGGCCGAAAGCGCGTAGAGAGCCTCTTTTTGCGCCAGAGCAGCAGCGCCAGCTACCGCTCGGTCTACGACCGGCTGCTCTGATCCGAAACAAGGGAGCGAGCCATGCAGCCCAGCCACGCACAGCTCGTCAGCTACGGACCCCGCGCGAACGTGAAGCTCTCGGCGCGTCGTTCGTTGGAAACGATCATTCGCCGCGCGCTGCCGATTGCCGTGCTCGCGCTCGTTTACAACGACATCTTCGGAGCGGTCATTCGCTTCGTCGCGGTCACCGTGGGTGCGCCCTGGTTGTCGTACGCGCCGATGCTCTTCGCGGTTTTCGTGGTGATCGCCGCTCTTTGCTTGGCTCGTCTTCCGCGAGGCGTTTGGCTGACGCTCGGGCTCTTCGCGAGCTACGCGTATTACACCTGCCTGGTTGGCGGGGCGAACACTTCGCTCTTGACTCAGCTCTCGAGCGTGGGGTTCGCGCTGTACACTTGGACGCCGTTTTTCCTCGGACTCGTGCTGGCCTCGCTGGATTTGGCCGGTCTATTCGCGCGCGCTTCGCTGCTCTGGTGGAGCTTCGCCGTTGCCGGCGTGATCGTGAATACGTTCCTGAAATTTCCCTGGACGGGAACGACATTCGAGGTGTTGGGACAGCAAGCGCAAGTCGCCCGCGACTGGACGACCAACGGTGTCGACCGGCTCGCAGGCTTTTCACGCGCCAGTTTTGCAGCCGCCAACCAGATCGCACTATTTTCGATGGTGCTCGCCGCACGCGCCAGAATGCACGCGCTAGTCAAAGTGCTGATCTGGGCGGTCTCGGTGTTGGCCATCGCGCTGACGACCAGCAAAACACCGCTGATGCTCATGGTCGTGGTTCCGGCCGCCTTGCTGAGCGTTCGCTGTACCCGGATCTTCGCTGCTCGTGATGAGTTCCCCTTCTACGTGGCGATGCTCATACTGCTCTCGCTGCTGGCGACCACGGTGGCCTTGCCCTGCGCCTCGACCACGCAGGACCTGCTCGCGAGTACGACAGCCAGTGACTTTGGCTTTTTGACCCTTTCCTCGCTGCTCGATCGCGCGAGCACGATGTGGCCGGCAGCCTTCGAGCTGATCGCTTCGGACAAGAACCCGATCGAGTGGGTTCTGGGCCGTGGCTTGGGAGGAATTGGCGCAGCCCAAGCCATCTTCGAGCCGTTGAAGGTCAACTCGGCAGACAACCTGTTCGTCTTTCTGTACGTCTCTTTTGGCTTGGGTTCGCTCTTGTTTGGCGTGGCCATCCTGGCCGGCTTCAAGAAATACTATGACCGTGACCGGGGCACCTTCACTCAGCTGTTCGCTCTGGCCGCGAGCGTGCTCACCTTGGGCATCGCCACGAACGTCATCGAGTCGGTCATTCCGGCGTTGGTGACCGGGATGCTCGTTGCCAAATCCTTCGACTAAATTTCAGAAGATGTCGCCATGACCAGCGGTACCGACGAGACCTTTTACGAAAAAGTCCGCGCAGACGCGGCTGCTTGGGAACGAGCTTGGGGGCTCCCGCTGACCGCGCGCGGCTTTCTACGACTGCTTTTGCTCGAGCCGGGCTTTCAGTTGACGTTGTGCGTGAGACTGACGGAGCTCGTCGCCCGCGTTCCCGGATTCGGCCGCATTCTGCGGCGGTTGGTCTGGTACCCGACCACCATGCTCTTTGGTTGTGATTTCGGCGTCGGGGTCCGGATCGGCGGCGGCTTGTACGTGCCGCACCCATTTGGCATCGTCGTGAACGCGGATTGCAGGCTCGGGCGCAACGTCACTCTGCTGCAAGGGGTAACGCTCGGCATCGTCGATCCGGCGCATCCTGCCTGCCCCATCCTCGAAGACGGAGCACGCGTGAATGCCGGCGCCAAGCTCTTGGGAGGCATCACCATAGGCCGGGCAGCGGTGATCGGAGCCAACGCCGTGGTGCTTCGTGATGTTCCGGAAGGTCGTGTGGCGGTCGGTGTGCCCGCGCGGATACTCCCGGAAAGATCGGCCGCGGAAGTGGCTCGCATCGCAGCGCCGTAGCCGCTGTTGCGGTCATTGCCGCCGGTAATTTCGCGCCAAGATGAGGGTTCGCAGCAGCAGCATCAGCAACCCTTGCAGGATCATGCCCGCGCCCGCGCCGATCAGGCCGTAGCGAGCGATCAGCATGAAACTGAGCGCCAAAGAGCTGATGATGCCCGCGATGTTCATGGCCGCGAACGCCGTGTCGAGGTTGCGGCTGTACAAGCCGTAGCTGAGCATATCCGCCAGCAATCGGATGGGAACGGCCACCAGCATCAGGCAAAAGAGCTCGGGTGACACCGCAAATTGCTCGATGCCCAAACGCGGAAGCACCTGCAACACGACCACGGCGCAAGCAACACAGAGCGGGACGGTGATGGCAATCGTTCGCCCGGTCGCGAGCAAAAACGCGTTCCGCCATTCGACCTTGTTCTCGCGACGCTGCGCCTCCACCAAATCCGGGAGCGCGACCTGAACTACACCGACCGTCACCAACACCTGGACCGCGTTTGCCATCGTCCAGTACAACGTGTAGACGCCAGTGAGCTTCAAGCCCAAAAGGGCGTCGACGACGTAGCGCTCGAGATAAAGCTGGCCGCCAATTCCGAGATCGCTGAGATAGATCAGCCAGCCGCGCCGAACGGTTCGACCGATCCAGCCGAAATCGATGCGGGTTCGCGCGATCGCCGAGAATGGCCAATCGCGCAGAAGAACGAGCAGAAAAACGAAGCCGGCGGTGAGGCCCGTTGCCCAGCTCCAAAATACGAAGCTCAGGCTCCGCAGCTGCGGCCAGATCATACCCAGCACGAGCACCGGGAAGACCCAGCTCGCCGAGCGCACGAACAGCAGGAAATTGGCTGCTACTGGCATGCGCAGGCCAATCAGGCTCATATGGATGTCGAACGCGACACATTCACTGGCCAAGATGAACGCCAAGAGTCCCAGGTTCGCCGGTGCTGGCACCATGCCGGCTGCATGGGCAGCAGCAAACGCGAGCGCCACCAGGAGCAACATGCCGAGCGTGAGGGCCAGCCTGTCCCGGAGCATGGTCCCTGCTCGAACTGGATCGGCGCCCACGATCTCGCGGTTCAGGAAATAATTGACCCCGCATCCGATCAACGAGGGCAATAGTCCCGCCATCCCGGCGATCAAGCCGAAAGTACCAATTTCAGAGAGCTGAAAATGCTTCGCGAAATACAAGGTCAGCGCGAAGCGACCCACCAAACCAGCGCCGCGCATCGCGATATTGGCGAGCGGCAGCAGCAAATTGGCATAGTAGCGTGAGCGCGCGGCAGCGCTGGGAAAACCCATCATGCCGTCCGTCGTTTGGCCGGTGCCCGCATTCGCTATCTTTTGCTTGTACATTCCATGCTCCCGAGCGTCACTGCTTTCGAGCAGGAACCTGCTGCAATTGCCCACAAACGGCGCGCGCGTCGTCGGTTTCGAGCTCCGCGTAGAGCACGTTCGCCGCCGGCGCGCGCGACGCTTCGCCTTCGCGTTGAACGGCGACGGAAGTGCCGAACATGTCCGTAGCTCGCGCAACGCGCAACGCGGGCGAAAACCCCACGCTAGTCGCGCCTCGCTCTTCACCCCAACTGACCAGCTTGGTTCGCGCGTTCGACCGGCCGAATACCAGGCTCAGCAGCCCGTCCGTGTCGCGCTTCGAACACTGGAGGCTGAACCCCGACAGCTCACTGAGCAGGGTCTTCAGCGCAAGGTACGCCGGCTTCGCCGAGCGATCGCGGCGAACCAGGCCAAATCGATTCTCTGGCTCCGAGGCATCATCGCCGTCGTCTCGCCAGTCGTACCAAATGCTGATCGGCACCCCGCTCTCGAAGTCGAGAAGCATCATACGCACCACGTACGAAGCCTGCGCGCCCTCGTCCGGCGCGCGATGCAAGAGCGTACCACCACCCGTAGTCAAACCCGATTCACTGTTGATGGGGACCGGAGGTCGCCGCGAGCGGCTGGACTGGGCGATCGAGCGACGGAGAAGGTCCCAATTGCGTGTCGTGTATTTGAGGTCAGGGATGTGCAAATAGGGATGAACGCTCACTCCGTCGAGACAGCTCAGGACTTCACTGCCGAGCACCGCGCTCAGAAATGGCGTACTCGGCCGCGACAGCGTTGGCGGCTTGGCAGCTGCAGGACCGATGATCGTGGCCTCGGGCGTGGTTTGTCGAATCTCGCGACACGCGGCGCTCGCGAGCGCGACGTAGTGCTGGGCGTTGGACTGCGGTGGCCAGAAGTCGTCCAAGTCAGGCTCGTTCCAGAGCTCGAACACTGCATTGTAGTGCTGAAAGTGGCTGACCGCTCGCGCCGCCCAACGCGCAAATGCGGCGACCGCTTTGGGCACGGCGGGCGCCGACGGTTTCTCGAGGGTCGGCGCTCTTTTCCGGATCGCCACCGGCTTCGCGTATAGCGGGTTCGAATAGCTGAGGATGAACAGCGGGCGTAGGTCGCGCGCCTGCAATTGCCGCGCGAGCACGTCATAGGGCGCGAAGTCATACACCTCGGGCGCTCTTTCGGTCACTTCCCAGGTGAGATCGATGCGGACGAACTTCAGTCCCATGGCCGCGATCATGTCCAAATCGGCTTCGGTCGCGCCGTGGACATTCACGCCAAAATTGTTGCCCATGACCAGCGGCGGGAATTTCGGATGCTGCGCGTCCGGCAACGAGCGCAGAGCCGCCGACAGCGGGGCTCTAGTCCTGAACTCCGTGCTCGGCCCCGCAAAAGTAGACGACGGCCCGACCGCGATTGGCAGCAGCAGCGCGCTCGAGGCGATCAGGCGTCGCGCGATCGATTGAATGGAGCTTGCCACGCTCTCTCCTCGTGCTCCTCGTGCTGCTAAGCCTGCGCCCGCCGATCGAGTGCGTGCTGGATCACGGCCTGCATTCCCGCGAGAAAGCGCTCGCGTGAGAAGCGGGCGAGCCGTGCGGGTACTGGCCGCGGGGCGCAGGAATTGAAGCGGTGAATGGCGTCTGTCAGGCTCTCGACGGTCGGCTCGTCGAAGAACAGGCTATCTTCCTCAGTCAGCGTTTCGAGCACACCACCCGCGCGGAACGCGATCACCGGTGTCCCCGCAGCCAGCGCCTCGAGCGGGGTGATTCCGAAGTCTTCCACTCCGGGAAAGATCAGCGCGCGGCTGCGAGCCAACACATCGATGACGTCCGCGCGGCTCAGATTGCCCAAAAAGCTCACCGTGTTACCAGCCATCCGTCGCAGCTGCAGGTCCAGCTGTCCGCGGCCGACGATCACCAACGGCAACTTCAAGCGATTGAATACCTCGATCGCGAGATCGACGCGCTTGTTGGGTGCGAAGGCGGTCACCATGACGAAGTGCTCCGCCTTGGCTGGCGGGTTCTGTTGAATTGCGAAGAAATCAGCGAGCTCGACGAACGGGTGCACCACGTGCGCGTCTCTCCCGTAGTAGCGCCGGATCCGATCGCGCACGAACGCCGAGTTTGCAACCATGACGTCGACGTTGCGGTTGCTCGCGATGTCCCATTTCGTCAGGTAACCGCGAAACAGCCGGCCGCCGCAGCGCAGCGCGAGCGAGGTATCTGGCCCAAAGTAGTTGTCGTATTGGTCGTACATGTAGCGCATCGGCGAATGAATGTACGAGACGTGGACTGAGCCTTTCGGCTTCAGGACACCCTTGATCACGCAGTGATGGCTGCTCAAGACCAAGCCCGCAGGCTCGTTGATTTTCAGCTGCTGTGCGGCGCTCGGCATCAGCGGCAGCAGCTTTCTGTAGTGGCGCGCGGCGCGCGGGATTCGGTTCAGGAGGCTGGTGCGAATCCGTTTGCTCTCGAGCGTCATCGAGGTCGAGCCTGCGTCATGGACGAGCGTGTAAATGGGCGCGTCTGGAAAGAGCTCGCAAAAGGCTTCCAGCACGCGCTCGCCGCCGCGAAATCCGGTCAGCCAATCGTGCAGCAGCACCACTTGCCCCGTCATCTCGGTATGCGGCAACGGCGCGTGGATCGGCAGATTCACGAGACGATGCCCTGGCGAGTGAGCCAGACGGCACCTGCGAGCGCAATCGCGAGCGCCGCTGCGAGCCAGAACGCACGTCGCGCACGCCGGACCGCAGCAGAACCTCGCAGCTCTGTTGCTCCCGAACCGCCACGCTGTCCTGGATAGACGAACTTTGGTGCGGCAGCTCCACCGGCGTTGTTCGCGATGACCGCGAATGACGAAGCCGAAGCAGCGAGCTGGATGACATGCTCACTTGCCGCCTTGCGAAGCGTCGTCCGAAGACGCAACACGCTGAGTACGATGTCCGAAATCGAAGCCAGCACGAGCGCATCCGAGTAGATGGGGAAGCTCGGAGCATCGATCAAAATGAAGTCGAACCGCTCTTTGGCTTCGTTCACCAGATCGATCATCCGTTGGCTCGAAAGCAGCTCCGGCGAGGCGGTGCCGCCCGAGGGCAGGTTGCAGAAACCCTGCGCCGGCTCGGAAACGCGGAACGCCACCTCATGCCAAATGTACTCGCCGGTCAGAACCGCGCGCAGGCCGGGTTCAGCGAGCTCTTCGTCACCGCTGTGCCGCAAAGACTTGCGCAGATCGGCGTCAATCAGCAGCACTCGGCGTCCGTCCGCTGCCAGCGCGGCGGCGAGCCAGTTGGCACAAGTCGTTTTTCCATCTCCGGGGTTTGGAGAGGTGAAGAGCACGACCCTACCGCGCTGACCGGCTGCGCTTCCCCAGCGATAAAGATTCGTGCGCAGCGCCCGAAAGGCTTCCAAGAATCGCGAGCCGACATCGGCTGCAGGCCGATCGAAGACATGAAACCATTTTGGCGTGACGCCAAAACCGTTCGATTCTCGCTGGCGAGGGATACTGCCGATTAGCGGGTGAGAGCCGACCGCGCGCTGTACGTCCGCCTCACTCTGCAGGGTGCTGCTGAACAAGCCGCGGACGACCACCCAGGCGATACCGAGCAGCAGCCCGGCAAAGCCGAGCAGGAGCCTGAGCAAGAGTTTGGGGGAATACTCGCGGCTAGGAACCTGGGGCAAATCGAGGACTCGATTCTTGGAGAGTTGTGAGGCCTTGATGATCGCCGCCTGTTGTTGGCGTTCGAGCAAATAGGAGTACGTCTTGCTGTACACCTCGGACTCACGGTTCAGCTGAGCCAAGCCGAGCTCTGCGCCCGGAACCGTCTTCAGCTTCTCCTCGAACTGGCCGATGATCGAGTTGAGGGCGCCGAGGCTCTCCTGGGCTCTCGTCAGGCGACTGCCGACGTAGCTGCGGATGGCGGCCAGCTGCGCGTCCACCTGCGCCTGCTGTTCGCGCATGTCGGGCGCAGCCCCGCTGAAGCGGGCGTCCAGAGTCGTGAGTTTCTGGCGCGCGCTGGACAGGGAATTTGCCATGCTCTCCAGCACCGGGTCGTTCGCCTCTCCCAGCAGGAACGCGCCGATCGGAGGATTTGCTCCCTTCAGGGAACGCTGGATGTCGGCCATGGCTGCGACTTGCATGCGCGCATTGAGGCGCTGCTCTTCGTACTTTGCGATCCGCTCGATCATGGCTTTGGCTTCGTTGTCGAGCACGACGACCCGATTGTTCTGCCGGTAGTCAGCCAGCTTCTGCTGTACTTCGTCGAGCGACGCCCTGATCGACGAGAGCTGGTTGCCCACGAACGCCTCGGCGGCACTCGCGTCCTCCGTCTTCCAGGTCTGGCGTTCCTTGAGGTAAGCGAGCATGAGCTGCTCGAGAAAAGCGGCCGCCATGTGCGGCGACGTTTCGGTATATTGGAGAGTGACGACGTTGACGGCAGATCCGCCTTTCGGAGTCGTGACCTGCAGGTGCTCCAGCGCGCGCTCCGTCACACGGTCCAGAGGGCTGATTCGCAAGTCATACTGCGAGCCAGCTTGCGGCTGCCCGCTCGGTCCGCGCAGCAGGGTCAGCTTCAGATCCGGAGCAGCGAAGGGCTGCGCCAGCTTGCCGCTGCCGATCTGCCCCGCATCCGCCCAAATCTCGTATTCGTCATTGGTCGTGAAGCGGACGAGGTACCGTTGCTCTTCCCGAAACCGTTCCGAGAGAGTGGCATCGATGGCGCGGAGCTCGCGAGCAGCGCGGTCGAGCGAGGAAGGATCACGGCGCGAGAGAAGCCAACGCCAATAGCGGGAGGGCGGCTCGCCAGCGGGCGCGATGGATACGTTGAGCCCCGCGGCCTGGATCGCTTGCACGACCAGCGTGCGGCTTCTCAGAATTTCGATCTCACTCCCCAGCTCACCGTGAACGGCTCCTGAAATATCGAAATCGCCGGCGCTGGCGCCGGTCACTCCGGCTCTGCCGTCTAGTTCACCCAGATACAGTCGCCCAGTTGCTTGGAACTGCGTCTTGGATGCGAGGGTGATCAGCATCACGGCCAAAAACACCGCGCCGGCCACGAGCAGAACGATCGGGTAACTCCCGCGGACTTTCAGCCAGAGTTGCCGGAGGTCGAGGTCGTCGCTCGGGCGCTGCGGAAGCTCGATGCGCCTCGCTTGCGAGGGCAAAGGACTCGGCCGAAGCGCTCGGACATCACTCAACATCGGGCCCTCACCGTCGGTGATGCTGCCCTCCTCGTCTTCATCCGGAAAATTCAGCATGGGGACCTCACTGCGAAAGGTATTTGATTTGAACGAACGGGGTGAGCAGACCGGATATGGTTTGGAGCGTCGGCAGCAGCTGCTGCAAGCCCTCGTTCCAAGTCGTGAGTGCCGTAGGTGGGACGAAAACGACATCCCCCGGAGCGAGCTCGAACGGTCCCGCTTCACCGGCGAGGATCTTGGCTGCATCCACGATGAAGAGCTCGCCGCGATCACCCACACTGCGAATGATCCGGGTCGAAGAAAGGCGCCCCTGCGCGTCGTCTCGATAACCAAAACCCATCGAAGCGAGCGCCTGAAGCAGGGTCAGACGCCCGTTCACGAATGGAACCACGCCGCCATGTGACTGGCCGGTGGCCGCAGCTCCAAACACGAAGGCTTGCTCGCTCGTCTTGTCGGGAACCAGAATGATGTCCCCCGTTCGCAGCTTGATATTTTGACTGAGATCGCCCTCCAAGATCAGACGACGGAAATCGATCGGCAGACGCCGGCCCCCGCGAGCCACGTAGGCCATCCTGAGGCTCCCGCGCTCGAGCAGGATGCTGCCGCCGAGGGAGAGAGCTTCCAACAAACGCAGCGGGCGGTCGCTGTACTTGAGACCGGGTTGATTGAATTGCCCCAAGAGATAATAGCGAATGCTGCCGCTGAAGATGACCTGCACCGTCACCTTGGGCTCTTTGACGTACGTGGCGAGCTCGCTTTGCAAGAACACGCGCAGCTCTTCCATGGTCTTGTTCGCTACGTTGACCGAGCCGATCAACGGAAACTGAATGGCTCCGTCATTGTCCACGAGCAGCCCGGCAAGACGGCCATTTTGCGAGTCGAAAACCGTACCGGAATACGGCGCAATGGACAGCTCCGGATGACCATAGACAGCAACCAAGATGGAATCCCCTGGCCCGACTCGATACGCTTCGCCGTCGCGGCCGCCGATGGCTGCGTCGAGCAGAGCGGGATCCAGCGCTTCTGGTTGCCGCGAAACCACTGCAGAGGGCAGTGCTCGGGCCACGACGGGCGGCCGCGGACCGCAAGCCGTCACACAGCCGGCGCCATTCAGCAGCAACGCACACAGCCACCAGCTCACCCGCCGGTGACGCGAAGAGCGCGTCGGCGCGAATAGCGGCTGCCCACGCAGAGACTGCCGCCCGCCCCGACACGCTGAAATACTCTCGTTTAAAATTGCCATTCTGATTGGCAGACTCAATACGCGTTCTTATCCACGAAACCCTTCCAAAGTGTCATTGTCAAAATCTTGAGATCCAGCGCATAGGACCAGTTCCGGATGTAGAACAAATCACACTGAATACGAGCATCGAGCGAGGTGTTGCCGCGCCAACCATTCACTTGTGCCCAACCTGTAATTCCGGCGCGCACTTTGTGGCGCAACATGTAATGCGGGATCTCTGCCCGGAATTTCTTGACGAACACTGGTCGCTCGGGTCGAGGCCCGACCAGAGACATGTCACCGCGCAGCACGTTCCACAGTTGTGGCAGCTCATCGAGGCTGGTCTTCCGCAAAAAAGTCCCGACTGCAGTGCGTCGGTCATCATTGGCGCGCGCCCAGACAGCGCCGCTGTGCTTCTCGGCGTCGACCCGCATGGATCGGAACTTGAGCATCGAAAAGCTTCGACCATCCAACCCCATTCGCTCTTGAGCATAAAGCACTGGCCCGCGCGAGCTCAGCTTGACGAGACAGGCAATGAACAGCAAAAGCGGAGACAGCACGATCAGCGCAAGCGCCGAAACAACGGCGTCAGTCGCCCGTTTTGCCATCGCCCCCCAGCCCATCACCGGTGAATCATTGATGCGCACGATGGGCAGGCCATCGAAGTCTTCGACCTCGCAGCCGAGTGTCACGTACTGTTGCACGTCGGGAACGACACCTACGTCGAGCGTCTCGTCCTTGAGCAGGTCCAGCACTCGGTCGAGCCGTTGGCCTTGCGAAGGAGGCAGCGCAATCAGCACCTCCTCCGCATTGCTCGCGCGAATGACCTCCGAAATATTCTCGAAACCTCCGAGCACGCGCTTGCCGCGAAGCACGCTGCTCCCCGCGGGCTCGTCCGTGACGACGCCCCAAACTCGCAACCCGAGTTCCGGATAGTTGTCCAGGCGCTCGATGAGCCGCGCCATCACGACTCCCTCGCCAACGACGAGCACGTGGCGCAAGTTGAAACCGTGCGCGCGCAGACTGCGCAGCGCTGCGCGCAACACGACGCGAAGTGAAGCCATCGCAACCCCGGCCAAGATGGCGAAGTAGATGACGACCAGGCGCGAATAACGGTACTCCTCGAAAAGATAGGTGATGGCGATGAAGGCCAGCAGAGCGACGAGATGCGCTTTCAAGAGCAACTGAATTTCGCGAAAGCGCCCAGTCAGTCGCGTCGACTCGTAGACCCGCAGCCAGGTGCAAACACCCATCCAAAGAACCGCAAGCAAAGGTGCCAGCGCCGCGTATTTCGAGAACGGCGGAAACCCTTTGGTCACGGCCAACGACGGCGCGAGTGGCGCGACACAAAAGCGCACGCCATAAGATGCCAGCCAGGCGCCGACGATGACAGCTCCGTCCAACGCGCGAAGCAAGTGCTCTAGAACGTGCCGATGACGCTTCAGCATGTGTTCCTCTGCCTGAAAGGCCTCATGCAAAATCGCGGTGAGCAAAGACGCCACACGCAGGACGAAAAACCGTCCACTTAAGGTATTACCTCGTCGCACACATAGTGACATCGAGTCAAGCCGCAAGTAGTGAGTGAGCAAAATCACCTCTATGCCAAAAGGGTGAAAACGCGTCACACGAGCGACTACTGAGTGAGCAATCCAATCTCCGCTGCCTCTTCGTGTCACTGAGGCGGTTTGGCGCATGGCGATCTCGACTCAGCAACCGCTTGTTTTCAGCTCGAAACGCGAGCGAAGCCAGTGAGGCAGTTTTGACGCTGGCGGCAGCGAAACGCGCTCGGAATGCTCGAATCGGCAGCGACCCGCCGATTTGCAACGCCACCACTCGAGCCCTTTTACCCGAGTTCCTCACTCCAACCATCCGAATCTCAAAACGCCAGAGATTTATAATCCATTAAAGCCACCGGCGAGAGACAGCACTGTTGATTGGCACACTCAGACTGTCACGACAACCAGCGCCGACGCGCCCGGAGCGCCCTTGGGGAGCCAGCGGCCCTGCGTGTTTTCGCGCAGCGACTCCACTCATCGGCGCGCACAGCGCGACGATGTTCGCGAAGCGATGAGCGATCAGCGCGCTGCGGCCCGCGCTGGCTCGGCCCGGATCCGTGCGCGCGTCAATGATTCGGACGGACACGCTGCCAGGCGAGCTCTGCGCCGGCCGCGAGTGTGGCGCCGAGCGCGACGCACACGACATCACTCCACAGAAAGAGGTGCCCGAGAAGGAGCCCGCCAGCGCGCGTCGCGCGCAGCGCATCGAGCCACGGCGTGTGATAGAGCTCGCTGAATTCGATGATCTCGGTCGTGACCACGGCAGCGACCCAGGCGCCCGCCGGGCTGAGCGTGGGGCGCACCAAGCAAAACAGCGTGAAGAACAGCGCTCCCCAGGCCACATCCCCCGCGTACAGCGTGATCCACTCGGGCAAGCCGCCGAGCCGTCGCGACCCGAGCCCGAACGCGATCAGCAGTAGCAGCCAAAAGCAGACACTGACGCGACTTCGCTCGTGCGCCCTTCGAGGGCTCACCGTCCGCGATCCGGAGCCGTCAGCTCAGTATGGGCGTGAACCATTGTTGCCAGCGGGTGAATAATTGCAGACTACGATATACCAATTTGGAAATTGCGCTCCAAATGGTGTGTTCATCGAACAGGATTTGAACCCGCAGCCCAGAAGAGTCGAGCTGCGCCAAACCACTTGCGTGTAGTGACCACAAGTACCGCTGCAGGTATTGGCCGAATAGTCGTAGTCCTGCGACTCGGAGGCCCAGCTCGTCACCACGGCCGTCGGCGCGGGTGCGCCGCTGCCGGCGCTGGCGTAGAGGTTCTGCCCGTAGCCAGCGGCATTGTGCGAGAAGTTGCATTGGTCGGCCCACGCTTGCGCTGCAGCGGCCACGGTCGTGTCCCAGCTCATGCTCGGGAGCGGCGTGGATGGCACCGGATTCACGTTCGCACGTGCCTGGTTGTGCTGCGCGGTCATGCCACAGAGTTGCGCGCTCAGCTCCGGGCACGTGCTGCTCCCTCCGCCACCACTGGCGCCGCCCGAACCCTTACCTCCGCTGCCGGCTCCTGCGCTCGACCCACCCGAGCCCTTACCTGCGCTGCCCGCTCCGCCTGCGCTCGAGCCGCCCTTCCCTCCACTGCTCACGCTGCCGCCGGATGCTCCGCCCCCGGATGCGCCGCCGAAGTTGCCCGCCTGGCCAGCTCCGCTTCCCTTGCCACCGCTGCTCATTCCGCCGGTGCCCGCGGCGGAGCCACCGCTACTCGAACCGCTGGTCGCTATGCCGCCGCTCGTTCCACCGTTCCCATCACCGCCATGTCCGAGACCCCCATTCGAGTTGCCACCGCTGGCGCCATTGCCGTTCGACCCGCCTCCTCCGTTACTGGGATTGCTGCCGCCGCTCGGTTTGCCGCTGCTCGCCGCTGAATCTCCAGCATTCGCCCCGACGCCGCTCGCGCCAATCGCAGCATTGCCACCATCGTCGAGCGTGGGCCCTTCGTCCTCGCCCGAGCACGCGATCGAAAGAGCCAACCCAACGACTGCGCACAGGCAGAGGCTAGTGTGCTGCATCTTCACGTTGTACCCGATCTTCGAAAACGCGAGGTGTTTCCAGCAGAACGAGCAGCACTTCTTACAGCATCCCACATCGGCATCGGCACGCGCCGTCGAGCGCTCAGCTGCTCACTGGCACGAGCGTCTGGCTTCGCGGTGGCGACCTGTGCGATCTTGGTAAAAATGGGATTTTGGCGCAGTGGACTCGTGCGGACCGCACTGGGTCGAGCCGCAAGCGCGAGCAAGCGCGGAGTGTTCCGGCCCATGCCCGTCGGCGTGATACTCGGAGTGCACGGGTACACGTCGCTGGCCGGCGCGCAACCACGCGGGCCTTCCCTGTGCGTTCCAGGGACGACGGTGTGCGCATCTTCCGACGGTCACGGCGGCGTCCAGGTCACTGGCACCGGCAATGCCCAAGTCACGCCAAGCGGCGCGACAGCCTCGGGACAAGCGCAAGGCACTGCCAACGCCAACGCCAACGCCAACGCCAACGCCAACGCCAACGCCAACGCCAACGCCAACGCGAACGGGAACGCCAACGGGAATACGAGCGGCTCTGGCAACGGCACTGGTGGTGGACAAACGAACGAGCCGCCTCCGCCGCAGTACTCTGGCGGCGGTTCCAGTTACAGCGGCTATCAAGGACGGTACGGGTTCGGCCTGGGCGTCTGCCCGATCGTTCGCGTCGGCGTTTGGTCGGGGTTCAAGGCGGGCGGCTGCTTCACGATCTCATTTCGTTTCGAAGGCTTGATGTTCGAGATGGAAACGCAACTCTTGTACGGCGGAACCACCCACGCCTTCGACTGGACGTTTCCGCTCTCGTTCGTGATCCCACTCGGGAGTCAGGACAGCCTCTTCGAAGGCGGCTACCTGCGATTCGGAGGCAGCCCGGTCGGTGCGACCTTCGCGCATGCGCGCGACGGCGGTAGCTTCGTTCGCTTTGGGCTGTTTGCCGGCGGCGGCTACGAGCTCGAAATCAGCCGCGCGCTGACGTGGCGCGTGTTCGATGCGCGCCTCAGCTTCGACATGGCGACCAAGCGCGCCATGGATCGCGAGGGTCACTGGATCGACCTCGGGCTTCAGCTGGGGACTGGGATTATTTTCTAGGAATTTCGTCGAGTCGCGACCGCCGGTGTTGCGATGCTGCCCGACTCGCAGGTGCCCGCCGCGTCACGAGAGGGCCCGAGTGGCTCACTGGCACCAAAGGTGGTATCGGCTTCGCATGACCCAGTTGCAGACGATGCTTCGGGTGTCACGCGGTTCGTTTCGCAGCTCGCTGTGCGTCGGTTTTGCCGCCGCTTCGGTGGGTTGTTTCTCTGGCTACGGCAACGAACGTCACCTGTCCAGCGTTCGCTCGCCGTCCTACGACTACCAACAACTACCACGCGCCGCGGGCGGTGACGTCTTGGGCGCAGACGGCAAACCGATCTCAGACAAGCTGGCAGAGGGACCCACGCAAAAAAGCTTGGCCCCCGGCTGGAAGCTGCGTCGCAAAGACGGGCTGACCTACGATCCGGACCAGCGCGTCGGGGGCAACATCGATCCCCCGCATGGATCCGAGCAGGCACCCGCGGGCGCGCCGCCTTAGCAAAGGCCGGAGTCGACAGCACCGAGTCCGGGCCCAAGAACCCAGACATCGCCTTCGCAGTGGCTTCGATAACTGTGGCGGATAGGTTCGCCAGGCGCGCCAACGCTCGCGTGATAGAAGCAGGCGATGCCCGTGAAACGACGCTCCGCGCGCGCATTCAGCGCCGCACTCTTTGGCCTGACAGGGCCGTTCTTGCTCGCTCACTGCGGCAACGCCGGCAGCGGCGTTGCCGAGCAAGCCGGCGCTGCGGGGGCCGCCGCCGAGAGCGGCGCAACGAACGGCGGCAATGCGAACGGCGCCGCTGCGAACGGCGGCAATGCGAACGGCGGCAATGCGAACGGCGGCGCAATGGAAGGGGGCTCGGCGGGATCGAGCGAGGCCGGTTTGGGTGGCACATCCGCCGCCGGCACTGCCGGTGCAGATGCCGGCGAAGGCGGCAGTGCCGAAGGCCTGGCCGGAAGCGGCGCATGCGCGGCAGAGCTGCTGACGTTCTCGAACCCGAGCGCGCAGCACGTCTCGGTCTGCTCAGTCATCAGCTACCCCATGAACCCGCCGGTGTACGGCGATCACTATCCGGTGTGGGCGGCGTACAAGAGCTACACGTTCCCCGTCCCGCTCGGCTTCCTCGTGCACGACTTGGAGCATGGTGCGGTAGAGCTGCTGTACAACTGCCCCCAGGGCTGCGCCGATGAAGTCGCGCTCGCTCAGACATTTTTGGATGCGCTGCCGATGGATCCACGCTGCGAGCCGGAGGTGAAGCATCAGACCATCCTGGCCCCGGATCCGACGCTGCCTTCCCGCTGGGCGGCCACCGCGTGGGGTCATTCGCTCACGACCGACTGCTTCGACCGCGCGGCGTTTCAGAGCTTTTACGACGCAAACATCGGCCACGGCCCCGAAGACACGTGCACTGACGGCGCCGATCTCGCGAGTGATACCTGCCTCTAGAGCCAAGCGTCGACGCGAGGCAGCGTCAGCGCGCGATGTGAACTGCTTTGCGAACAAATGACCACGCACACGCGCAGGCTCCTGCGTACGCTCGAGGACGAAGGCGCGCTCATCATGTACCTCCTCGTCCAGTGCGCATCCGCAACCAGCAGCTTTACCCTCAACGCGGCTGGGCGCACCTGGGAGCTCGAGCATTTCGAGCCGTCGACCCCGGTGCCGGGCTACAGCTGCGTCTCGTACGCCTGGGGAGTCGGCAAGATCGCGCACCCGTTCGGCGACGGAGAAATCTCCAGTCGAGCGTTGCGGGTGCTGGAGGCTGCTGCACGCTTCGCCTCGACCGACGCTCTGTGGATTGACGCGCTCTGTGTCCCGCTGGACGCAAGCGAGCGACAGCTCACGTTGCGACAGCTCGGCAGTATCTATGCCAACGCGCACGAGGTCTTGGTCGTGCTTTCGGAGGCAGTCCAGCCTTTGTTCGACGACTGTCACGCCGATCGCGTGCTGAGCATCGATGCGCTGCGGACACTCGAACAGGAGCTTTGGGTCAAGCGCTTCTGGACCTACCAGGAGCTTGCCTTGGCCAAAGAGCTCAGGTTCATCATCGAGCGTGGTTGCTCGTTCGCCGTGGCTGGCATGCAGTTTCTGAACAAGGTCGGTGAGCCGCTCGCGCGCGCGAGGCCGAGCGAGCTCAGCGCGTTGCCAGCGGTCGACAACCTGACGGACGTGCTCGCCTCTTGGATCCACGGCTATGGTCAACCGTTCGCCTATCAGATCATGGCGGGGCTCGCCCAGCGCGAAGCCGAACGCGCTGCCGATCGCTTCAACGCGGTGCTCGGGGTGATCGATCCGACCGCCAATTTTACTACCTCGAGCGACGTGAACGAAGCCTCGGAGCAGTTCATGGCACGCTGCGAGGTTCGGGGCGACCTTTCGTTCGTGTATGCGCGCAGCTTGCGTAGCACCGCTCCGGGGCGTTCCTGGCGCCCGGAGTGCGGCGAACTCTTGCCTCTCTTGGCATGGCACACGTTTGGTAAAGGCCAGCAAGGGACGGTGTTCGACAGCCACGCCGCCTTCGAGGATCTGCACGTGGAACAACAGGGTTCGCTGAGCGAGCAGGCCGCGAACTTCATCGTCCACCGCTCGTTGCAGGGTACGACCGGAAGCGGTGGTCAGCCGCTTTCGATGGCTGCTGCTCAGGCCTTGGCGGCGATGGGCGCGAGCTCGCTCGGGCCGGCGCTCGAGCTCGAACGAGGACTGTTCTTTCCGACTCAGGCACGGCGTGTGAGCTCCGAGCACCTGGTGCTCGTCGCCAGTGAGGTGCGTTGGGTGCACGGTGCCCCAGCGTTACTCGTCGAAGCACTGCCGTCACGGCGCTACCGCTGTCTGGACTGCGGCATCTTCCTCGGGCCCACGCGCCCGGGTACGACTCTCGAGATCGAATGAGCGAACCCCTGACGGGCGACATCGCTGCTGAGCGATGAGCCCGTTTTGAGCTGCTTCCGCCACTCGAGCCCGCACGCCGCGGGCTCACCCATTTCGGGCCGAATGCACACGATGTGACTGGTCGCCCATCTCCGTTCAACTCAGCTCGACGAGGAAGCCCCATGCGCACTCCCAACACGTGTTCCATCACGCGCTCGCTGCCGTTTGTCGTGGCGGCAATGACGATTGCCTGCAGCGCCAACGACGACCCGCGTGTTCCGGCCGCGGGCTCCAACGGAGCGGTCCACGAAAACAGGGGGGACGACCGCGGCTCCGAAGCGGGCGACTCGTCGACTGACGGAACGTTCGACGATGGCACGCGCGGCATCGTCGATAACGGGGACGATGACGCGAGCGCAGACGACCCCGCCAGCCGCGGTGCCAGCACCAGCGCTGATTCCGACGGTGATGGCCTGCCCGACTCTGTCGAGACCAACAGCCACGTGTTCCGGAACAAGGATGACACCGGAACGGATCCTCGAAATTGGGATACCGACGGCGATGGCATCTCGGACCGCGACGAAGTGCTGAAGACCGCAGGCGGTTTGGACCTGTTCGGGATGGGCACGAACCCATTGCACAGGGACATCTTGATCGAATACGACTGGTTCGCCGACGACAATGAGTGCGCCTATCATTCGCACCGCCCGACGCCCTCAGCGCTCGCAATGGTTTCGGCGACGTTCGCTCAGTCACCCCTCCGGAATCCGGACGGAACGTCCGGGATCAACATCATTCACGACTATGGGCAGGGTGGCCTGTTCGACGGTGGCAACGCCATTGCCGATGCCGATGGCATCGTCGACGACGGCGTGTCCGGCAACGAGTTCGCGAATTATCGGGCGAAGAACTTCGCTGCCAAGCGTCAACGCTACTTCCACTATGCGCTCTTGCCGCACCGCTATACCTACTATGATAAAGACGGGGTGCTGAGAAACGACAGCTCCGGTCAGGCGTTGATCCGCGGCGACGCGTTAATCGTCTCGCCCGATTGCTGGTACTACGACGACCACGACGTCGCGAGTACGATCGTGCATGAGCTCGGGCATAACCTGAACCTCTTGCGCGGCGGTAATACCGACACCAACGACAAACCGAACTACAACTCGGTCATGAACTACAAGTATCAGTTTGCCGGCATCGATACCAACTGCACGCCAGAGGGCGATGGCGTGATCGATTACTCGCGCAAGATGCGTCTTTCACTGGACGAACGAGCGCTCGACGAGCACAGCGGGATCTGCGCTGGGGTCGCCTGGGACTGGAATGGCAACGGTGTGATCGAATCGCAGGTGTCCCTGGACATCAATGGCGATGAGGTCCGCGGAATCCTGGAAGATCACGACGACTGGCCAGCGATCGTCTTGGATTGGCACGGCCGATCTGGCTCGCTGGAAAGACGCGACGAAAGCGCGCCGGAAGTCGCGACCTGCGACTCCCGCCCCGCAGGGCACTGAGTTGGCGAATGCGCGTGCGGCCAGCCGCAGACCGCGGGCGCCGATCTCGCGAGTGACACCGCCTTTTTTGGCCACTCCCACGCGGTTCCGCGAAAGTGGTGGTATCCACTCCCTCGATGGCCGCGTTCGTCGTCTTCGCTGCATTGGTTTTTTGGGCGGGCGTCTTCGCGATCTTCTTCGCGTCCCAGGAGACGACGCTGACCGAGTTCCTGTTCGGCCGGTACGAACCGCTTCCGCTGGACCTCAACCAGTGGAGCGAAGCGGAAGTCGAGCACGATTCTGGTCTCTTGCGTGAGCAGCGCCTGGTTCTGCCAACGGGGCGCAGCGATGGCCCCATCCTCCTACGCCAAGTGCGTTACCGAGATCCAACGACCCGCAAGATCGTCCGCACAGGCCCCGAGGAGCGTGTGCGTCGGCAAAGGCTCAGCGTGCGCTCCCGCTGACTCCCGGCAATCTTGCAACTCGACGCTACGCACCGCGCAAAACCGGAGCCGCCTGCGAGCTCAGCCGCTGACGCCGTTCAAGGCGGCGTTGACCACCTTGCCGCCGGAGCCTGCAACGAAGTCGTTCGCCAGGGCGTCGCTCGCAATGCCCAGACCGACCCCCAGCGTGCGCGCCATGGCCACGTGAGTCTGGGTGCGCGGGATGTCGCCGCTCGGTACGGCGGCACCCGTGGCGGAGTCGATATCGGCGGCTCCGAGCGCGCCGTTCGAGCCCTGCCCGCTGACGGGTAAAATGCCGCCAATCACACCCGGTGCGATATTTTTGCCGATCATCACGCACACCGAGTGGTTTCCGTAGTGATCGCGACCGGTGCGCCCTTCGACCTTGCTGATGCCGTTCAGGTTTCGGCCAAACACGTTCAACGTGGCGAACGTCACGTTGTCTTGTAGGTTCATGCTGGTGAGCGCATCGATCACGGCTTTGATGCCCGCGACTCCGCTGACGGTCTGATCGGCCTCGGCCTGCAGATCCGCGTCGTTGTGATTGTCGCCCCCGAAGGGGATGTGCATGGCCACCACCGGGGTGACCTTGGCAGAGATCAGCGCCGCTGCCGCGAGCGCCTGGCCCGCCACGTCGTCGCCATTGATCTTGCTCAGCGTGTCCGAAAGCGCTTCGGCCAGCTGCCGCACCTGCGTTTGACTGGCCGCGAGCGCGTCGATGAAATTCTTCTGCACATTCGTGGCGTCACTCTTCGCGAGGTCGTACAAGGCGTCGAGTTGCTTGTCGCGCATGGCGCGCAGCCCGACCAACGGGTTCTTGTTGGCGCCCCCGCCCTTGAACCCGCCGCTCGCGCCCGAGCCAGTCAGCAGCTGGCGCAGCTGAGTCGGCGAAACCGAAGGCAGCGAGCGGCCCGCGTAGCTGATGAGCTCGCTGGAATTGCCGCGAGCGCCCACGGACACTGGCTCCGATTGCACGGTGCCCAAGCAAGGTGCCAGGTGCTTGGCGTACGCCGAGACCAGCATTTCTCCGCCGCTCGTGGCACCCATCAGTCGCATGACCTTGGGCTGATCGCCGTGAACGATGGAAAGAGTCACGTGATGAAAGAACGACGTGCGCGAAAGCGTCGCCTCACCCAGCGTGCCCCACGGGGTTGCCGCGCCGTAGCTCTTCGAGCCCAGCATGAGCGGGACCATCGCCACCTCGGCCTGCTGCGGATGAATGGCCGTCGCATCTTCATAGGTGCCTGGACAGTTGCAGTTGATGGGATCGCCGTTGCTGGACACGCTGACGATCAAAGACTGCAGCTTGGCTGCGTCGAGCGCGCACTTGAGATCGTCTGCGCTGGCTTGGCGCGGATTGGCCAAGAACCAAGCCGGTAGCCCCGTGGCCATCGCACGCAGGCCGACCAGGCCCGCCCCGAAAAGCGTGGTCAGCAGCGCGTCGCGTCGTTTCAGCATCATGGAATCCTCGCAATTCCCTTGGTTCTACAGGCCAAAGGCCACACTCGTCGGTGATTGGCAGGCGAGCGAAAAGGTCGAGCGCAGTGCATTCGTCGCCGTGCCGCCGGCGAGCGCCTCGGTGTAGTGAGCATGCAGGATTTGCAGCGCGGGATCGTGATGTGGATCAGCGGCGGTGTAGCCCATGATGGTCACGACCATGTCCGCGAGCGCATTGTCGACGTCTTTGCTGCTGTAGCGACTGCCCGTCACGTCGACGACTTTGGCGGCGACGTTCTCACACAGCATTTCGCTGGCGGCCCTGAAGAAGAGCGTGGGAGTGTTGGGCGTGACCGGACTCTCGGCGCCGCGGCTGAAGGTGTCGGCCGGCAAGCTACCCGCGATGCGGAAGGCTGCCCGCTGGACGTCGATGGCCGACGTCGAGCTGTTGCCGAAGCCATTCGAGAACGGAAATGCGACCGACAGCGCGCACAGATCCGGCATGCCGAGCCGAGTGGAGAGCGACGCGCACAGCTGATCCCTGCGCGAGATGCTGACGAGCGCATCGCGCGCCTCGAAGGTCTTGCTCGCCGAAAGGCCAGTGACCAACGGCGACGAGAGCATCTCGCGCACCAGCGTCTTGAAGTTGAACTGCGAATCGACGAACGCCTGGGCGATGCGCCGGAACTCCGGGTCGGTTTCGGCGCAGGCCGCCGAATCCGCGAAGAAACACAGCTTCTGTGCGAACGCGATCGCGAACAGATTCAGGCCGCTGGAATCCGTTCCTTGCGCCAATAGGCCACCGAGATCGGCGAGCGAGGCACCACCTGCGTTGACGCTGCCGAAGGCCAATGTGCCGCCGGTCGTGGTCGGGCGAGTGCTCTTCCCTCCAAAACCGCTGGCCAGAAAATCATTGCGATCATTGAAGTCGAACTGGGTTGCCCAGAACTGACGCAGCGGATCGAGGCTCTTGTGGCATGAATAACACTCGGTACCCGACACGGCGTGCATCGAATCGAGGCCCGCGGTGCTGCTGGGCGTGATCGAATTCTCGCTGGTGAAGGACCGGCCCCAGGCGACCAAGAGGGTCTGGTTCGCGGTGACGCGGTGCTGATTGCTGTCGTTGGTGTTCCACAGCGCCAGATACGCGGGCGTACTGAAGAAGCCCACGCGGGGCAGCGCGAGCGAAAGCGACGTCGCGCTACGCAGCGCCGGCAGGTCGTAGGGCAGTGGGCTGTAGGGGCCGCTGTCTTTCTTGGGGGTGACTGTGACCCACGTCCAATCCGTCAGATCCGAAGTCGTGAAGTACGGGAGCGACACGTGCTCCCAGCATTCGGGTTGAGCCACGAACTTGTAACGCGGCGTGAAGCCCAAGAGCCGCTGAAAGAGCTGCGCAAAACCCGTGTACGTGTTGACCTTGCCGGCCGTGCCCTGACAGGTCGGAGTCAGTTGGAAGCTGGCCGCCGTGACTGGGGCCTGGTCAGAAAAGACCATGTAGTTGGGGCTGTTCGGGTCGAGCGTCTGCTCGAGCGGGATGGCGGTGCCGCTCATGTCGACGCTCCAAGCGAGCGGATTCTTCGCGCCGCGGCTGTAGGGCTGATCGTTCGGCATTTCGATCTGCAGATACAAGCTCTTCAACGCCGTGGTCATGCGGAACTTCTGCGTCGTCAGCACCTGCGTGAACGGCTCGTTTGCCGCAACGATCTCCCAGGCCGTGAGCGCGAAGCTATCTTGAATATTTTGCACGAGCCGCGGGAAGGCATCGTCGGCGTAGATCCCGAGTGGCCCAAAATCGAAGCCGCCATTTTCCAACAGTTGCAGCTTGAAGTCTTCGTTCGGCGTAAAGCCCGTTTGCTGGAAAGAATTGCGGAAGAAGACCACGAGCTTATCGTGAAAGGCCGCATACGTGGTCGCTTGATCGGCGCTCGTCCAACCGTCGATCAACGCGCCGAGCGCGGCTTGCCGATCGCTCGCCGACTGCACTGCTTCGACTTCCGCGTCGGTCGCAGGTAGCCCCGTGAGCAGGTTCTTCACCTTCCGCACGGCCGCAAACACTGACACCGGCTGAAACGGCTGCACCGGATCGCCTCCCGGGTTCAGCGCGCCACTGCCCGAGTACCCGGAGCCCGGGTCGGAGTTCCCCAACCCACCGTTGGCGTTCCCAGCACCCGAGTCTATCGGACCAGTACCCGCAGCGATCGTGTCGCTGCTTTGGCTACGATGGTTGCTGCTCACCCCACATGCGACGCACAACCCGACTAAGGCCACCGCGGCTCGCCCGCCTCGGGTTCGCTGCGCCAATTCCGTTCCCGGCACGGTCAGCAAACGCTTCATCACGCGAAGGCTGAGTCACACGCACGCGCTTTGGGGCCATAAAACGGCGTGCTGTCGTGCAATTAGGCGCACGAAGAGAAATTTGTGTCGCGCGCAGAACTGCTATGTGCACTTACGCATCGTGAAGATACTTCACGAACAATGGTCGTCATTGCGATCGAGTCGCAACGCCAGAGCCTGCCTTAGAAGCTGCACGCCGTAAAACGTGGTCTCGGCGGCCTCGTGACACTCGCGGCAAACGCTCGACCGGGTACGATCAATCCCCCGGCAGCTCGTGGCTCGGACGAGCTCTCGCCTCGAGCTCGTCGATGTACCGCCAAACCTTCGCCTGACGACGCATGTCTACGCGGTAGAGCCCGTACAGGACGATCAGCAAGCAGCTACTGCAGAAGTAGACAAATGCCGAAGTCACGTACTCGATGAACACGACCTCGTAGCCGGTAAAGGTGCGTGTGAGCTGGACACTGGTCTTCATGTGCAGCAAAGCCAGGGCCTGGTCCGAACTGATCCCGGCTGCAGTGGCGACGGACAGCGCGCGTGCTGCCTTCATGACGGCAGCGATGACGTTCAACGCGACGACCGCCCCAATCGCCGCGACGACCCGAGGGCGCGCCTTTTGGCGCTTGAGCCAATGAGCGCGCTCTGTCGAACAGGAGTCGTCATCCGTCATTGACACGACGTCGAGTCTTCGTGCTTGTCGTCCTCGTCGTCGGGCGGATTCGGATCGTTCATGTCGTCGAACTCCTTCAGCTGATCGTTCTCGTGCTGCGTGTGGGAGTCCACCTCGTCGTGGAGTTTTTCCTTCGTCTTGTCGATTTGATCGAGGGCGTTCGAGTCGTCGTTATACATATCCCAAACGACCAACGCGGTACCGGCGATGATCAGGCCGGTCCCCCAAATCGGCGCGGTGCCTGCTGCGACCAAGACCGTGCCCGCTCCTGCGACCACTGCTCCGCCAATCGCCGCGAAGGATGGATCGCGTCCGGACGGATCCAGGCGATTGATGGGATCATTGCCGACATACAGGTACAGGTTCGCCTGGCCGCCGTTGAAGCGCTTCGGATCCTTGCTCGTCCAGCGCCCAGTGGTCGGGTCGTAGTCCCGAGCTCCGAAGCGTACGAGGCCCGTATCTGAGTCGTACAGACCACCGGCGAAACCGAAGGGGATGAAATTCGCCGTGCCCGTGATCGTTGCCTCGCCGAATGCAGTGTACACCGCTCGAAAGGGCACGTCGGTCGCATCGGCCACGTTGACGACCAAGCGTGGACTGCCCAGCTGATCGGTGATGATGCGATAGGTTTTCCCGCCGCGCGTCACGTAGTCGGGAACGTTGCGGTTCGAGGCGTAGACGAACATCGAGACCAGCGCACCGGAACCGTCCAGCTCGGCCACCGGTTTGAGGCCATCTCGATACAACCACTGCTGGACTACGCTCGTGCCGACTTTCTTCGCTACTCGGCGATTCAAGCCATCGGCCACGTACGACACCACCGGCCCCGAAGCAGGGGTGACCGAGAGTAAGTTGCCGAGTACGTCGTACGAATACTGCGTCACCCCAGGCGTCCGCGAGTCCGTTTTTGTCTTGAGCTCGCCGTTGTTGGTATACGTGTAGCTGAGCGGTCCGTACTGCGTCAGACGATCCTGAGCGTCGTACACCACAGCATTCGCGGCGACGCTGAGAGCGGGTGTCGTCGCCGCAACACGCGACCCATTTTGGCTCGAGTATCCGTAATGTTCGAATGGCGCGCCGTTCTTGGTCACATCAGTCAACCACCCCTCGGGACTGTACGTATAATCGAACTTGTCCGTGGAACCGAGGATGGTTTCCTCTTTGTGGACGATCCGCCCCAGAGCGTCTCTGCGAGTGTTTACCGGCCAATTGTCGGCGTCATAGGCAAACTGCGCGATCGCACCAGACGGTGCGGTCGTCGTCTTCGACTGCAAGCGACCGAATTTATCGAAACCATAGGCTTCGGTTAGACTGCCGAGCTTGATGCTGTTGATGAGGCCGGTCTTGCCGGCCGGGGAGTCGTACGTGATGACGAGTGCATCGCTGCCGGGCGTGCTGCAAGTCGTCGGCGAAGCGCAAGTGATGAGCTTGTCCGGGTCATAGCCATACGCAACGGTGCCCGAGCCCGTCTTCCCTGCTACTTGCTCGCGTATCTTGGCAAAGTCCTTGTCGTAGGTCCAAGTCACTGAACCTGTAACGCCACCCGACCAGCTCGTCCCGAGCATCAGATCGCCCAAGTAGGTGAAGGCCAGGTCGACGCCATACGGGCCACGAACCTTGCTCAATCGTCCTGGAGCGCTGCCCGTCGCTGGAGTGCTGGGATAGTAGTCGTAGTTGATGACGCCCGTGGGGATAGTCGTGGTGACGAGCTTGCCCGTCGTCGGGTCGTAACCCTGGGTCAGCGTCGCGTTGTCTGGCGTCGTCGTCGTTTGCAGCTTCCGGTCGAAGGTGTAGGTGTTCGTCGTTATGACCGGCGTGTTCGAAGGCGCGACGCTGGGCGGCGTATAAGTGAGGAGTTGGTCGAGCAGCGAGTAGCCCAGTTGGTGAGCCGTATCACCCGAGGGAGTGACCGTCTTGAGATTACCCCTGCCGTCCCAGGCGAAGCTCGGGCCGTCGCTGCCCGTGAGCTGCGACAAAGTCCTGCCGAACGAATCTTCCGCATAAGACGTTCGTTGCTGCTCCAGCAAACCAAGGGTGTAGGCAACGCTCGCGAGGTAGCCAGACCGAGCGCCTTGGCCTTGCCCAAAGTAACTATAGCTGGCGTGGCGTTGTAGGGCCCCATCGACTTGATCGACGAAGGCAATTTGGCCCGTCCCGGTGGTGCTGTCATCGTAGCCGAACGTGGTCGCGGCGAGCCCGTCGACTTGAAAGCTCGTCGTTCGCCCGAACGTATCGATCGTGCGCGACCACTTGCGGCCCGCGGGCGATGTAATGGTGAATCGCCTTGTCGCCGCGTCGTAGACTTTGCTCGCAGTGCGAGTGTTGTTGATCGTCTTGGTTTCAGCAGACGACAAGATCGACGACAGGTTGTTTGGGGTGGCGAGCGTGCTCGTCCGCGACATCACCGTGACTTTCGAGAGCGCGCTCGACCCAGAACCCATGATATCGACCCGCTTCGTGACCATTGGTACGCGGACGCCGTGCACCGGATCCTTGCTGGGGTTCACCAGGGTTTGCCAAAAGGCCGAAGAACCGCTCGGGTTGGCCTCCATCGCGCTGTAGTAGCTCGAATCGGGCGCCTGATACTGCGCCAGCCCATCGAGACGGACCTGCTTCGTGACCTGCAGCTGATCCGGATGTGTGATGGTGCTCTGGAGCGTCATCCGATCGGGGAGCTGCGTATCGTAGATCGTCGAGCGCCCCAACTGATCCTTGTGCGTGACGCGCCAACCGGCGGCAACGCCCGGAATCTTGGCAGCCTGCAGGGTTTGGCTGTGCCCGAGGGGGTCTTCGTCCTTGGACAGCAGGCCCGTGGAATAGGTGAAGTGATACGCCGAGCCGCTCGGGAAGCCCGGTTTCTGGAACGTTTGCAGCTGCCCGCCGGGGAAGTAGCTGAACGCATAAGTCCCGTTTTCCGGATCCGTGAGTGAGGTCAGATAGTTATCTCCGCTCGACACGCTTCCCGGAGCGGTGAGGAGAGTGAGCTGCCCAAACGGTGCTTCAATCGCCAGCGGGACTTCGTTTGCATCGCGGTGAATGATGGTTTCGCGACCGCCGGTATCGAGCGCGCGGTCGGAGATCCCCGTCAAGAAGCCAGCCGCGTCATACCGAAATGCGTACTGGAGGATGCCCGTGTGGGCATCGACGGTGCGCAAGTGGCGACCGAGAAGATCGAAATAGTAGAGCCGCTCACCGTCGGATGAGGGCACCGCGCCCCCCGCCTCGGTTGCGCCCTGAATTGCCCTGAGTTTCTGAACGGTCTGGTTGATCTCGGCCATGTACAGTCCGCCGTCGGGGCTCAGCGTGATGCCTGCAATCGTGGAAAGCCGGATCGCCAAAGGAGAGGAGCCATCCTCCGCGCTCGAGCCGAAGACACCCGGAGTGCCCGCGACGGACTGGACGATTCCGTTGGGGCTCACGCGACGTACGGCCGCTGCCGAAGCATCGGTGTAGTAGATCGAGTTGTCCGCGGCCACACGGACGGACAACGGTTTCATTGAAGCGTTGAGTGCGGGGACGCCTTCAGGGAAACCAAAGCTGCTACTGCCTCCACCCGCTACACGCTTCACGGTTCCGTCGGGAGAGATCTTGTTGATCACTCCGTTTGAGTTTGCGCCGTCGTTCGTGCCGCTGAAGTAGACATCCCCGTTTGGTGCAACGCTCACCCCCGTGACGAACAGCTCGGCCAGCGCAAGGGTCGTCATCTGACCATCGCGAACCCGCCGCAGGTAGCCGAGCGTGACCCCCGATTCAGCGATGTACAGCGTTCCATCAGGACTAATGGCCACGTCGACAGGTAGAGCCACGCTCCTCTGCAACGCCGGCCCGTCCTGATGCGGATCTTCGCGGCCATTGCCCGCAACCGTGACGCCTGTTTGGGTGGTCAAATCGAACTGAACCACCCGATCGTTCAGCGTATCGGCGATGTAGATCTTGTGGTCGGGGCCAAACGCGAGACCGCCAGGGCCTTTCAACCCCGTGTAGAGCACGGTGACGCTGCCGTCCAGGTTCAGTTTGCTCAGACGGTCGTTGCCTGATTCTGCGAAATAGACGGTTCCATCGGTGTCGACGAGCACGCCGTTCGGGAGATACATGCCGTTGCCCGTTCGATTCGCGCCGCCTCCCGAAAGGGGCCCGTAGATGTGAGTCGTTTTGCCGTCGATGTTGAACAACGGCGAGTTGAAATTCGAGGCCAGGGTCATCAAACCCCCGGTCCGGGGTGCGACAGCTTGATCTTGTCCGTTTCCGAGATGCAGCGTTCCGCTGCGCTGATCGAAGCCATGGTGTACGTCGATGTCCCAGCCTCCGAGGCCGGCCTGCTGCGCGTCCCATTGGTCGATGAAACCCGACCATTCCTGCCAGAGGGTTGCCTGAAAGCGCTCCTTTGACGCGCTGATCACCAGACCGCTGCCGGGATCGCCAAAGCGGGGCGTGCGCTGGTACGAGCCCGGATAGGTATACCCAATCCGAGTGTGTACGGACTGGGCCCCATACAGCCTACGGCCAGACGCATCTTTGCCATCCCAGACGAAATCGTAGGTTTGCCCAGCTACGAAGGGCGGGGCGAGGCTGGTCGTGAAGAAGCGTCCCGCGACCTGGATCTCGAGCTCAATGGCGACGACATTCGCAGGTGGAAGCGTGGAGCCAACCAGAGGAATACGGAGCGGCTTGATGCCCGCGCGTTGGCGGGAGCTCGAATAGTAAAGATCGAAGGGGGTGCCGGCGATCGGCAACTTCTCGCGCACGCCCTGCTTCTGGCAGTCGACGATGGAACCGGGTTTGCTGTCACCATCGCAGCAATCGCAGTCCGGCGGTACCGGCGGCGGGTTCGCCGGTGTCTGCGCGTCCGGGGGTGGACCCCAGCCAAAGTTTGCATCCCAAGCCGAGAAGTGGGTGGTGGTGAAGCGCCAGAGCGAAGTGCCGACCGGATAGAGATTGGCCAACGCCACACGCTCGTCGTGCAAAATACCGAGCGCATCCGCGGCAAACGTCGATTCGGGTCCCACCGTGGCGTCCAGATCGAGCTGAGCCTCGCCCGTAGCCGCGTCCACGCCGGTTATCGTCAAGACCAAACCGTTGTCCGAAGCAACCCACTGACCGGCGCTCACATCGTAGTAGCCGACCGGAACGGCTTCGCCATTCGGCATGCTCAGAAAGTTCTCGACGTAGAACGGCACGGCTTTTGGCTGCCCGTTGCCGTCGGTCAGCGCCACGGGCTTGTTTTCCGCCCCCTGCACCGAGAGTGAGACCGCGTAGGTGAACGCGCTCGTCACCGGCAAAGTAGCCGGCATCCCGTCGCGACCAGTCTTCGCCAGATTCGTCAGGTCTTTGACCTGAACTGTGACCGACGGGAACGTAATTCCGTCAATCGTCGCATGAGTTCCCGGTGGAACCAGCAGCCGCCCCGTCCGGGTGCCGAAAGCTCCGTCGGTTTCCGCGGCGCCCGACGCAACGGTGATCCCGGTCGCCGTGCTCGACACGAGCGTGCCGGTCCCAAACGTCTGCAAGCGGACATTCGGAGCGGTGGCGTACGCGTTCCATTCCGTGGCGATGGCGCGGTCCGCGGTCAAGTACCCGGGCAGCTCCACGCGAATCGTAACCATTGCGCCGCCGTTGACCGCGAGCGAGTAGGCGCCATCTGCTCGACTTACCGTGGCGCCTAGCCCAGGCAGCGCAGGCACGCTGATCTTTGCGCACGGCAGCGGCTGCCCCGCCTCGTTCAAAACCTTGCCGCGGATGACCGCCACATGAGCCGGTACGATCGTCCCTGCTACGGGCTTCTGAGTTGCTTGGGGGCCAGCGTAGAGCGGCGCTACTTGAGTCGCAAAGTCCGTGGGTCGACTCGGGTCGATGGTGACGGCCGCGAGCGGATCCGCGTTCGACGTTGGATCGCAGCAACTTCCATCCACACACGCCCCCGCCGCGCACTGCTGATCCTGCGTGCAATCGCCATTGGGCGGAGTCTTGGCTAGACAACCTTCAGCTACCGTGTCGCAAAAAAAGCCGACTTGGCACTGAGCGTCGGATGCGCAGGTTCCAAAACAGGATGTCCCGTCGCAGGCAAAGCCTGCGCACGAAATCGTCGTGCCCGCGGAGCAGCTGCCTGCAGCGTCGCATTGCCCGGGCAATGTCTGCGTCCCATTGGAGCAGGAGCCCGTGCCACACAGCGTGCCTGGCGCGGCGGGAACGTGGCTCACCACGCCCGTCGAAGCGCTGCATGAATCAGTCGTGCACGGGTTGCCGTCATCGACGACCAACGGCGTCCCTGCGTTGCACGAGCCAAGCGCGTTGCAAGTCTCGTGGCCATTGCAGGCATCGCTGTCGTCGCACGCAGTTCCGGCGCTCACGGGCGTGTGTGTCACGCCGCCGAGCGGATCGCAGGCGTCTGCCGTGCAAGGATTGCCGTCGTCCGTTGCAGCCGGAGTGCCGGATTGGCACACTCCGGCGCTGCACGCTTCTCCCGCCGTACAAGCGTTGCTGTCGTTGCAAGCAGTGCCGTCGGTCTTCGTCGGATTCGAGCACGTACCGGAGCTCGCGTCGCAGCTGCCAGCGAGATGACATTGATCGAGGGCCACACAGACGACGGGGCTCCCGCCGACGCACGTGCCGGCCTGGCAAGCGTCACTCTGCGTGCACGAATTCCCGTCGGAGCACGCGGAACCGTTGGATTTGGCGGGACTCGAGCACACACCTGTCGTGGAGTTGCAAACGCCGGCCAGGTGACATTGATCGAGGGCTGCGCAAACAACGGGATTCCCCCCGACACAGACACCGGCCTGACAGCTGTCCGCCTGCGTGCAGGCGTTGCTGTCGGAGCAGCCTGAGCCGTCAGTCTTCGGTGGATTCGAACACACCCCGGTGCCGGGGTTGCAGCTGCCCGCAACATGGCATTGGTCGAGAGCGCTGCACGCGATCGGGCTCGTGCCGACGCATGCGCCCGCTTGGCAGCTGTCAAGCTGTGTGCAGGCGTTGCCGTCTGAGCAACTCGAGCCATCGGGTAGAGCTGGATTCGAGCATGCCCCAGTGGCGGCGTCGCACGTGCCGGCGCTGTGACACTGATCGAGCGCGGCACAGAGCACCGGACTCGCTCCCACGCAGGCACCCGCTTGGCAGGTGTCGCTCTGCGTGCAGGCATTTCCATCGCTGCAAGACGTGCCGTTTGTCTTCGATGGGTTTGAGCAGAGGCCGGTCGTTGCGTCGCAGGTACCGACGCTGTGACATTGGTCCTGCGCCGTACACGTGACGGGATTTGCGCCCACACAAGCGCCCGCCTGACAGCTGTCGCTCTGCGTACAGGCGCTGCCGTCCGAGCAGCTCGTGCCGTCGGCCTTGCTCGGATTCGAGCACTGTCCGGTCGCAGGAGCGCAGACGCCCACGCTGTGACACTGATCCTGCGCGGTACAGACCACCGGATTCGCCCCGACACAGACACCCGCTTGACAGCTGTCGGAAGTAGTACAGGCGTCGCCATCCGAGCAGGTGACGCCATTCGCCACCGGCACGTGGCTCACCACGCCCGTGATTGGATCGCACGCGTCCGTAGTGCAAGCGTTGCCGTCGTCGATCACGACACCTTGGCACGGTTGCTGAAAAGGCTTGGTCGTGACCACGACGTCTGGCTGTGTGCTCAGGCTCTTGGCGAAGAATGCGCCGTTGTGCGGTGACGAGCCGGTCGGCAAAGTGACGGCCGCGTTCGGGCTGAGCAGCGTGCCCGTGAAGGGCGTATTGACGATGATTGCAGAGCTGCCAACGTAGCCGAGCAGCAATTTCGTGGGGTCGCCTGCCGCGGACGTCACCGTCGAATTCCAGTTCAGCGTGTTGCGGACGAAGATCCGGATCGGCCCCGCGCTCGTCGTCAAGCGCAGCGTGCTCGGCACCTGGGTGGTTAGGCTGTCGAAGCGGTAGTCGCCGGTCGACAGCGCCAGAATCGCACGAGCGCCAACGCTCACTGCGGCGTAGTCCCCGGGGCTCAGCGTGCGCGTGCTATCGTTGGCAACGGACACCGCCGACGCGCCATTCTGAAACTGAACCGTCACCGTATCGAGGGTTGGCGGAGGAAGTGGCTGGGACTGCTGGATCAGGCCGGTGATCGTCGTGTTGACCCCTCGGGTGAGCGTGCCGGCGGTCTTGAGGAACCCGTTCACCGCCGCCCGGTCGTTGAGCTGAACGGACCCGACGCTCCACACGTCCCCGGTCACGTCGTCTTGGCCGACGATGGTGAGGCCAGTGCCCAGATTGACAATGCCCGCAAAGGCGCTGCCTGTTGCCTGTTTCACCTTCACTCGGTCGCCTAGAGTGAGACTGGTCGTCGCGGTCAGCCCGGAACCACCTGCCGTGAGCTGTGGTGGGAGCTGGAGCGTGAAGCTCGGGCCGGGAGTCAGCGCCTCAGTCCGCTTCGCGGCCCCCGACTCTGACGTAGTATTGCATCCGAGCGTAAGGCACAGCGCCGCAACCATCGCCCAAGTGGCACTCGACAAATTCGACAACTCGCGCCTCCCGTTCCCCGCGCGAAAGCGCGACTTGGTTTTCTCAGTACACGAGCCGAGAACGCTATGCACGACAAACCGTTCGTCCGGTTGTGGTTTGCGACGCGAGACGACAGCGGCGAAACTCGACGCTCAGATCGCGCAGTCGATCTCGCTCAGTGTGCACGGTCGGTGAGTCGTCTCGTTCTTGCCAACTAAATGTGAGGCGCTTGCGTGCGCTGAGCAGGGTTTTCGCTCTTCAGAGTCAGAGCCAGCCGTTGGACGGGATCGAAGCAAACCACTACGTAAATTGCTGCGATTTGTTAACGCGTATCGAACAACTGCTAACCTCGGTGTAGACCGCCACGTTGACCAGAGCTTGCGGAGCGCGCATAGCGCGGGCTGAGCATACCTTGCGGGTGATCAGCGTGGGGTGCCCGGCCACGTGTCGACAACCCCAGGCACCGGGCCCGACAACAAAGCCACGTGCGAGCGAAAGATGTGGCGCAGGACACCGCCTGTGCGCTAGCTCCGCCCCGCACGGATCGTCGCGACGATTCAGACTGAATCGATCGCGCGTATTCGAGCACGGTTTTGCGGACGCTGCGCTGAACGCGCACAGCTACAGGTCCGGCGCGGAAGTGTAGACCCAGCGCTCGAAGAAGCCACGCAGATCACGGCCGCTGGTTGCCTCGAGCGAAAGGCGCAAATCCTCGCGCCTCACCCCCACTGGCAGCCGGTGACTTTGGACGTAGGCGCGGATTGCCGCCCAGAAGACGGCATCGCCCAGCTCGCGTCGCAGCTTGTCTAATACCAGCGCGCCGCGAGCATAGGTGACCCCTCGCACCTGCAATTCCGAATCCTGCGGTGGCCTTCGCAGCGGCGCGCTTGGCCGAGACAGAGAAACGGGCGCGTCGTGTCCTTCCGCGTGCACTCGAACAGAACGCTCGCGCCAAAGCCCGAGCTCTCGTTCGTAGGCCGGACGCCCCCAGCGCTGTTCCTTCACGACCGCCACCATGAACGTGGCAAACCCCTCATTCAGCCAGAAATCCGCAAAGTCGACGCATGGCAGCTGCCAACCGAACCACTGGTGTGCGAGCTCGTGAGTGAAGATCCAGTCCTCAGTCGGATCTTTGCGCACGTCGTCCAGTGCCTCCGCGGCGAGGAATGACACGCCGGCAGCTTCCTGTGCGGCGTCACCCTCGACGAAGACCTGCGTGTACTCAGCGGCAGCCAACGGAGCTCCCGTTCGTTCGAGCAACACATCATGAATCGCGGCCGTGATACGCAGGGCTCCAGCCAGATCCGAGCCAGCCGGCCCCAGCGCGCGCAGCCTCAGATCTTTGACGGCCTGTGTCGCCTCGTCGAAGACGCCCGCTGCAAAACCATACAGAAACGGCGGTGTGGGATGGTCGAGCGTGAAGGAGTGCACGACCAAACCGTTGCCATCCGGGCGCTGTCCATCGGCGCGCCCACTGGCCGCGACCTTGAGCTCCGGGCTGGTCGTGATCGACAAACGGAGCGTGGCGCGCTGCGAAGAATCCTGGAGCGTGGGCATCCATGCCGACGCGCGGTAGCCTGCCCACACTTGGCCGGGCGAAAAGCGCGGCACTTTCCCGCTCGTCGACACCTTCCAGGCGAGCTTCAAAGTGAGCTTGCTGCCCGCCTGCAGCGGCTCCGCCAGCTCGATGCACAAGTGATCCCCAACCCGGGAAAACCGCTGCGGACCAGCGCTCGTAGCAACGCTCGCCAGCTCGAGCTCGTGTGCGTCGAGGCGTACCACAGCAGTGTGTCTGAGGACCTCGACTTGCACTTCACCCTTTCCAGTGAGAAGCGGCGGAGCCAGGCTGAGTGACAGGTCAATCGCGTGGTGCAGCACGTTCACGGGGCCCTCGGCCTGACACGCGTCACTTGCCCCGTCAGGCGACGGCGAAGGAGTGACTGGGTGCGGCTCGACGGTCGGAGGAACCTGCTGGGCTCGATTGCAAGCTGATCCCAAGACAAACAATGCCGCAGCTCGAACACCCCGACCCACGTGGCGCATTCTTCGAACTCTACGTCGAGTTGCGACTGGTGTGCACCGACCGATTCCAATCGGGAGGGGTGGCCGCGGTTCACTCACAGATCTCCGCGGTCGCGAGCGCGTGACACGTGAGATTGCGCCACCTTCGAACCCGGCGCCGCGGGCACGTGCCTGGCACGGTGCCCGCGCGGCGGCTGGCCGTACCCTTCGAACACGCCTCAATGAACGATCGGATTACAGCTCGCCCGCCCCATCCCGGTGGGCACGCGCGTTGCTGAACTCCTCTTCGTCGGAGCGAACGCGAGCATCGGGCTCGGCGCTGCTCGACGAGGAGGACATCATGCAGCTCGAACAGATTCAGAACCCGGTCTTGTCATTGAGCAAACGTCGATATGTCGCCGCACTCGCCGCCGTCCTCGGCGGTGTCTTGACAGCGAAGATAGCCAACGCTCAACCCATGTCTGCCGGAGCGGCGAGTTCGCAACCGATGTGTGTGGCGGTCGAAGCACTGGTCAGCGACGGATACTCGGGTCCCGGCCCCGGCCCCGCCAAGGGTGAAGTGCTGCGCGTTAACCCCGTCGGTCAAAGCGTGTTGACCAACAACATGTCGCCGACAGGCGGGCCCGATCTGGACCAACCAACCGACATGGCATTCCTCCCAAACGGCGACATCGTAGTGACCGACTCGGGCGCATTCACCGGCCTGCCCAAGGTGGTGGAGGTCAACCCGAACACCGGTGCCCGGACCTTGCTGTCCGGCCTTTCAAGCCTGTCGAGCCCAGCCAGGGGTTCAGGTCCAGCGCTCGTGTGGCCGTTCTCGGTGGCGATCGAAGCCGGCGGCGACATCCTCGTCGTTGACCAGAATCCGACCACGTATGCGCCACGCATCCTTCGGATCGACCCCACCACCGGCAATCGGATCGTCCTGTCGGGTAACGGAGTCGGGTCCGGGCCGACGCTCACGAACGCTGCCCCCGCGGAGGTAGCGAACCTCGGCGGCGTGATCTACCTAGCCAACGGCGGACAGCTGATGTCCGTCAGCCCGAGCAACGGGAATCGTACGCTGATCTCCGGCGGTAGCCGCGGCACCGGTCCCTCCATCGTGTGGCCGCTGAGCATTGCCAATGGCTCGACGACCAACACCCTGATGGTACTGGACGAGCGTCAGCCGAGCGCGGTGCCAGGCCGTCCTCTAGGCGCTCTGATCAGCGTCGATCTGGCAACCGGCGACCGCACCGTATTTTCTAGCAACGGCGCACCGAACGGTGGTCAACAGTTCGACGGCCCCTACGACATGGCTTACGACGCCTGTCAGAACGTCTACTACGTTCTAGAACCCGGATACTCCCCGGCGCTGCCCCCCGGTAGGGTTCTGGAGGTCGACGGAGTCACCGGAGTCCGCTCCCTGTACGCGAACTACTTGGGCGCGCGGAACTGGAGCTTGCTCATGACTCCTCTCTTGAATCTGCCTGGCGGCGGCACCGGAGGCGGGGGCAGTGGGCCGAGCGGCGGCTGCGGACTCGACATCTGCGACGACGGCTGAAAAGCTAGCACGGTACGCTCGTTGTGAGGACAACCCTCCGGCTCCTTGCCTTCGTCGTTTGGTTCCTGTGGACTCGGCGCAAAGTGGTGGCCACCCGTGCGGGGCTGGAGGTCACGAGCGGCAGAAAGCGACGCTCCATCCCGTGGTCACGGGTAGTGGACGTGCGCGAGCAACCCTGGATTCTGCGGAATCCGCCCTGGAACGCGAAAATGTGGCAGGTCGATCTGCGCGACGGCCAATCGTTCGACTTCATCGGCGTGCGAAACGCGCGTGAGATCATCGCCGAGTTCGTGGTTGCGGGCTCGGTGACGAGTGAAGGGTCAGAGTTTTCCTTTTGCGCGCAGACCTGCCTGCTTGAAACCATACTACTACGGTAGTATGGTTCGAATATGCCAAGAGGGAATCCAGCCGTGAAGCTCGCCGTCACCGTGGACGCTGATGTCCATGCCAAGGTGCTCGACGCGGCTGAAGCCGAGGGGAAGAGCGTTTCGGCGTGGATCACGGATGCGGCTCGACGTGCTCTCCTGATCCGAGACGGGCTGGCCGCCGTCGCCGAATGGGAGAATGAGCAGGGTGCGTTGACGCCGGCGGAGCTCCTTGCAGCCCGCGCCCGTATCAAGCCAAAGGCATCTCGGCGGAAGCGCTCGCGATGAAGGCCGTTGTCTATGACGCGGGCGTCTTGATAGCGGCCGACCATTCCAAGCGCCGGGTCTGGGCCGAACACCGGGTTCGACTCGAGGCCGGCGTGGTTCCGCTGGTACCGGCGCCCGTGCTCGCTCAGGCCAGCCGCTCGCCGAGGCAGGCACAGATGCGGCGCCTGCTTCGCGGCTGCGAAGTCATAGCGTTCAGTGAAGCGGCAGGCCACGCTGCAGGTGCTCTCCTCGGCAGGACACGCACGCGGGACGTTGTCGACGCGTCGGTCGCCGAGCTGTCGATCCGGAAGCAAGCCGATATCGTGAGCGACGACGCCGACTACATTCGAAGACTGCTGGCGGCGGCGAACGCCAAGAGGTCCATCTTGGACCCTTGAAAGCCCAACCAAATCGGAGCGTTCGTCCGTGCTCGTGAGAAACAAGCGCGCTGGGGCGCGAGCTCCGGCCTCCCTCAGCTCCCGAAGCTATCCGACGCCGTCACTGCATCCAAGCAGCGAACCCAAAGTCGCAGCGCGCGTGGAATCGCGCGAAGCGGTCGTGATTCGAGGCCATCGACCAACCACAGTCCGTTCTTTTGCACGAATCGAGTGGTGCGCACCGTGTACCGGGCGGCCGCGACCACAGCCGATTGCGAAGCAGCGAGCAGCCCAAACAGAAATGACCAACCGACCGCACCGATCACCGTGCCAACCAAGACAGCCAGCGCGACGTCTTCTACAAGCCGTCTCAGCAATGGCAGGTAAACACAACGCTCGCTGAGGCCAGCGACTGTCATGCGCGGGCGGGATGCGCCAGCCCTGACGTGATCGGCGCAAGCATGCACGAATGCGCGCAGCTCGTCTTCAGCGTACCGAGACACACAGGTGGCAACATCGATGCGACCCGCGCGAAGATGGTGGACCGCTACGTAGTCGATGCGATTGAAGTGGTGCCAGGTTTGGATCCCCAAAACGCTGCCCCAGGGAATAACCTCAGCGTGAAAGCCGAAAGCGATCTTCAAGCCTTCACTGTCGGCGACGAACGAACGCGAAGTATAGGCTCCCCAGCGGCGGGCATAACCGTCGATGAAACCCAAAAACAGCGCCGCGACCGCCGACATAGCGACGCCCTGCTGCATCAGGGTAACCGCTGGAAGCGCGCACATCACGAGACGGATCAACGCCTCCGCCGGTTTGGTCGCCAAAGCGCTGCTGCTCGCTGAAAACTTGCACATCGTCTCGCCTTCACGGCCCGACGCACATGGCGTGAGTCGGGTCGGCCGCGCGCGCCAAGGCAGCCTTGATCTCGCGCAAGCTGATGCTCCAGCGCTCGGTCGTAGATCCTTCGAAGTAATGGGCATCACCGCCCAAACTTGGACCAATCGAGCCGGTGAGACCGTTGAACTCACGCGACCCTCCCGGCGCAGGAGTCGAATAGTTGATGGCTGCGCCGCCCGGCGCAAGATTGAGGCCGTGTTCTGCGCCAGAGCCCCAAAACTTCGTAGCGTCCTGCACAAAGGAGAGCTGTCCCTAGACTCCAGCAGAAACCCCGGGCGCAATCGCAGTTCCCCAACCCGCGCTCGTGAACACCGACAGCTTGCCCTCGCCCAGGTCGACCGCGACTCCGATCGCTGCTTCGGCGCCAACCGCAATCCCGGGGCCCGCGGCGACATTGCCTCCAATGCTCAATACAATCGCTGGATGTAGCGAGCCTTTCGCCGCGCTGCTGCCGTGCTGGGACGGTTCAGGCGGCGCTGCCGAAACGGACGGGAAGTGTCTGTCAACGAGGGACTGCACCGCCAGCGGAGGAGTCACAGAAGCATCCGTCAGCCGGCATTCGAGCGGCTCCGGCTCTCGCGGCAGGCACGCCTCCGCCTCGGTCTCGTCGGGTTCTTCGCACGCTGCTCGCATCGAACTCGAAATGGGTTCCATGCACTCTGCTCGGCCGAGACCCGCGCACAGTTGCGAACAAAATCTGCCCGCACCACGGCGATTGACAAGGGCCGCTCGAACGCCGTTGACGTCGCGTATCATCGGCCTAGCATCAAGCTGGGATGCAACGCTCGATGGCCTGGCGGTTCGAAGGTCGGCTGACCGTCGTGGTGCACGGGCCCGAGAACCCGAGCAATCTCGAGTGGCAGAGAATGCTCACCGACGAAACCGCGCGCGGTTTTCCCGAGGACGGCCGCACGCTGATCGTGTCGCATGGCGGAGGCCCGGACGGTCAGCAGCGTGAACTATTGGGCCAGCAAATCCTACGCAAGCCGAGTCCGACTTGCATCATGACCAAGAGCGCCCTCGTGCGGGCAATCACTTCGGCGCTGCTCTTTTTCAATCGAAATATGAAGGTCGTGGGGCTCGAAGAGCGCGACCTCGCCTATGACTTCTTGGGCCTGTCCGCGCAAGAACGCGATCGAGTGAACGAGCTGCGCAAGGAGCTCGAGGCAGAGCTCGGCTTGGGCAAGGCAGCGGCGGTCAATGAATCGCCGTAGGCCCGCGCGGCGCGCTGCTCATTGGTGGCGACACAGAGCTGCTGGTAGGAGTCAACGTCCGCCAATGAGCGGCCGTGCTTGGCAAACTTCGGACCGACTCCTCGCATGAGCCATGAACTGCGCCCGTGTTACCGAGAAGCGGCCACGTGACGTTCTCAGGCCGCCGGCTGGGCACAGGACTGGCGCGGCACGTCGGCGCAGAGGTCACCGAAGACCGTGGCTGCCTCCTCGAAGCGCACCTTGTGGCGCCCCCAGATTCTGCTACGCCCTCTGGTCGTCCCAGGCGAATTCGATCGTACCAATCGGTGGCGCTCCACGGAGGTGGTCTGTTAGTCGCCGCTCGCCGCCAACGCTTGGCTCGCGGCCCGCACGCGGTGTAGCGGCCCAGCAGCGAAACCGTTAACCTCCAGCCATGCCACCGCGGCCAGAGCAGCTCACCACTAACGTATCGCGCGCGGGTCAGATCGTGGGTCGGACTGCTGACGGCGAGTGTCGCGGCGTTTGCTGCGCTGATTCTTTGGGTCAACTCGCAAGAGTGGCTGCTCGTGCCGTCGGCGCGCGAGCTGTCACCCACGGTCGCGCTGTTGGTCGCGAGTGGCTGCAGCATTTTCATCTGGTTCTTCGCAGCCATCGCCTATCGTTTGCTGTTCAACCGGCCGAATCGTGAGGGCGGGCTGTTTTCCAGCACGTTCCTGTATGGTGCCGCGCTGATCACGATCGTGGCCACGCTGACGCTCGGCTTCGCCCCCGGCACGCGCATCGATCGGCGCGCGAGGGCGTTTCTGTACGGCGGACCCATGTCCGCTGCCTGCTGGCTGCTTGGGCGGCGCCGCGCTGCTGCAGTGCGCTCGACGCAAATCTGAGCGCTCCTCTTCTCGGGCATGCGCTGCGAGTCAGCGGGCCACGACCTTGCCGCGCAACAGCGGAACGGCGTCCGCGATGTTGCCTTGAGAAGTCGGATCTCGGCCGCGCGCGACTTTTCGTGCGTAATACAAAGAAAACCCCAGGCCCCACGAAGTGGAACCCAGGGTCTTCAACATACCCAGCACCAGCGTAGCAACGCGTGGGAGGAACGCGCCGCTACACCAAGACCTTATTTAGAACCGAGCACTCAGCCGCCGGCGCGACGTTGAAACGCGGGCACATCCCAGTCCGTATCCATATTGCTCGGGAACGTGATGCGCTCCCGGACTGGCAAGGACATTTGTGCGTCGCGCGTGGCAGTGGTTGCGATCGACGGGGCTTGCGGGCGGCGCGTGCTGTACGCCGGGACCGTCGATTCGATGCGCGGGGCCTGCGTGGCGCGCGGCGTCGGGATCACGCTCGGCTCTTGGCGCACCACGGTGGCGCGGCGCGCGGCTTCGAGCGGCATCTCTTCCGTCGCGTGCTGGAAGCCCGTGGCGATGACCGTCACTTTGAGGGTGTCGGCCATGTTTTCGTCGATGCTGGCACCGAAGATGATGTTCGCGTCTTCGTGGGCTTGCTCTTGAATGAGCGAAGCGGCCTCTTGGATTTCCTTCATCTTCATGTCGGGGCCGCCCACGACGTTGATCAGAACGCCGGTCGCGCCGTGCACGGAGATGTTGTCGAGGAGCGGCGATTGTACGGCTTGTTCCGCCGCCAAGCGCGCGCGTCCCTCACCCTTGGCGCAGCCCGTGCCCATCAGGGCGCGGCCCATGCCGGCCATGACCGTACGCACGTCGGCGAAGTCGACGTTTACGATGCCGTCGAGCGTGATCAGGTCGCTGATGCCGCGCACCGCTTGGAACAAGACTTCATCGGCCTTGCGGAAGGCCTCGACGAACGTCAGGTCGTCGTCTGCGATGGTCATCAGTTTTTCGTTCGGGATGGTGATCAGCGTGTCGACGTGTTCGCTCAGAGCGGCCAGGCCGGCTTCCGCGCGGCGTGAGCGCTGGCGGCCTTCGAAGCCGAAGGGCTTGGTCACGACGCCGACCGTAAGCGCGCCCGCTTCACGCGCGAGCTGCGCGATCACCGGAGCCGCACCGGTACCGGTGCCACCGCCCATGCCGGCCGTGACGAACACCATATCCGCACCCTGGACGATGTCTTTGAGGCGTTGCACGTCTTCCAGAGCAGCCTTGCGACCGCGCTCTGGGTCTGCACCCGCGCCGAGCCCGCGGGTCACGTTTTGACCAATCGCGATCTTTTCGGCGGCAGAGTTGGAATTCAAGGCCTGTGCGTCGGTGTTCACCGTGATGAACTCGACGCCTTCGAGGCCGAAGTGGATCATCGTGTTGATGGCGTTGCCGCCGGAACCGCCGACACCGATGACTTTGATGCGCGCTTGGTAAGCACGCGTTTCGTCGGCGAACTCAATGGAAAAACTCATCGTCCCATCTCCCGGATTGGTAGCTGTGGCGCGTCGTCATGAATCCGGGCCTGCCTTCCCTTGCCTCTTCTCCCTTCGGAGTGATTCTCCCTGGGGCGTAGAAGCTGGATTCGTGTCGTCGCTTCGAAAGTGTGTCGTGTCTGTTGCTGGGTACCGTGTCGTAAGTTAAGCGGAAGCGGTGCTGTGCGGCTCAGAAGGCCGCGCGGAACCAATTCCAAAAGCCATTCTTGGGTGCGGCGGGGTCGACCGCGGCGGCCGCTTCGACGCGGCGTTCTTCGTCGCTGGCGCGGAGGCCGCGCGGGGCAGCGTCAGCGAGTTGGGTGGCGCCGTAGCGCACGAGCCCGACGCCGGTCGCGTACTGCGGGCCTTGCACCAACTGCACGATGCCTTTGACGCCGACCGGGAAGCCGAGTCGCACCGGCATGCCCAGGATTTCTTCGGCGCATTCGACCATGCCTTCCATCAAAGCCGCGCCGCCCGTCAGCACGCAGCCCGAGCAGAGTTGTTCGAGCAGCCCGGTCTCTTCAATCCGGCGACGTGCCTCGCTGAAGATCTCTTCCACGCGCGGTTCGATGATGTCGCTCAGCAACCTGCGAGCGACCCGGCGCGGCGCGTGTCCGCCGACGCCTGGCACCTCGATCTCCTCGTCGTCCGAAATCATCCGACCGAGGGCGCAGCCGTAATTCCGCTTCAAACGCTCGGCTTCCGCCATGGGGGTGCGTAGGCCCGCCGCCACGTCGCTGGTGATGTTGTTGCCGCCGGCCGGGAGCACGCTGGTGTGCGCAATGCCGCCGTCCACATAGAGCAACAGGTCGGTCGTCCCGCCGCCGATGTCGATGACCGCGACGCCGATCTCTTTTTCGTCTTCACTGAGCACCGCGTCCGAGCTGGCCAGCGGCTCGAGCACGACGTCTGCAACGTTCAGGTTGCAGCGCTCGACGCAGCGAATCACGTTCTGCACGCAGCTGGTCGCAGCCGTCACCAGGTTCACGCGCACTTGCAGGCGCACGCCGCTCATGCCGATCGGATCGCGGATCCCATCCTGATTGTCGACCGCGTACTCGCGCGGCAGCGCATGCAAAATCATCCGATCCGCATCGACCGGGATCGCACGAGCGCCTTCCAGCACGCGATCCAAATCCGCGCGCGTCACTTCACGGCCGCTGATGGCGCACACGCCATCCGACACGTGGCTCTTGATGTGGCTGCCCGCGACGCCGGCATAAACGGTCTTGATTTCGACGCCGGCCATGGTCTGCGCCGCCTCGATCGCCTCGCGAATCGAGCGCACGGTCCATTCGATGTTGCTGACGACGCCCTTGCGCAGGCCGCGGCAGGGCACGTTGCCCACGCCGAGGATGGTGATGCCATCGGCATCGACTTCGCCCACCACGGCCGAGACCTTCGTGGTGCCCAGATCGAGTCCGACGACGATCTCGCTGGATGTGAGGGAGGATTTCATGGTCGTTCAGCGGCTCCGGTTTCAGTCTGGCTAGCGATTCGAGACTCGGCCGACGCTGCCATGGCGCTTGCGATGGGGCCAAATTTTGGCGCGTAATTTCGCCATTTTTGAGCGCGATTGTCCGACCGTTGGCCGGAGCGCGCGGGGCGTGTCGGCGTTCGGCTCATCGCATCCTCACCACGACGCGCTCGGGATGAGCCGAGTTGTCCAGGAACACGATGCCCGGAGTGCGGCCTTTTTTGCGCAATTCGCCGACTACTTCTTCGGCCATGAGCAGCTTCTTGCGCCACGGGCCGGTGCCCAGCTCCAGAGTCACGCCGTCTTTGCCGCAGGTCAGGGTGACGTCGCCGGCGTCGGCCAAGTGCACTTCTTCCGCCGGGTAGACTCGGCTCAGGGGGATGCGTTCGAATTGACGCAGGACCTCGAGGCCCGTCTGAATGCGCTCGATTTCGCGCTTTCGGTCGCGCTGCAGGTTCTCCGGGGAGGCTCCGCTGATGAGCGGCATGTCGTACGGATCGCCGGCCGAGACTTCTTTGAACGGCACCCCTTCGGGCGTCACGAGGTACAGGCGTTCGCCCAGGGCGACCACGGCGGCGGCTTCGCGTTCGCTGAGCTCGATGCGCAGCGTGCTGGGCAGGCGCCGGGTCATTTTGACCTCGGCGATCCAGGGATTTTCCAGCAATTTTCGTTCTGCGGACTCGGTGTCGAGGGCGAAGATGTTTTGCCCCACACTGACGCCCGAGTCGGTTTTGATTTGGTCGATGGTGCTGCGTTTGGCGCCGACGAGATCGACGGTGTGGATGGCAAAGCGCGGGCTGGTCAGGGCGTAGTGATGCGCGCTCCAGGCGACTGCCAGTGACACGCCGACCACGACCGCTAGACCGGAGGCCAATTTGGCGGCCGACCAAAGCAAGGCCAGGATCCCGCGTGCGCCAGCCATTTCTGGCTCGGATCCGCGGGCGTGCGCGCCCTTGGCTTGCACCGCGCCGGGCATCGGGCTTTCACCGACGGCGAAGCCTTCATCCGGGGCGACGACGTGGCCGCCGTGCATGCGGCTGCCGTGGCTGCGCTGTTCGCTGCGCTTCATGGTTGGTTCCCGCCCGCTCGGCCGCGAGCCCTGAGTCCGCTGCCCACGACGCTGAGGATCTTGTTGATGTCACCGGCGCCGAGCGCGATCACCACATCACCCGGCCGGGCCGCTCGGGCCAACTCTGCGGACATGGCGGCGCGATCGGGCGCGTATTTCACATGGTGGTGGCCGTGTTGGGCGATGGCGTCGGCCAGGTGTTGGGAGCTGATGCCCGGGATCGGTTTCTCGCCGGCCGCGTAAATGTCGGTCAAAAACAGTAGGTCAGCGTTGTTGAAGGCGCGCGTGAATTCGTCGAACAGGTTCTGGGTGCGCGAGTAACGGTGGGGCTGAAATGCGACCAGGATCCGCCCTTCGTACGCTCGGCGCGCGGCATTCAGCGTGGCTTCGACCTCTGCCGGATGATGGCCGTAGTCGTCGACCAGCGCCACGCCGTCCACTTCATCGACCACGGTGAAGCGGCGGGCCACGCCGTGGAAGGTGCTGAGCGCGTCTTTCACGACATCCAGCGGGACCTCGAGCTCGTCCGCCACCGCGATCACGGCCAGGGTGTTGAGCACGTTGTGCTGGCCGGGCATGCGCACGCTGAATTCGCCCAGCGATTTGTCGCGGTTGAAGGCCACGAAGCTGGTCGATAGGCCGCGATAGTTGATGGAGCGCGCGTGGTAGGTGGCCTGCGGGCTGAGGCCGTAGGTGACGTGGCGGCGCTGGATGCGCGGCAACAGATCTTGCACGTGCGGGTGGTCGAGGCACAGCACCGCTAGGCCGTAAAACGGGACCTTCTCGATGAACTGCACGAAGGCATCTTTGAGGATGTCGTGCGTCTTGTAGTAGTCGAGGTGCTCGGGGTCGATATTGGTGACGACCGCGATCGTGGGGGTGAGACGCAGAAACGAGCCGTCGCTTTCGTCGGCTTCGGCAACGAGCATGTTGCCCTCGCCCAGGCGAGCGTTGCTGCCGAGCGCGGCCATGCGCCCACCGACCACCACCGTGGGGTCGAAGCCGGCCGCGCGCAGCACGGTAGCCACGAGCGAGGTAGTCGTGGTCTTGCCGTGGGAACCCGCGATGGCGATGCCGTATTTCACGCGCATCAACTCCGCCAGCATTTCTGCGCGCGGAATGACCGGGATCCCATACAGACGCGCTTCGCGGACTTCGGGGTTTTCGTTGTCGATCGCGCTCGAGTACACGACCACGTCCGCACCGCGCACGTTTTCGGCGCGATGGCCGATGTCGACGCGCACACCCAGGCGTTCGAGGTTCTTGGTGTTCTCGCCCGCGCGCAAATCGGAGCCCGACACGTCGAACTCGAGCGTGCGTAGGATTTCGGCCAGGCCGCTCATGCCGATGCCGCCGACCCCGATGAAATGCACGTGACGAACGCGACCGCGGAACATCAGACCGCCTCCCGCAACGAGATCGACGAGCGCATGGTTTTCGGCGCGACGGAGCCGGCTCGACGCGCTTCTGGATCTGCGACGGGGGAAGCCGGGCTCGGGGCTACGCGACGCTCAGAGCTCGCCATGCCCGCTAACCCCAAAAAATCCTCGGCGATGACGCGAGCGGCCGCGGGTCGGCCGAGCGCAGTGGCGCGCTCGGCCATGCTGCACAGGCGCTGCGAATGGTCGAAGAGCTCGGTAATTTCGCGGGCGAGGCGCTCGGCGCTGGCCTCGGTGGCGGGCAGGCAAAGCGCGGCCCCGGCGCGCACCAAGGACTCGGCGTTGACGCGCTGATGATCGCCGGACGCGAACGGATACGGCACGAGCAGGCTCGGTCGACCGACCGCGCAGATTTCGCTGACCGCGCTGGCGCCCGAACGCGCGATCACCAGATCCGCGTCGGCCAATGCTCGCGGCATATCGGCGATGAAGGGCAGCACTTGGGCGCGCGCTTCGAGGCCGAGGCCCGCGTACAAGCGGCGCGCGTCCGCTTCATGCGCGGCGCCGCATTGATGCACTACGCGCACGTTTTGGCCCAGCTGAGCGAGCGCGCGCGGCACGGCTTCGTTCAGCGATTTCGCGCCTTGGCTGCCACCGAGCACGAGCACGCGCGGTGCATCCAGCCGGGGCATGTAGGGCGCAGGCTCGAAACCGGCGCGGATCGGCACGCCCGCGCGCAGCACCCGGCGCGGGTCGAAATGCCGTTCACTCTCGGGGAAAGCCGTGTATGCGCGCTGCACGAGCGGCGCGATCAAGCGATTGGCGAGGCCAATCACGCTGTTCGGCTCCATCAGCGCCAGCGGGATGCCGAGTGAACGTGCGCCGAGCGAGACCGGACCTGCGGCGTAGCCACCGATCGAGAACACCGCGTTCGGCCGCAGGCGCCGGAGCAGCGCCCGCGCCTCGGGCACGGACATCGCCGCGCGCGCGATCCCGCGCAGCGCGCCCAGCACGCCGCCACCACGGATCGGCAACACGCGCATCAGTTCGAGCCGATAACCGCGCTCGGGCACCGCGCGCGTCTCCATGCCGCGCTCGGTGCCGACGAACACCAGCTCGAGCTCGGGCGCGAGTTCGCGCACGGCGTCGGCCACGGCGATCATCGGGTAGACGTGGCCACCCGTGCCACCGCCGGCGAAGACCAGCGTGCTAGTCACAGCGCCTCCTTGGGCACGACCGGCATGCGCGGTTTGCGCTTGGCGGGCGTGCGTGCAGCCCCTTTCGCGCCGTTTGCATCCGGCGCGTCGGGGGCAAAGCTCGCCTCGGTCACGAGCATGGCGCTCGCTTCGGGCAGCGGACCCGAGCCGCCGGACATGAACGCAACGCGCGCATTTCCAGAGCCATTCTTGCGTGAAATGCTGAGCAAAATGCCCATGGCCGCGGCGCACACCAAGAGCGACGAACCACCGTAGCTGACGAACGGCAAGGTCAGGCCTTTGGTCGGCAGCACGCTCATTGCGACCGCCAGATTGATCAGCGCCTGCAAACCGAACAGCACCGAAATTCCGAACGCGATGTATGCGCCGTATTCGTCTTCGGCGTTGAGCGCGGTGCGCACGCCGCGCGCGACGATCACCAGATACACGGTGCACAGCGCGAGGATACCGATGAAGCCGAGCTCTTCACCGATGATGGCCGAGATGAAATCCGTGTGTGCTTCCGGCAAGTACAAGACTTGCAGGCCCTTGCCCAGGCCCATGCCGAACAGCTTGCCCGAGCCGAAGCTCATCACGGATTGAAACGGCTGGTAGGCGAGATCTTGGCGGTGCTCGCTCATGTTGAACCAGGCCACCATGCGCTCCCAACGATAGGACGTGAAGCGCACCGCCCACACGGCGAACACGGAGCCGAGCATGGCCAGACCGAGCAAATAACCGAGCCGCGCCCCGGCCACGAACAAGAGCGTGAAGGTGAGCAGCAAAAGCACCGACGCGCCGCCGAAGTCCGGTTGCTTGAGGCAAAGCACCATCAAGAAGCCGCTCATCAGCAGATGCGGCAGCATGCCGATGGAGAAGGATTTGACGCGTTCCCGCTTCTTTTCCAGCGAATAGGCCAGCCACAGCACGAGACCGAGCTTGGCGGTCTCAGAAGGCTGAATGTGCACGGGACCGACCGAGAGCCAGCGCGCGGCGCCGCCACCGCTGTGACCGAAGCCGATCACGCTCAAGATCATCATCACCGTGACCACGCCCAAGATCGGGTAGGTGAACGGCCGCAGCTGGCGATAATCGATGCGCGACACGCCGAAGATGAGCAGCAGCGCGCCGATCGCGTAGAAGCCCTGGCGTTTCAAGAAGTACTGCGAGTCGCGGAACACCACCGTGGCTTCGATCACGCTCGCGCTGTAGACCATGACCACACCGAACCCGAGCAGCGCCACCGCCAGCGCTGCGAGCACGATGTCGACCGGGCCGCGATCGGGCGCGCGCGTGAGCAAATTCTTGAGCGTAATCATGAGCTGGCTCCCCCGGGCGCCTGGCTGTGAGCCAAGCGCTGTACGGCAGACACGAAGCGATCACCGCGATCGGCGTAGCTCTTGAACATGTCGAAGCTCGAACAAGCGGGGCTGAGCAGCACCGCGTCGCCCGGCTGGGCCGCGGAAAACGCCTGCTTCACGGCGTCATCCATGGAGCTTGCGCGCAGCACGGGCACGCGCGTTCCAACCGCGTTCGCGATCAGTTCCGCTGCTTCACCGATCACGACGACGGCGCGGCCCTTGTCGACCAGCGCGCTCACGAGCGGCTCGTAGGTGCCAAGCTTATCGCGGCCGCCGGCGATCAGCACTCCCTTTGCTTCCGCCAAGCCGCGCAGCGCGGTGACCGAAGCGCCGACGTTCGTGCCTTTGGAATCGTCGTAGAAGTTGACGCCGCGCACGGTCGCCACACGCGCCATGCGGTGCGGCAAGGGGCGAAACTCCGCCAGCGCCGTGCGGATCGCGCTGGGGCTCACGTCCAGCGCGCGTGCGGCGGCGATCGCGGCCGCGGCATTTTCCAAGTTGTGACGACCGTGCAGCGCGCTGGTCTCGAGATCGAACACTTCTCCGCTGCGCGTTTCGGTCACCGTGCGGCCGGAGACGACGTAATCCCCATAGCTGCCGAAGGTGAGCAGCTTGCCTCTGCCGCGTTGGGCTTGCCGTCGGCAATCGTCGTCACTGTCGGGGACGATCGCGAAATCATCGGGGTTTTGCTGAACGAACGCGTTGCCCTTGGCTTCCGCGTAGGCCAGGAAGCTGGGGTAGCGGTCGAGGTGATCTTCGGTGATGTTGAGCAGCACACTCACCCGGGGCTGGAAGCTCGGCACGCGCTCGAGCTGGAAGCTCGAGACCTCGAACACCACCACGTCGTAGTTCTCGTTCACGGCTTCGGCGCAGGGCGTGCCCAGGTTGCCACCGACGAACGCCCGTAGCCCGCCCGCGCGGAACATATCACCCACGAGGGTGGTGGTTGTGCTCTTGCCGTTGGTGCCGCCAATCGCGACGATCGGAGCCTCGATGAAGCGCGAAGCGAGCTCCAGCTCGCCGATCACTTCCACGCCCGCGAGCTCCGCGCGCGTGAGCTCGGCGAGCTGCGGCACGCCGGGCGAGACCACGATCAGGTCTCTCTTTTCGAACTCGGCGCCTTGGTGCCCGCCCAAGACCAGCTCGATGCCGAGCGCGCGCGCTTCTGCTGAAAGCTTCTCGGCAGGCGCGCTATCGGTGCCGACCACGAGCGCGCCGCGGCCGAGGCACAGCTTCGCCGCAGCGACGCCGCTTTTGCCCAGGCCGACCACGAGCACGCGTTTTCCAGCTAATTCCATCAGCGTAACTTCAGCGAAGACAGCGCAACCAGAGCCAACAAGACCGAAATGATCCAAAAGCGGACGATGATGCGCGGCTCCGGCCAGCCCTTCTTTTCGAAGTGGTGGTGGATCGGCGCCATCAAGAACACGCGCTTACCGAAGAGTTTGTATGAGGTGACCTGCGTGACCACGCTGGCCGCCTCGACCACGAACACGCCGCCCAACACCAAGCTCAAGAGCTCCGTCTTGGTCAGGACGGCCAGCATGCCCAAACCGCCACCGAGCGCAAGCGAGCCGACGTCGCCCATGAACACCTGCGCTGGGTAAGTATTGTACCAAAGAAAGCCGACGCCCGCGCCGATCATCGCCGCGGCGTACACCGCCAATTCCGACATCTCGGCAATGCCGGCGATGTCCAAGTACTGTGCGAGCGGTCGCCCGAACAAGATCGCGCCGGCCACGTACGCCCAAATCATGTACGCGCCCGCGTTGATCATCACGGGACCGATCGCGAGCCCGTCGAGACCGTCGGTCAAGTTGACCGCGTTGCTCATGGCCACCACCACGAACAGCGCGAAAAACAGGTAAACCCCCAAGGGCAGCGAAACCGGGTATTTGTGGAACGCCAGGAACGGAATCGCGAGCCGCGTGCGCAACGCGAGCCAGCCCGCGGGCAGCTCGGGCGTGTTCAGGAACACGTACGACAGCGCGAAGCCGCCGATCACGATCTGCGCCATCAGCTTGTAGCGACCGGGCAAACCGCGGGTGTTGCTGCCCTCGATCTTCAAGCGATCGTCGAGGAAGCCCACCGCGCCATAGCCCGCGGTGACCGCCGTCGTCGCGACCACGAAGATGTTGCGCACGTCCGCCCAAAGCACCGTGGGTACCAACACCGAAAGCAAGATCAAGGCGCCGCCCATGGTCGGCGTGCCGCGCTTCGCGTAGTGTGAGGCCGGCCCCTCTTCCCGGATGATCTGACTGATCTGCTTGCCGCGCAGTTTCTGGATGAACCAGGGCGCCACCAAGAACGACATCAGCATCGCCGTGATCGTGGCCATGATGGCGCGGAAGGGCGTGTAACGCAGCACGTTGAAGGCGCTGGCCCACTCGTACTTGTGGCTCCAGGGATAGAAGAACTCGTAAATCATGCCGCATGCCCTTTGGCATCACACAGCCCGCGCACCAAGCGTTCTGCGCGCACGCCACGCGAGGCTTTGACCAGCACGACATCTTTCGGCTGCAGGCGGGAGAGCAGGAGCTCCAGGCCCTGCTCGGAACCTTCGGCAAAATGTGCGTCGATTCCGGCGTTTTGCGCCGGGGCGACGAAGCGCTGAGCATCACCCACGAGGGCGATCAACAGCGCAGCACCGCTGCCTGCAATGAAGCCGCCCACTTCGGCGTGCTGCTCGGCCGAGAGCGCGCCGAGCTCGCGCATTTCGCCGATCACCAGCAGCAACCGAGCGCCGCGAGCGCGAGCGATTTCACGCGCGGTGGCCAGCGAGCTTTTGACGCTCGCGGGGTTCGAGTTGTAGCTGTCGTCGAGCACGACCGTCCCGTCTGCGAGCTCGATGGGCGTCAATCGGCCGGGCTCACCCGCGGCGGACAAGGCGCTCGACACGAACGCCGGGTCGAGCGCGGATTGCGTCAGCCACTCGGCGGTGGCCAGCGCCGCCAGCGACGCGTAGGCGCCGGCCTCGCCGAGTAACGACGTTTCGAGCTGGATCGCGTCTTGTCCGAAGGGGGTGCGCCGCTCGAGCTCCAGCAGCGAACCGCCGAGCGCGTTCGGCGTGCGCGTTCGCAGCCGGTAATTGGCGCCTTCGGCATAGCCGTAGCTCAGCGAACGGACGTGCGCCACGGCTTGCAGGGTGCGTTGCACGCGCAGGTCGTCGGCGTTGCTGACAGCCAACCCTTCGCCCGCAAGCCCGCTCCAGATTTCACCCTCTTCGCGCTCGATGCCGTCGAGATCGCCGAGGCCCTGGCTGTGTTCGATGCCGATCAGCGTCAAAACAGCCACATCCGGCGCGCTGAGCGTGGACAGCGTGCGCACTTCGCCTGGCGCGTTGGTGCCGATTTCGACCACGCCGATGGAGTGCTCCGGCTTCAACCCGAGCAGCACCATGGGCACGCCGATCAGATTGTTCAGATTGCCGGCCGCGAAGTGCACGGCGCCCGGGTGCAGCGCGCCGAGCAACGCGCTGATCGCGCTGCGCGTCGTGGTCTTGCCCGCAGAGCCCGCGACGCCCACGATACGCTTGGCCCAGCGGAGGCGATGCGCAGAAGCCAGTGCCCCGAGCGCGCTGAGCGTGGATTTGACGACCACGGCGGGCCGCAGCTCCGGCAGCTCGCGTTCGACCAGCACGCCGGCTGCGCCTTGGGCTAGCGCCTGCTGTGCGAAGTCGTGGCCGTCGAAGCGCTCGCCGCGCAGAGCCACGAACAGCGCGCCGCGCAGATCGGCGCGCGTATCGGTGGTCACGGAGGCGCAGCGCGCGTCCGCGCCGATGAGTAGCCCGTCGCTCAGCGTGGCCACCTGAGACAGCGTGAATTCGGCGCTATTTTGCGGGATCAGGCTGGCCATGCGCCTCCGCGATTGCGCCGCTCGGCCAGGGCGCGCCGGGCCTCGACGCGGTCGTCGAAGGGCAGCGTTTGGTCGCCGACCAGTTGGTACGGCTCGTGACCCTTGCCCGCGATCAGCACCACATCCCCCGCCCCGGCTCGGCTGATGGCGCGTTCGATCGCGCGTGCACGGTCGAGCTCGACCTCGTACTTCGCGTCCATTTCACGCAAGCCCACCTCGACCGCGCTGGCGATCGCGCGGGGCTCTTCACTGCGCGGGTTGTCGTTCGTGAGATAGGCGTAGTCCGCCAAACGACCGACAGCGGCGCCCATGCGTGGACGTTTTTGTGGATCGCGATCGCCACCGCAACCGAACACGCACACCACGCGGCGCGGCGTGAGCGAGCGGGTCGCGATCAGCACGCGCTCGAGCGCGTCGGGCGTGTGGGCGTAGTCGACCAGCACCAACAAATCATCACCCGGCTCGTCGCAGCGCTCGAGTCGACCGGGGACCTGCGGCGCTTCGGCCAAGGCGGCCAGCGCGGGCCCCAGCTCCGCGCCCGAGGCCTGCAAAATAGCGATCGCGAGCAGCAAATTCTCCAGGTTGTGCTCGCCGACCAAGCGCGACTCGAGCCGCACGTCACCCGCCGGGGTGTGAATCAGACCGCGGATCCCCTGGGCATCGATCGAGATTTCCTTGGGGAACAAATCCGCGCCCGGGCGCTTGCTGACGCGCGTCACCTGGCCCGTCGCGCGCGCAGCGAGCTTCGCGCCAAATGGGTCGTCCACGTTGAGCGCCGAGGCTTCCGGCGAAAGCTCGGTGAACAGCCGCGCTTTGGCTTCGCCGTACTCGGCGAGCGAGCCGTGAAAATCCAAATGGTCCTGAGTCAGATTGCTGAATGCCGCGACCTTGAAATGCAAACCGCGCACGCGCTCGAGCGACAGCGCAATGCTCGACACTTCCATCACGAAGTGCGTGCCGCCCGCGTCACGCACGCGCGCGACGTAGCGCGAGATGTCGTCGGCTTCGGGCGTGGTCAGCGCCGAGTCCACGCTCTGGCCGTCGAAGGCGAAGCCCACGGTGCCGAGCCGCGCCGGCTTTTGACCGGCGCCGAGCAGCGCGTGCTCGACCAGCCAAGCCGTGGTGGTCTTGCCGTTGGTGCCAGTGACGCCAATCACCGGGATTTGCCGGCTGGGATTGCCGTACACGGCTTCGGCAGCGAGCGCCAAGCTTCGGCGTGCGTCCGCGACCTCGATCAGCGGCACGGTGACGCTCGGCAAAGGCATGCCCCGTTCGACGATCAGCGCGACCGCGCCGCGCTCGACCGCGGCTTGTACGAACTGGCTACCGCTCACCTTGCCGCCGCTGCGCGCCACGAACAGATCCCCCGGCTGCACGCGCCGCGAGTCTTGCTGTACGCCGGTCAAACGCACGTTCCCGTCGCCGAGCAAGCGCGGCGCTTCGGCGTGCAGCACGCCGAGCAAGCCGGACACCGGAAACCCGGTGGCGGCAGGGGCGGCGGAGATGGGGGGACTTTGGACCATCAGGAAGCGGGTTCGAGCACCAAGAGCACTTCAGACGCGTTGTCGACCAGGCTGCCGGGCGGAGGCTGCTGGTTGACGCAAAGCCCGCTGCCCTTGAGCCGCGGGGTGAGACCGAGCGCGATCATCTGCTTGAACGCTTGGCGCGCCGGCACGCCCGTCAAATTCGGAATGCGCACTTTGCCGGCCGGCACCGCGCCCGTGGGCAACACTTCTTGCACCGGGGGCTTCTTGCCCTGGGCTTCGCGCAGCGCCTCGTAGGCGATGTTGGCCGGATCGGGCGTGCGCGCGAGCACCGCCACGTCCGTCTTGTCCGCGGCGCGCGGCGTCAGACCCGCGAGCTTCAGGCTCATTTGCGCGACCCGCCGGAAGATCGGAGCTGCCACCACGCCGCCCGCGTGCTCCAACATCGGCTCATCGAGGGTGACGGCGATCGCGACCACCGGCTTCTCCGCAGGCACGAAGCCCACGAACGAACCGATGTACTTGTCGATCGAGTAGCGCCCAGTCCGGGGATCGCTCTTCTGTGCGGTGGCGGTCTTGCCCGCCACGCGGTAGCCGTCGATGGCCGCCTCGGTGCCGGTGCCTTCGCCCTCGGTCACCGCGACCAACATTTCGCCGACCGCGCGCGCCACCTCTTTGGAGACCACCCGCCGGCGCACGTGCGGCGCGACTTCGCGCACGACCTCGCCGCCGGAAGTCGTGACCTTGCGCACCAAGAGCGGCTCCATCAGCTCGCCGCCATTGGCCAGCGCGGCCGCGGCCATCGCCATTTGCATGTTGGTCACGCCCACGCCCTGACCGAACGCAGCCGAGGCGGTCTCCACCTGCACCCAGGGACGCGAGCGCGGACGCAACGTGCCCGGCGCTTCGCCCGGAAAGGGCAGCCCCGACTCTTGACCGAAACCAAAGCGCCGGAGCGCGTCGTACAGCTTGGCCTCACCCATGCCGAGGCCGATCTTGGCCGCGCAAATATTGGAAGAAACCGCCAAAATCTGCGAAATCGACAGCCACTCCGAAGGGTGAGTGTCGCGGATCGTCACGTTGTCGATCTGCATCACGCCCTTCTCGCAATAAAGCTTCTGAGTGGGCGTGATCACCCCCGCGGCCAAGCCCGCGGCAACGGTGAACATCTTCATCGTCGAGCCCGGTTCGAACACGTCGCTCATTGCGCGATCGCGACGCTGCTCGGGTTGACTCGTGGTGTAGTCGTTGGGATTGAAGAACGGCCAGCTGGCGAGCGCGAGGATCTCACCCGTGTACGGGTTCACCACCACCACCGAACCGCCCGCGGCCTCGAACGTGCGCGCCGCGGCCTGCAGCTCGTGCTCGGCGACGTACTGAATGCCCTGGTCGATGGTCAGGTAAATGTTGTGACCGGCGAACGCGCGATCGTCTTCGATGCCGTCCGAGAACAGCAACCGACCAGAGCGATCGCGGAGCCCTTTGAGCTGCTCGGCGCTGCCCTTCAGATCGTCGTTCAGCGCGTACTCGAGGCCGTCTTTGCCTTCACCGTCGGGCGCCACGAAGCCGAGCAAGGGCCCCGCGAGCTCACGGCGCGGGTAGTAACGGCGCCCCTCGCCTTCCACGACCAAGCCCCGGATCCGCGTTCCGCCCGCGTCGTCCTCCGACAAGGCTCGAATCTTGTCCGCTTCTTCGGCCGAAATTTGGCGTTTCAGCCAGGCAAAACGGCGCTTGGCCAAAATCCGACGCTCGACCTGGGCAGCGTCGATGCCGAGCACCGCGGCGATGCGATTGGCCGCGTCGCGCGCGACCACGGGCACCTGCTGCGAAGGCACGCCGCGCAAAAGCTCGACCGCGTCCATACTCACGCTCGGCACCTCCACGCTGACGGCAAGCGCGCTGCCGTTCCGGTCATACACACCACCGCGCTTCGGTGCCACGTGCAAGCGCCGCTGACGTTGAGTCTCGGCGAGCTCGCGCCAAGCCGCGCCATCGCCAATCATCAAGTCGTAACCGGACGAGACCACGAGCCCCAAGCCGAGCGCGAGCAAACCGCACAGCATGCCCATGCGCCGACGCACCCAACGCCTGCGTTTGTCCTCGTTCGGCGGCGCAGGCAGCTTGGCAGGCGTCTTCGAGGTGCGCTGATTCACGGCTCCTCCTGGATCTGCGGCTTGCTCGGCTGATCGTCGGGCCTGCGGCCCGCAGCCAGGATGCGATCCGGCGTGGGCTCACTCATGCCCAGCAGCGTGCGCGCCACGAAGTCCACGCGCTCCGGAGTCTTGTGCGAGGCGAGCTCCAGCTCGAGCACGTGCTTCACTTCGCGCAGGCGCTCCACGCGGGCGTGCGCGCGGCCCAGCTCATAGCCCAGCTCGACCGATTTGACGCGCAGCCCCAGGTGCAAAATGAACGCGGAAGTGGCGGCCAAAACCGCCAAAGTCCACAGGATCAAGAACACCCGTTCGCTGCGCATCAGGCCTCTTCTCCCCAGCTCGGGTCGCTCGGCGCCTCGGCTTCGACGCGAATGGCCGCGCGCAGCTTGGCGCTGCGCGCGCGCGGGTTTTCACTGAGCTCGCTCTCGCTCGCCAAAATCGGCTTCTTGTGCAAGCGCTGCCAAGACGAACGATCGAGGAACGCGCGCTTGACCAGGCGATCTTCCAAAGAGTGAAAGCTGATGATGGCGGCGATGCCGCCTGGAGCGAGCAAACCCTTGGCCGTGTCGAGCAAGCTCGACAACTGATCGAGCTCACCGTTCACCGCAATGCGCAGCGCTTGAAACGTGCGCGTCGCTGGGTCGACTCCGCCCAACCGACGCGGCCCCACCGCACGCACCACCGCGCGCCGGAGCTCGAGCGTATCGCGCAGCTCGCCCGCTTCCAGCGCCTGCTTGATACACCGGGCCACACGCCGCGAACGCCGCTCTTCACCGAGCTCGTAGATCACGTTCGCGAGCTCGTCTTGGCTCAGGCGCTCGATCAGCTCGAGCGCGGTCTCGCCGCGCGTGGGATCCATGCGCATGTCGAGCGGGCCGCTGGCGCGAAAACTCATCCCGCGCTCGGCGTCCGCGAGCTGCTGCGAACTGAGGCCCAAATCCGCCAAAATTCCGTCGATTTGCCGGATGCCGAGCGCTGCGAGGCGCTCGGGGATCTGATCGAACGCGGCGTGCACACAGCGCGCGCGCGCCCCGAATTGCGACAGCCGCGCTTGTGCCGTGCGCACCGCGAGCGGATCGCGATCGCACGCGATCACCTGTACGTCGGGCGAAGCGGCGAGCAACGCCGCCGAATGCCCCGCACCGCCCGCGGTGGCGTCCACGAACACGCCGCCGCGCGAGGGATCCAACGCCTCCACGACTTCGCCCAGCATCACCGAGACGTGAGCGAAGACTGGCTCTGCTTCGAAATCGATCGCCGCCATGGTCATACTTTGAATTGCTCCACCGCTTGCCTGAAGCTGTCCATCTCGCCCGGGGCCATCTCGAGCGCCTTGTCCCAACGCGCCCGCGACCAAAGCTCCAAATTGCGCCCCATGCCCGCCCACAGCGCCTCGCTCTTGTCGAGCTCCGCGCGCTCCCGCAGATGCGGCGGCACCAGGACACGCCCCGCCTTGTCGAGCTCGCACTCGACCGCCGCCGACACGTACATGCGCCGGAAACGCACCGCGTTCGGATCGAGGCTCGGCAGCTTCGACACCTCCTGCTCGAACTCTTCCCAAGTCTTCATGGGGTAGACGTGCAGACAGGGGTCGAACAGCGCCGGAGTGATGATGAACCCGGCATTTTCGTTGCCCACCAATACGTCGCGAAAACGGGCCGGCAAGCTAATGCGCCCTTTCGCGTCGACTGAGTGAACGAACTGCCCGCGGAACATCTCTTCATCAACACTTCATGGGCTAGCGAAACACTTGTTCCCACTATTTCCCACTGCTGCTGGCGAAGCTACGGGGCCGGCCGGCCCATGTCAACAATCGCGACTGCCAAAACCTTGAGAAAATCCTTGAGGTTCTGTATGGGCCGCGCGACCACTGCGCAGTCATTCAGGTATACACAGTGCCTACCTTGAGCCCTCCTCAGGAGCGCTGTCCGAGAACAGAGAGTTGTGGGGCGCTCGCAACCCAGCCACGCAACTCGCTAGCGGAGGTCGTGCCCGCCGCGAACGACTCCCCGGACGCGCCACGACGCGAGCAGGGGCAGCGAGACCAAGGGAGGGCGCCGGCGCGTCGGCTGCAAGAGTCCTTGCCCTACGCCGACGCCGGAAGCAGCACGCGGGCCTCAGCGAGGAATGAGGGTGTAGTAGATGCGCGCGCCGTTCACGGCGCACGTGGAGCCCGGGGTGGGCGCTACCAGAATGCCGAGTGCGTGCGACCCCGAGGAGATCGTGGTCGAAGCGTTGTAGCCCACGGGGACCCACGTATCGGACTGCGTGTGACTAGCCCCCCAGCAGCCGTTGGTCGCTGTTGCACCGGTGGTCGCGCAGGCGGCGTCACCGATTGGAACACCGTCGATGGTGACTGTGGCGAAGCACGCGTTCGAGTTGACACTCCAGTGTGCATCTATGGACACCAAGAGTACGGATGGCGTTGCCACGTTGATGGGCTCGCTCCACAGAACGTTCGTTGGCGCCCCAGAACTGGCGGTATACGAATGGCTCCAGAGTGGTGATTTCAGGTAGCCGGTCTGAGGTTTGGCTTCGAGCTGAGCGATGCGTGCATCGAGCGGGCCGCTGGCGCTCGATGCACGACCCGCCTCGAGCGCATACGGCACGGCGTTGAGCTTGCTCCGCCCCACCGACAATCCGTCGACTTGCACGTCGATCCACAAGTCGGAGTTCGCTTGCGCGGCGCTTGCGCAGGCGTCGGGCAAAGTCACCTGAAAGCGCCCGCGAGCGACGGTGCGGGAGGTGGACGCCGCTTCGCACACCTTGTTGCCATTGCTTTCGGCGTCGAACAGAGAAATGGCGATGGCGCGCGTGCCGTCGACGGCAGAGCCGTCGGGGAGCTCCAGGTAGCCGGTGTAGACGAGCGCGTTCTTGGCTGGTGCGCCCGCAGCGCGCACGCGCTCGACCGCCAACGTGGCTACCGCACCCGCTGCCAACGTTGCAACGCTGAATCCGATGCGACGCACGCGTGCGTTAATCATGGTCGAAGTCCTCCTGTCACGCAGTATTTCGTGCTGCACATTCTGGGAAATTCGCTGAGCGAATGCCATTTCAAGACGTAGCCGGACGTCGTGAGTGGGCTCGTGGCGCCGAGCACTTCGATGCTTCCCTCACGCAATCTGAGAGCGGCACAAGCGCCAGCGCCGATGCAAATCGGCGTTGCGCCTTGGCATTGCTGAGCGGCGGAGACCGCAATCCAATCGCGGTTCGTGTCGCATTCGACGACGAGGTTGCCGCTGCATGAGCGGGTGCCCGGGCTGCAGTTCGCGGTCCCGCCCTCGCCGCCTGCAGCCTCCTCCCCAGCTTGCCCAGCGTGCGCCATCGCGCCGCCCGAGCCCGCGTTCGGCACGCCGCCCGTGTCGGTATCGCCGCCCGCGACGTCTCCGGCGCTGGAGGTGTCACCGCTTGAACTTCCGCCGAGACCTCCGCTCGCCGACGTCGCTCCCGCGTCACCTCCCCCACTCGGCGCGCGCTGATGCTCCTCGATGCCGAGGATGGCATTGCAGGCCACGAGGCCTGCGCCAGCGAGCAGCAGCCGCCCTAGCCCCCGCAAGCCCGTCACCAGGAACCTCGCACCCAGAGACCGCCGGGGCCAACCTGCGTGGACGCGCGCAAATGGTCGAGAGCGGGCAGCGCCGGCAGCGGCTCGATGGCAACCCATTCGTCGAGCACCCAATGTCGCGCCAACACGACCACTTCCATGCCACCGCGGCCCTGTACGCGATCCACCCGGTACTCGCCCGCCAAAATGCTGCCTGTCACCGGTTCGGTCATCTCAGGTGCCAGCGCGAGCATAGCGAATTTGGCTCGGCTACGGAAACAGCCCGATTTTCGCGATTTCTGAGTTCAGGGCGGATCTCGACGGCCCAAAGCTCCCGAGCCGCGCCGCGCTCGAGCCTCCAAGCTTCCTGACCCAAGCGCTGTTGATTCGACACGTCCGTGTCCACGCGCTCCAACTCGACATGCTCCGCGACCGACCCCTCTCGCCCGCTGCGTCGCGGCTCGCCCCCGAACCGGCGCCTCGAGAGAGGGGTGGGCGCTCGCGATCCAGCAGCGCACCTCACGGAGCGCGCCGCTGTCGACGTGGGTCGGCGTCGCGACCCAAGCGAAGCGCTCGAACGGCTTCTGAGACCCCGCGCCGTCGCGACGCCAGCAGATCGCCTCCACTGGACCGCATGAATGGCGCGAGCGGTGCGGGGGCGTTCACGCGATCGTGATGGAGATGCGCACATCGCTCGCGCGGCGAGCTTTGGCACCGACAACCGACGAGCGAGCCCGAACCCTGCGGCGCGACTCCACTGGCGTGTCGAACGAAGGGCTCCCTCCACCTTCGGGACTTACCACTGAGGAGGGGCTTGCTCGACCGGTAGCGCACCGACAGCTCCCATAGCACCTCGCTTCGCGCGAATGAGATGCGTCGCTGGATCGAGAGCGTCTCCCTCGCTCGGCCGAAGGCACGCCGGACCCTCGATTGACCCGGGTGCGCTCAGCGCGCCTTGGCTCCACGCAGTCTCAGGGTTCCGACGAACAACCAGCCAGCAACCAGGCTTGGGAGCAGGGCGATCCAGATCATGCCCAAGGCATTCGCAAGCCGCGTACCCGGGCGCAACGCGTTAATACTGCAGGGTTTTAGAGCTAAGCTCCGTGTCCGTTCACCCGCGCCCGTGTCCCATTGGACACAGCCTGGCCCTAGCCCTGGGCCTGCAGCAGCAGCGCTCCGAGCACCGCGGTGCCGGCGATTTCGGTGCGCAAGACGAGCTCTCCAAAGCTCACGGCGACGAAGCCGACGCGCTCCGCGTCACTCACTTCTTCGCCCGAGAGCCCGCCCTCGGGTCCGATCAAAATCGCGAGCGGCGAGCCTACCGTCCAGTCGGCGATTTGCGAACGCAGGCTCTGGGCGGCGCCGGGCACCAAGCACAATTTGATCGCGCTCTGTTCGCACCACGCTTCGAGCTCGCGCGCGAGCGTGTGGGGACCGCTGAGCTTCGGCACATCGGCACGCCCACACTGGCGTGCGGCGTCGAGCGCGATCGCCTCCCAGCGCGCACGCTTGTTGTCACTGCGGTCGCTGACGCGGGCCACGCTGCGCGCGCTCTCGACCAAGTGCAGCTCGGCCACACCGAGCGCGGTCGCGGAGCGGACGACTTGTTCGGTCTTGTCACCCTTGCCAAGCGCTTGCACGAGCACGATGCCCGTGTCGCTGACGCGCGTCGATTCGCGCAGCGCGCCGACGCCGCAATAGGCGCCGTCTTCTGCGACGGCGAGGCGCGCTTCTGCCTCGAGTTTCGTCTCCGGATCGAAGGCGACGAATTTTTCACCCGCGCGTAGGCGCAGCACGTCGCACAAGTAGTGAGCCGTTTTGGGGTCGAGTTTGCGCTCTCCGGGTTCGAGCCCGGAGAGCGGCACGCGCGTCAGCTTGGGCAAACTACCTCAGCCTCCGGGCAGCTCGCGACCGTAGTCGGAATACGCGCGACGCGCGGGCACCGACACCAGGGCATCGAGGCGGCTCGCGACTGGCGGCGGGGCTTGGCCTTCGGCCAGCACGAGCGCGCTCAGCGCGCCACCGTAGACGCACGCGGTGTCGAGTCCCGTGGCGTGCGGGTGCAACTGCGGCCGTTGCCGCGCGTTGTGCCCAAAGACGATGTGCGGTCCGCCTTGATACAAGCTGCCCCAGAGCGTGCCCCACTTTTCGCTCGGCTTGCCGCGCTCGTCGATCGAGCGAATGTGCGTCAGCATCCAGGGATCTTGCTTCTCGAACGGCACGCCGGGCACGATGCCGGCGTGCACGACGCGGATGCCGTGCTCGGGCACGTCGATCCAGAGCGGGAAGCTCTCCAAGACCGCCCAATCGTCGTCGTCCAAGAGCGCGACGACCTCTGCATGGGACGCTCCGAGCTTTGGGCCCGGCTCACCGCGCAGCCGCGCGTGGCGGCTCGCGAGCAAACGCTGTTCGTGGTTGCCGACCGTCGAGCGCGCACGCAGGGCACGGAACAGCCGCAGCACGCCCAACGGATCCGGGCCGCGGCTGAGCAGGTCGCCGACGAAATACACCCGGTCGCTCTCGCTTGGAGCTACGGCCGACAGCAGTTCGTCGAGCTCCGCAGCGCAGCTGTGGACATCTCCGATAAAGATGCTGCGCGCCATCGGGCGCAGCGTAGCGCGCTTTGAGCCGAATCAAGCACGAACGCAACGACCGGCTGCCAGGCCGGTGCAAATGCGATCGCGGAGGGGGCGAGGAAGGGGTCACAAAAATCCGGCGTGGATCAAGCATCGCGCCCTTGCAGTAGGGGCAGAACGCAGACTACTGTCCCGGGAGTTTTGAGGAGGCACGAAAGAATGTCACTGATGTCCCCGCGTTCCTGTTTGGCTTTCGCTTTCGCCGCAAGTTTGGCCGCCGTCGGCTGCGGGGGAGATGAAGTCAAGTACGTGCCGCATCCCGCCAATAGCGGTGCCAAGGCAAGTCTGCCGCCCGTTGCGAATGTGCCGAAAAAGCCGATCAAGAACGGCGAGGCGTACACGGTTTGGGGCGCGAGCTACTACTTGCGCAGCCCGGTGCACACCAAAGAGGTCTCGCGCAAGAAGCTCTCGATCACCGGTTACATCACCAAAACCAACTTGGGCGAAGCGCCGGCGTGCGCGGTTCACAAGGGCGGCAAAGCCGACCCGGAGAATTGCAAGCCGCCGATCCCCGCGTTCTGGCTGGGTGACAGCAAGGACGCGCCCGAGAGCGAGACCATCAAGGTGATGGGCTGGGCCTCGAACTTCGCCCAGATTTACGACGCGATCGCGGAGTTCGACAAGGGCAAGAAGGACGCGGAGCACGTCGATACCTTCTGGCAAGTCAAAATCCCCAATCCCCTCCCCGCCAAGGGCGCCAAGGTCACGATCAAGGGCGATTACGGCACGACCTTCAGCAAATCCTCGACCGGTGCGGAAGCCGACCCGTTCATGGGCATGATGACGTTCGACGAAATGACCGTGGCAGAACCGGCCCCCGAGCTCAGCACGCTGCCGGGCGTGAAGCGTAAGCCGAAGAAAGACTGACGGCTGATCGCGGAGGTCGACAGAAGATCTCGCGATTCTCTATGCTTGGCCGAGGAGGCCATACTTGCCAGGCGCGCTGCGGCGCTCGAAGGGCCACTTACTCGTGGCCACCGGGTTGTCGCTGTGCGCCGCCTGCGGGCACGGCTCGGAGTCCACTCGGCCAATCGTTTCGGCCATCGACCTCGCCGGCACGGATGGCGCCCACGTCGTCGATGACGACGCGTTGCTGGAGGGGCTAGCCACCAGTAGCGAATACGATCCGAGCCTGCTCAGCCGCGACCTCGAGCGCGTCGAACGCTACTACCGCGCGCGCGGCTACTACGAGGCGAAGGTCAGCGCCGCTCGCGTGCTGGAGCTCGACGGGCGGCACGTGAGGATCGAGATCCGGGTGCAGCCGGGAGCGCCGGTCACTGTGCACAGCGTCGAGATCCCGGGCCTCGCCTACTTGCCGCCGGCCGCGACCAAGGCCGTGCTCAGCGCGCGCACGCTCAAAGTGGGCGATGTGTTCGACGAAGCGCGCTTCGAGGAAATGAAAGCAGCGATCTTGGAGGCCCAAGAAGATCGCGGCTTTCCCTTCGCCAAGGTCGACGCCAAGGCGCGCGTGGATCTGGTCGAGCACAGCGCCGATTTGACGCTCACTTTGCAGCCCGGCGTGGCAGCGACTTACGGGGCGGTGAGCATCGAGGGCCTCAAATCGATCCCGGAAGGGACGGTGCGCGACACGCTGAAGATCCGCGAGGGCAGCGCCTATTCGCGCGCGGACCTGGCGGACGCGCAGCGCGCGCTGCTCAACCTGGGCGTGTTCGGCACGGTCGAGATCCGTGAGGACCGCACGCACCCCGAGACCAAGCAGGTGCCGATCGCGGTCATCGTGCGTGAAACCGAGCTGCGCACCCTGCGCCTCGGCGGCGGCGCGGATCTGAACGTGCTGCGCTTGAATTTCCACTTGGGGATGGGCTGGGAGCACCGGAATTTTCTGGGCGGTACGCGCTACTTCTCGCTCAACGTCACGCCCGGTGTCGATCTGTATCCCACGCGCTTCCCCGACGGTTCGACGCCGCTCCGGCCGAGGCGCGCGCTGCTCGAGAATTCGCTCCAGCTCAAGTTCCGCCAGCCGTCGTTCATCGAGAGTCGCACGGCAGGCACGATCGACGCGAGCTACAACATCATGCCCGTGCTCTATCCGTTGCCCGCCGACACGGATCCAGCAAAAGAGCGTATCCTCGGTTACCAAACCATTTCCACTGCGCTCGGCCTCGAACGGCAGTTTTACGTGTCGCCGTCGAAGACCTGGCCTGCGGTGTTCACGCTTGCCACGTCGTACAATTGGCAAGCAAACTTCCCGTTCACGTACCAGTTGGACGTGCCGGCGGGTCTGACGCACGTGCGGGTCGCCTTCCCCGCGCTGGTCACGACGCTCGATTTTCGCGACGACCCGGTGCAGCCGCACCGCGGGGTGTATTTGACCAATTCGCTACAGGTCGCCGACAAGTCCCTGGGTGGCACGGTCTCAGACGTGAAAATTCAGCCGGAATTTCGCAGCTACTTCCCGCTCAACAAGAAGTCGGTCACGCTCGGAACGCGCCTGACCATGGGCTTTCTGTTCCCCAGGGATTACGGCAACACGCTCAAGACTGGTACGGCCGAAGGTCAAGAGTCGGTGATCAATCCGGAAGATCCAGACGTGATTTCCGACCAGCAAAAGCTGCTGCTGCGCGCGTTCTACTCGGGGGGCGCCAACTCCAACCGAGGCTATCCCGTGCGCGGCATCGGTCCGCACGGCCCAGTCGGCTTCTTGGTGCCCACTGGGGTGGACTGCTCGCTCGAGACGCACACCATCGAGCAACTGCCGCCGACCTGCATTCGTCCGCTGGGCGGCTTTACGCTGTGGGAAGCTTCGCTCGAGGTGCGCTTTCCGCTGTCCGGCGCGATCGGCGCGATCTTGTTCGCGGATGCCAGTGACGTCACCCGCGACGTCGGGCACATTCGCTTCAACGTGCCTCACCTGTCGATCGGCCCGGGGCTGCGTTACCTGACACCCGTCGGGCCGTTTCGGCTCGATCTCGGCTACCGCGTTCCCGGCGCTCAAGCCATTGGCCGCGAATTGTCGATCGACGAGGGCAGCGGGGACGTGAGCAACTTGTTCGGCATTCCTTGGCTGCCGGTGGCGGTGAACATCGCCTTGGGGGAAGCGTTTTGAGCCTTCGACCGGGCACGAGTCGGCGCTCGCGCGCGCGCCGGGTGCTCGCGGTACTTTCGCGCTTGGGCATGGGCACCGGGCTGATCTTGGTGTTCCTGGGCGGATCGCTGCTCGCGCTCGCGCTGTACAGCAATCTCCCGGCGGGGAGACGTGGTGTGACGTTGGGGCTGGAGCGCGTGCTGAACCAGAGCTTCGAAGGCCGCTTCGTGATCGAAGGGGTCGAGCATGTCTCGCTGAACGAGCTGCGCGCGCGCGGGTTTACGGTGCACGATTCCGACGGGCAGCTCGTGCTCTCGCTGGATTCGATCACCGTGCAGCTGGACCTGGCCGAGATGCTGAAAAAGCTGGTGTTCGGCACGGGCCTCGTGAGCTTGCGCTTCGAGCATGCCCGCGCCGACGGCGCCGAGGTCTATCTTTTGCCCGGCCGGAACAACGTGCCAACGATCGTGGAGGCGTTCACGCCCGCGCCCAGCCCACCCGGCACTGCCACCGCCCCCAGCCCGAGCCGGCTCGAGCTTTGGTTTCCGCAGATCGAAATCGGGCACCTGTACGGCCGCTTGGCGCTCGACGGCGTGCCGACGCTCGAGACCGAGCTCTCGTCCGTGCGCGGCTCGCTGATCGCCGATGGCGATCGCACGCGCATCGATGTCGAGCGCTTCTCGGCCACGGTGCGCGGTCTGGGCGGCGCGGATGCGCGCGGAGTGGGCGGCGTCCACGTGCGCCTGCCGGGCACGGTTTGGACCTCTTTCGACGGCTATTTCGGCGAGCTACAATTCGGCAGCGTCGTGCGCGTCGACGGTAACAAGCTCGACGTCACGCTCGACGTGCCGCGCGCGGAACCGAAGAGCGTGCGCGCGTTGTGGGCTGGTTATCCCGTGCTGGAGGATCTGAGTGCCCACGTCGAAGCCATCGGCACGCTGCCGGTCTTGCACACGCAAGCCAAGCTGCTGGTCGGAGCCGGATCGCTCAGCAGCAGCGGGCAAATCAGGCTCGGTGGGCACCCCGGTGCCGACCTAGAGCTGTCGGCACGAAGCCTGAACTTGCGTTCGATCTCGGCCAGTGCGCCCAGCACCGATCTCGACGCCGACGCCACGCTGTCCGTGTTTCGCTCGGGCGATCAGTGGCTCGCCAACGTGAACGGCAGCACGCGCGCGACGCAAATCCTGGGCACTCCTCTGCCACCCATCGATGTCACGGGCAGCTACGATCCGCGCGGCTTCGTCGGACGCGCGACGGCCCACGAACCCGGCATCCCCTTGAGCGCGAGCTTCGACGTTCACTCCGACGGCGCCATCGACGGCAACGTCGAGGTCAGGGACGTGGATCTGAGCCGAGCGCCGCGGCTACGCCCGTATTTCGACGGTCACGGCTTGCTCGACCTGCAGCTGAAGGGGCACATCGACAAGGGACGGTTGGTGACGCAGGTGAACGGCGCGCTGACGGGCTTTCGTTATGGGCAAGTCTCGATCGACCAGAACCGATTTTCTGGTCGGGCCACCGGACCGCTCGACGATCCGGCGAAATTCTCGGTCGATCTGTCGATCAGCTCGCAGCGCATGCGCGCGGGGGCGCTGGGCTTCGACGAGCTGAAGACGGAGCTGCACGGCCCCGTCAGCCGTCCCGTCGTCACGACTGCAATCGGCAACCAGCACGGCCCGCAGATCAGCGCGAAGGCCACGCTCACGCCGCGTCGAGCCACTCGCATCGACGACCTCAGCCTCGAGATCCGGCGCGATCAGGACGCCATCAACGCCAAGATCGCGACGCTCGATCTGGGCGGGGGACGCGTGCGAGTAGACGGGCTACGCATGGCGGGGGCGGGCGGCTCGCTCGAGGCATCGGGACATCTCGGGCCGGACAGCATGGCCCTGGTCGCCCGCGGCCAGCAGCTCGATCTGGGTGTGATCGCCCACGCGCTCGGCCTGCCGCGCCGCCTGATCAGCGGCCAAGCATCGCTCGACGCGGATCTCGAATCCACGCAAATGTCGCAACGTGGCCGCCTCTCCGTACAGCTCCAAAACGGCGAGAGTGAGGGCGTCGCGATTGAGTCACTGTCGCTCTCGGGCGCGTTGAGCGGCGCTCGGCTCGACCTGCTGGCGAGCGCCAAACTGCGAGATTTTGGCTCGTTTTCTGGAGAAGCCAAAGCGAACCTGGGCGGCAGCATGGTGCGCCCGGGGAGCTTCGAGAACGCGACCGGCGTCGTCACCATGAAGGCCGAGCACGTGCCGTTTGCGCTCTTGAGCTACGTTTTGCCGAAGAGCGCGGGCGTGAGCGAAGTGCGCGGCGAAGGCAGCGCCACGCTGGTGCTAGACCGGGCGAAACCCGACGTGCTGCCGAACCTGTCCCTGGTAGCCAACACCGCGGGCCTGTATGTCGGACTCACTTCGAAGAACGAGCACGCGCCACAGCTCGCATTCCAGGGCGTGGAAGCGCACGCCGGCTTGAACGTGAATGGCGCGAATGGTGAAACCGAGCTCGTGTTGAAGCTGGACGATGCACACGGGGCGCTCGCTTCGGCGACCGCGCAGCTTCGGCTCGATTTGGACGCGGCGCTTCGGCACCCGGAACAGTTGCTGGCCCAGTTGCGCTCGACGCCCCTGGTCGCTCAGGCATTGGTCGACGATCGCGAGCTACGAGACTTACCCGCACCGATTGCGCCTCGCGGCATCAACGGCAGGCTGCGCACGGCACTGTCGCTGCGAGGTAGCCTCGATCAGCCATTTTTCAGCGACAAAACCGAGCTGTATCGGCTGCGCTTCGGCAACAGTGAACGGGACAAGGCGATCGATGTCTGCACCCAGCTCGACTACGACAAGGCCTCCGGTAAATATGGAGCCCGCGGAGAGGTCTTTCTCCCTGGCGCCAAGGACGACACGCGCACGTGTCAGGGTGGGCGCGTCGCCTGGTTCAGCGCCGGTGGACGCGCCGAATGGGACAAGCTGTTGAGCTCGGCGCCCAGTGCCGAGCCCGCTTGGACGGCCACTGCCGGCCTCTCGCTCGAGGGTGTGCCACTGGACGTCGTGCCGGCGTTCGCCGACGCAGGGCTTTCAGGCCGCGCGAGCGGTACGGTCATGTTCGACCGCCGCGAGACGTTGCCCAATGTGCGCTCTCAAATTTCGGTCGACGGTGCCGTGCTCAATCGCACTCGCCTGGGCAGCGCTTCCATGCTCGCGCAGACCGACGGGCGAGCCTTGCGCGCCACGCTCGGGATCGAGCAACCCGACTCCGCGAGCGGCGGCACCAGCCACGTCGGTGGGACTTTGCAGGCCAAGCTGCAGGCCTCGCTCGATTGGCAAGGCGTGCTGCCGAGCATCGACGATGCCCAACCAATCTCTGCACAGCTGAGCGCGGACAACCTCGACGCGGTCTTGCTCACGCCCTTCGTGCAAGATGTGTTGTCCGAAATCGGCGGCAAGCTCGACTCCCAGCTCGCCCTGACGATGACCCCCAACCGCGAGCCGAACAGCAACGAGCACTGGGCGGTCAACGTCAAGGGCTCGATGCAGGTACGGGACGGGACGGTTCAGTTCTCGCAGCTCGGCCTGCGCTTGCGCAAGGTGCAGCTCGAGGCGCAGGCCGAAGCGCGCGAGCAAGGCACGCTGCTCACGGTCAGTTCGCTGCTCGCCGCGGCCGAGGCCGATCGGCGCAACGTCTCGGCCGCAGGCTATTTGCTATTTTCCGGCGCGCACATCGACAGCGGCAAAGCCAACGCGAACCTCGACGGCGTACCGTTCGTGATTGAAGGAGTGCCGTTCGCCACCTTGAACGGGCCGAAGATCGCACTCGATCTGCAGCGGCGACCGAGCGAGATGTTCGTCGCGCTGACGATCCCGGCGCTCGAAGCCAAGCTGAATCCGAAAGCCTCGCGCACGCTGATCGAGCTCGAAAACAGCAAAGATATCGTGATTGCGCAGCCGCTCGGCAAGCCTTCGTCGGTCTCCAGCGCTGAATCCCTACCCTGGCGCATGCGCTTCGAGCTCGGCCAGGACGTCAAGCTCACTCGCGCCGATCTGACGCTGCCCATCTCTGGCTCGCCCGAGGTCGTCTTGGGCGAGGCCCTGAGCATCGAAGGCAACATCGATCTGGAGCCGGGCGGCCGACTCAGCCTGCCGGGCGTGCAACGCCCGTTCACGATCGAAAATGGGGTGGTTACTTTCGACGCCGACGGCGACCCTCGGGACCCGAGGCTGAAGGTGCGCGCCTACTGCAAGCTGCCCCAACTCACGGTTTGGGTCACCGTGACCGGCACCTTCGAGGACTCCCGCTACGCGTTCGAGAGCGACAACCCGAACCTGACGAATCAAGCGCAAATCCTGGCCGCCATGCTCGCGCCCGGCGACAACTCGAGCGCCGCTGCCAGCGGCGCGGCTCAGGGTACGGATCAACTGCGGGCGGGCGCGGGTTACTTGAGCCAGCGTCTGCTGGCAAACACCGCCCTATCCCACCTCGAGCTCAACGCCGGCACCGAAACCACCGCCGACCAACGCTCGTACGCGACCTATTCCGCCGCCTACCCGATCACCGACGAGGTCTGGTTCGAAGGCAGCTACAAGACACTCCAAGCGCAGGACTTCACCGGCGTGAGCCGCACCGCGCTCAGCGGTACCTTCGACTGGCGCTTCAAGAAGGACTGGTCGCTCACCGTCGAAGCAGGAACGCTCGGTGCGGGCACGGATTTGCTCTGGCTGTACCGATATTGAGGCTGCTGCTAAGGCTTCCGCGCGCTCGCGCAGCCGACATTCAGCGTCAGCTCCAGCTTGCCTTCGGACCAGTACTTATCGATCGCGTCGCGCACGTAATCGAGCGGCTTCTTCAGGTCGTTGACCTCGAGCCAGGTGCGCACTTCGGGGATGATCATCAGGCGGCTGATGGGATCCTCCATGAACGCGCGCCCGCTGTCGAAGGTGAGGCTGGTTTGGCGGATCTCGACGTCGATGTCGTCGAGTCCGGCTTCTTCGAGCTCCTCCGAGAGCGTTTCGATGCTCGGACGACCAGCGAGGGCTGCCTCGATGGCTTTGGAGAAGTCGCTGTCGTCGTGCTTCAGGCCATACTCGCGGAATAGGTCGGCGATTTCTTGGAATGAACCGCGGAGCGGCATCGCGACCAAGGCTTGCCCGCCGGAAATCAACAGGCGACTGATTTCGGTGAAGAGCAGCGCGCGATCTTGCGGACCCGAGATGGGGTGGATGGCGTACGCGTGAGTGAAATGATTGCCCTCGAGCTCGAGCGGGAGCTCTTCGGCGAAGCGATAGTCGACCGCGACGTCACCCAAGACCGCGGCCTTGTTGCGGGCCAGCTCGAGCGCGGGCAAGGACGAGTCGATGCCCACGATGTCGACGCCGTCCATGCGTTCGTAAAGCTTCAGATCGGGGTAGCCCGTGCGGCAGCCCAGGTGGGCGATACGCGCCGATTCACCGACCAGAATCATCTCCAACATCAGATCGCCGAACAGCGACAGGTAACGCGGCACCACGAAGGTCTCGAGGATCGCGGCGTCAGCGGGAGTCAGCTTCTCTGAAAAAACCAAGGGGCTCATGGCTATCAATCCAGGCCCAAGGACGCAATCCAAACCGCCCCAGCGGCGATTTCGGGAAGGCGCGCCGCACGCGCAGCGTTTTCCTGGTGTAGCGTGCGCACTCGGATGGATCCGCTGCTCCGCGGCGCTTTGACCGTGACCCTGCTCGGCTTGGCGACGCGAGCCGCGGACTTGCGCGCGCGCCCTGCTTCGGGGCATTTTGGCCCGACGAACCCGCGCCGCGACGCCGCGCTCTCGTACCGAGGTACGGTGCCCGACCCGGCGCAGACAGACGCTCCCTGCCCACGCGGCACCCTACCCGACGGCAACGTGTGCGTGCCGGTGCCCGATCCGGACGCCGGGCGGCTCGCGCTGGCCGAGGCTCAGAACGAGCACCACGATCGCACGGGACGGCTGCGCGTGTACGACCAGATCCCGCGCAGCCCCGAGCGCCCGGTGGACTTTCGCCAATACCGCTTGCCCATCCCTGCACCAGCGAAACAGGCTTTTGTCGGCAGCGGCTACGATCTCGACCGCCCAGACGCCGAGCAGCGGCGCGGCGCCGAGTTGTCCGCGGTCGGTCATGGCGGGGTCGACTTGGCACAAGCGCGCGGCACCCCGGTGCGGTTGGTGAACCTCGAGCATCAGGTGGGAGACGCGGTGGTGCTGGCCGCCGGGCACTTGTTCGGCAATTCGGTAGTCACTTTGCACACGCTGCGCGAAGCCGGCACGCTGCGCGAGTATCTGGTGATCTGTGGCCACCTCGACAGCATTGCCCCCGGCATCGGCCCCGGCCTCGCGTTGAAGGCAGACTCGCTGCTCGGCTACGTGGGCGACTCGGACAGCCCCGGCATCGTGCATCTGCACTTGGAGGTGCGCCGCGCGCGCGAAGGCGTGAACGCCTCCCAGCTGTCGCTCGGTCAGATCACTCAGAACGCGAAGACCGTGGCCTGCGACCCGCGCAACGTGCTCGAGCTACTGCCCTGAGTCGCGTAGACGCGCCCGCAGTCACTAAACCACGAGTTTGTAGCCGAAGCCGTACACGGTCAGGATGTGCTCCGGCTTGTCTGGGTGCTTTTCGATCTTGCGCCGCAGCTTGACGATGAAATTGTCGATCGTGCGATTCGTGGGGTTGGCGTCGACGCCCCAAATCTTGTTCAAGATTTCTTCGCGGCTCACGGGTTGACCCGCGCGCTCGAACAACATGCGCAAGAGCTCGACCTCGTAGAACGACAGGCTCTCGGGCTGCTTGCCCGCGCGCTCCAGCGTGTGCGCGGCCACGTTCACGGTCAGCTTACCCAGGTTGAAGCTCGCGCTCTCGCTGGGCCGATTGGCCCGGCGAAAGATGGCGCGAATGCGCGCCACGAGCTCTCCGACACTGAACGGCTTGGTCACGTAGTCATCTGCGCCTGCATCCAAGCCGCGGATCTTGTCGGCCTCTTGGCTCTTGGCGGTGAGCATGATGATGGGCACGAAGGCGTCGAAGCGCCGCACGTCCTCGCACACCTGGTAGCCGTTCATGTCCGGCAGCATCAGATCGAGCAGGATGGCGTGCGGATGCTCTTGGCGTGCGAGCTGTGCACCGTCTTTGCCGCTGCCGGCCGTCACCACGCGAAAGCCCTCGAACTCGAGAGCGTCTTTCAAACCGAGGGTGATGTGCGGCTCGTCGTCGATGACGAGGATGGTCTTCTTCGGTTCCATCCGGACGGCCGAGTGTACACAAAAAGCCAACGGCGGCGAGCGAGAGGCTCGCCGCCGCCGTTTCTCATTTCGTGCCGCTCAGCTCACTTGCTGGTCGGCTCGTCCGGATCTTCGGAAGCACCGAGGCACGCGATGAATGCCACGGCACCCTGGGCCGGAATCTTGTTCGTGTTGTCGTCCACGAAGCGCAAGAGCTGCTTTTGGTTGGAGGGGCAGTCCTTGAGCAACGGGGAGGCCGGGTTATCGACGTAGCAGTACCCGGGCGGGGCATCGCTACCCGCTTGGCAAGCAGCCAGGTTCGCCTGGTCCTCTTGCTTGATTTCGCACTCGCACCAATCGTCACAAGACCCCTGCGTGCCATTGCCGCATTGCCCGGTGAGCTGCAGTTGCTTGCGCACCGCGGGGATGATTTGCGCGTCCACCGGTTGGCGACCCGGCAGATCACAATTGCAGGCGTTGCCTTTCTGAGCCTCGACCACCTTGCACGCGACCTGCGCACCCAGCTCGGGGTGGTCAGGATCGATCGGAACCGATTGGATCTTGCGGGGCAAGCACTTGCCCTTCAAGGCATCCTTCAGACGCTCGATGATGGCACCGACCGCCGGGTTGTAGCCGTAGTTCGGATCCGCGGCTGGGTCGCCCGTGGTGGTGGTGACCTTCGGGCAAATCGAAGCCACGATGGCGTTGTCGCCGAAGTCCTTCAGCACCTGCAGCTCGCGAGCGCCGGGGTAGGCTTTGGCAGACACCTGCGTGGCGCTGATCGCTCCGTTTGCGCCTTGGCACAGCGGGCTGTTGGCGGCAGTGACCTTATCCAGACTGCCACCCTTGGCCGGCGAGCAGTCGCAAGCGGCGTCGCCCTCCATGCATTGCTTGGACTTCTGCAGCGGGAAGATGCATGCGTACTGCAAGTCGTCCAAGGCAGGGATGTTCTGCTCGTGACCGTTGATCACGTTGGCCTTGGGGTTCGTCGAGTTGGCCGGCGAGATCGCGACGTTGACAATCGGGTTCGAGCCGCTGCGCGGAGTCGGGGACTCGATCATGAACGGATCGGTGGGCGGCTTCGGTGCAGAGCCGTCCTTGGGGTGCGGATCGCCGAGCAACACGTTCCAGCGCTGATTTTCCACCAGTTCTTTGGCGGTCATGTAGGTGAGCGCCTTGGGGTCCTGCAGCGAGGCTGGGGTCGCGATGTCTTGCCACGGCACGCCCACGATACCGGCCAAGAACACCAGCGAGGGATCGCGGGGGGCCTTGTCCGAGCCAGCGTTGTCGTACAGCGGGTTGGTCACGACCTGACCGGTGGATTGCAGCGCGATGGTCGTGCTCTTGAGCGCGTTGACGTAGCGGTTGGTGTCGTACAGCAGATCGAAACCGAAGCGCTGGCGCTGATTGTAGCAGCGCAAGTTGGGCGAATCGTTCTGCAGATCCCAGGTGTTGAACGAGTTGGCTGGCGGGTCCTTGCAGTTGGCGTCCTGAGAGATCGGACCGCAACCGGCAGGCGGCGTGCCTTCGTTCAGAGCGCAAGAGCGGCAGCACGGGTTGTTCGGGTTGCTGGCACACTCCACCGTGGATTTCGGCATGCGGTTCTGCGAGCCGACGAACCAGCCCACCGAGTCGTCACGGATCGAGCAATCGTTCTCGTCCGAGAGCATGACGATGGCGACCAGCGAATCAGGGCGCAAGAAGAGCTTGCGCTGCTGGAGCAAAGTGGCGTCGCAGCCGTCGCAGGCCCCGAACGAGCCGTCGGCATTCACCGTCAGCTTCGAGTTGCGCACCGTCTGCGTGCCGTTGCCGACCTTCACCGAGGTCACCTCTGCCGGCGGTTCCGGATCGACGAGGAAGCGGTACCAGGACTCGAGCGACGCTTCATAGCCGCAACCATGTTCGCCGACCGCGGCGATCATGTTCTGGAACGCGGTGTTCAAGTTCGCGGCGTTGGCCTCGCCGGGCGGGTTGTTCTTCATGCCGGTCGGATCCCAGGCCAAGAAGCCCTTGTCGTTCCAGCTGGCAACGCCCGTGCGCACGCTCGGGATCAGCCGGGCCTTGTCGTCCGGGGTGCCGGTCGGCCCATCGGGCATGGAGCAAACGTAACCGCCGTGGGCGCCCAAGCTGGAGCTCACGATACCGATGTGAATGTCGCCAATCGGGCTGAACTCTGCGGCACCCTTGGTGCAGTGCCCGTTCACCGAGCTCTCGCCCGTGGGCTTCTCGTCCGCGTCCACGCAGATCGGCGAGATCAGGCGCTTGACCAACACTGGCACGGCAGCCTTCAGGATTTCCTGCTTGTCCTGCATCGACACCGAGTTGTCGATCATGAACAAGAGGTCGATCTTATCGACCGCGGTCTGCACGATCTGGTCGACGAACACGTTGCTCGTCGTGGGCGACTGCTTGACCACCGGGCGATCGAGACAGCCCGTGGCGAGCGCAGCCATGGCACCCGCAGCCGCTAGGCTCGCGGCGCCTGCGCGGACGAGCCGTGCCGAGAAACCCGGCTTGGACTCGTTGGTCGAACGCTTCAACATCATTGAAAGGACTCCTTGGATAGACGCCCGCCCCTGGCCGGTGAGGGCCGGGGACGTGAGGGGGACAGTGAGGTGAGCGGGACGAACAGAATCAACTGGGCCCGCACAGAACCCCTCGCGCGCGGCGGCCGAAGGGTAGGTTTTCACACACTAAGTTGTCAATCATTCCAGAACGGCCAGAAAGCGCCCGTCGTAACGGATTTTTGTTGACTCGCTGTCGGAATATGATCGGCAACTGATTTCGCACACCCCTCACTGAAGCACGCCGCGTGCCGCAGCGAAGTCACCCTTATTCCCGCGAATCCGCTGCGCGCGATCGGCAACTGTGTTGGCAGCCCTGGGCGTGCGGCCAATCGAGTGGGCAGCTCCCCGGAGCAGGCTCGAGCACAACGGCGTACGCCGGCCTATGCCGGCGGCTCCGCGCTCACGTCACGCGCAAACCACGCGCGAAGGGCGCTCAAGTGCTTCTTGCTCACGCCGGGCACGGCCAAGATCGCTTCGTCGCTCGCACTGCGCAGCGCAGCCAGCGAGCCCAGTGTTTTCAGCAAAGCGACCCGCGTCTTGGGACCAATCCCCGGAACCTGATCCAGCTCCGAGCCCAGGCGCCGCTTCTTGCCGACCTTCTTGCGACCGCGGTTGGAGAAGCGGTGCGCTTCATCGCGCGCGCGAGCGAGCAAGAACAACTCCGGACTGTTGGGGCGCAGAGGGATCGGATTCTTCTGGCCGGGCAAGTACACGCGATCGACCAGCTTGTCGCCCAGCACGTTCTCCTTCTCCTTGGCCAAGCCGCAGATGGGCAAATCATGCAGACCGAGGTCATGGGCTGCCGCCAGCGCGACGCCGAGCTGCCCGCGTCCACCGTCGACGACGAACAGATCCGGCAGCTGCCAGTCCGCGCCGTCGCGTTCCTCCAGCGCCGCTGCCGTCTCGTCGCTCGCGCTGGGCTCTGCGTCGGCAGTGAGCGCGGAAACCTCATCCGCCGGAGTGAGCGCGGCGCTGGCGTCGCCCGCAGCGGGGTCGCCCGTGAGCTCGGGCGCATCGCGCTGGGCCGCATCGCGCTGGGCCGCATCTTTGCCGCGGCGAAAGCGCCGCCCGAGCACCTCGAACATCGCGCCGTAGTCGTCGCCCTCGGCCACGCTGCGCACGCGGTAAGTGCGATAACGCTTTTTGTCGGGCAAGCCGTTGAACAGGTGCACCACCGCTCCCACCGTGTCTTGTCCGCCCAAGTGCGAGATGTCGCAGCATTCGACTCGGCGAGGCAAAGTCGGTAAGCGCAAGCGTTCTTGGACTTTGAGCAGGCGTTCGTCGATGTCGGTCTCGGCGCGGCGTTTCTCCTCGAAGGCGTGGCGTGCGTTTTCGAGCGCCATGTCGAGCAGGGCCTTGCGCGGACCGCGGGCGGGCGCGAGCAGCTCACATTTCTTGTGCCGGCCCTGCAGCAACGCGGCGCGGCGCTCAGCGAGCCACTCGGCCACGCCATCGGCGCCATCGGGCAAGACCGGCACGATGATCTCTTCGGGGATCGAAGCCTCCCCGGAGCCGCCATCGCCGTAGTGATCGCGCAGGAAGGCCGCCACCACTTCGTCGTCGGGCACCTCCACCCGACGGTTGGAGAAGCTTGCCACGTCGATCACTCGGCCGGAGCGCACGAGCATCACGCTCAGCTCCACCAAATCACCCTCTCGATAGAGACCGAGCACGTCCTGATCGCTGTCGGTGACCGACACCACGCGCTGGCTCTCGCGAATCGACTCCACCGCGGCCAGCTGATCGCGACAGACCGCTGCCGCTTCGAACTCCAGGTTCTCGCTGGCCGTGCGCATGCGCGCCTTGAGCTCGCGCGTGAGCTCGTCGTGTCGACCGTCCATGAACAAGGAAACGGCGTGCACCTGGCTCGCGTACTCTGCGGGGTCCACGTCGTACACGCAGGGCGCGGGGCAACGTTTGATCTGGTACTTCAAGCACGGGCGCTTGCGGCTCTCGATTTCGCGATCGGAGCAGGTGCGCAATTGGAAGTGTTTTTCGACCAAGTGCAGCGTCCTGCGCGCAGCAGTGGCCGAGTGATAGGGGCCGAAATAGCGCGCATTGTCGGGCTTGGGTTTGCGCACGAGCTCGAGCCGGGGCCAGGCGTGCTCGGTCGAGAGCCGCAGGCTCAAGAATTCCTTGTCGTCGCGCAGCTTGACGTTGAAGCGCGGCTTGGCCTCCTTGATCAGACTATTTTCGAGGATCGCCGCTTCCTTCTCGGTCAGCGTGACAATCGTGTCGAGGTCGGCCGCCTGCTTGCGCAAGAACGGAATGAAGGCGCGCACGTCCGAGCTCGAATCCTGAAAGTAGCTGCGCACGCGCGAACGCAGGCTCTTGGCCTTGCCCACGTACAGCACCGCGCCCGCCTTGTCCTTGAAGATGTAGCACCCGGGACTGACCGGCAGGCTTTCCAGTTTTTGCAGCAGGAGCTCGTTGGACATGGCGGAGGTAGTGAGATTTCGGTTTTAGCGCGCTGGCAGGGCAATGCTATAGGCCCGGCATGTTTGCGTGGATCCCCGGCGGCAAGAGCGGGCAGGTGATCGCCATCGCGGTCGCAGCCGGCCTCGGCATCGGCCTGCTGTTGGTGCCGCTCGGTCCAAGCCCGGACGATCCGAAAGAGCCGTTGCCCCCGCTCATGCTGTTGAAGCAGCAGCTGCCGCAGACCGACACCGCCCAGAAGGCGGCGCTCGAGCGCGTGCGGCGCTACGCCGGCAGCAAGCTGCTGCTCGAGCTGCCGGACGGCAAGCGCCGCGAGATCTTCGCCGCTGAGCTGGGCGGTGAAATCGACAAAGTGCGGCTGGCCGCCCTCGTCCACGACGCCCAGGATCGCACGAGCGTGCTCTTGCGCGGGTACCACGCCCGCCAGCGGCAAGGGCCGATCACCCTGCCCGTCCCGGTCACGCTGGATCGCGAGCGCGCGCAAAGCGCCCTGCTCCGCTTGAAAGACGAGCTCGACCGGCTGCCCGTCGACGCGCGGCTGGATTTGGAAGCGCGCAAGCTCGTCCCCGAACAGAACGGCAGGCTGCTCGACATCGACGCCACGCTCGGCGCAATCGAAAGCGCGCTCGCTCGCGGCGACGCGAAGGTCAAGGTCGTGTTCGAGGAGCGGCGACCCAAGCGCATCGCCGCCGAGCTCGGCGCGGTCGCCTTCGACGACATCCTCGGCTACTTCGAGACTCGTTACGATCGCTCCGCGCGCTTCCAAGCCAGGAGCTACAACTTGCGCTTGGCCGCGTCCAAGCTCGACGGTCAAGTCCTGCTCCCGGGTGAAGTGTTCGACTTCAACGACACCGTCGGCCCACGCGATGAAACCAACGGCTACAAGGTGGCCAAGGTGATCGCCGAAGGTGAGTTGGTCGACGGCATCGGCGGCGGAACCTGCCAAATTTCCGGCACGCTGCATGGCGCGGCCTTCTTCGCGGGCCTCGACATCGTCGAGCGCTATCCGCACACGCGCCCGAGCGGCTACATCAAGATGGGCATGGACGCGACCGTCGTGTACCCGACGATCAATTTCCGAATTCGGAACTCATTCCCCTTTCCAATCGTGCTGCATGAGACAGTCAAGAACGGCATCGTGCGCGCGGAGATCCTGGGGCAGAAACGCACGCGTACCGTCACGCTGATCCGTCGCATCGACGCCGCCCTGCCTTACGAAGAAGTCGAGCGGCCCGACAAGGACCTACCCAATGGCGCACGCGTGCTCAGTCAACGCGGCGTGCCCGGCTTCAAGTTGCGCCGCTACCGCATCATCCGCGAGGGTGACAACGCAGTCCGCGAGCGTTGGGACGATACTTATCCGCCAACCTCGCAGATCGTGCGCGTCGGTGCGGGGGACGTCGCCAAAGACCAGGCCAAGCTGCCACAAGACGACCAACACCCGGAGTACGTGGCCGATGAACTGCTCGTTACCACCCAGGGCCCGAAACTCGACGCGGCGGACTCGGACGAGGACGGAAAGAAGGAGGACGACACCTCCGACCGTGGCGGAGTAATGCGAGAATCAAGGCAACCCGGAAAATATGGAACGGCGGGCTGGACGGAGGAGGCCGGAATGCCCTATTGGCGTACTGGGCAAAGCAAGGCCGCAGAACCGGAAACCGGCCCGAGCCGGGAGTCCAAGCCGCCGAAGCAAAAAGGGAAAAGGGCCAAAGGATGAAGATCGGGAGCACAGGCTTGACTCAAACCGAGACCTGCGCGAAGACCCCCGACTCCGAGGGCGTTAGGCGGCTTTGCTCACGTCCTGCCCGAGCGATACCGGCTGGCCGGTGCATTGGAAAAACATGAACACCACAGAACCTGTCGTTAGCAGTCCCCGCAAACCCCCTGAAGAGAACGGCGCGTCGCAGCAACGCGCCGCGGATTGGGAGAACCCCCGCGTTGCTTCCATTCTCTCCGCAGCAGCCAAGTGCTTCGCGCGCAAAGGCTTCACGGCCACGACCCTCGCCGAAATCGGCAAGGAGCTCGGGCTCCGGAAGAGCATCGTCCACTATTACTTCGCCAGCAAAGCAGCCCTGATCCACGAGGTTCAGAGCTTCACCTACCACCGCTACCTGGATCGCTTGAAGGAGGCCACGCAGAACGGCGACGGCTCCACCTCGCAAGCGATGGAGGCGCTGAAGGCGCTCTGGGAAGCGATCCAGAACAACAAGACCGGCACGGGTCTGAACATCGAGGTCTGGAGCGCGGCTCGCCGCGACCCGGAGCTCAAGCGCCGCGCTGCGGGTCTGCAGCGGGATGCACGCCAGGTGATTCGCGAGGCCATGGGTCCCGCGGCAGCCAAGGGCGGTGTCAACCGCTCCGAGGCGCTCGCCACGCTCTCGCTGGCCGTGCTCAACGGCCTGAGCGTCACCGAGTACCTGGAGGGTGACGAGACCCGGGCCCGTGAGGCGTACGAAACGTTCCTACAGTTGCTCCGTCTCGGCCTCGAATCGTCGTCCGCGACGTCCTGATCGCTCAGGCGTTGGCGGCGCGCTGACGCGCGCCAGGTGCGAAGGCTCGGTCTCCGGCCGGCTTTCGCACTGGCGATCGCGTCGCTCCGGATGCATGCTCTGGGCGCGTTGTTGGCTCGAAATCGTCTTTGGCTTCTGCTTGCGCTCGTCTCGAGCGGCATTTGTGCTTCGCTTCCCGCGCACGCGGGCTTGCGCAAACCCACGCGTGCACCCCTGCAGCTGAATGCGTTCGGGCCCGCGCAGCCGCTCAGCGAAACCGCATGGCTGGTCGATCGCGTCGGCCAGAACCGGCGCTTCGATCTGGGCAGTGACTCACTGCTCGCGTTGCTCGAGCGCTTCGTCGAGCCCGCGCGCAACCGCGCGCCGGAGTGGCGCAGCTTCTGGCACGGCCGCTTCGGCCGAAACAATTTCCTCATGTGCCCCAAGCTGGTCTGGCTCGCTGGGTCTGCTGGGGTTGGGGGGATAGCGGGCGAGCCGAGTCTCGAACCGACAGAAAGCTCCTGGGGCTTCGAGCTGCGTGGGCCAGAGCCGCTTCGGCCATTCGACATCTCGCACGCCGAAGTCTTGCCGGATTGGTCGCTCGACGTGCAGGCACCCGAGCCTGACTTCTTCGGCATCACCCAGCGCCAATATTGCCCCCGCTGGAAGTCGCCGCGCCCGGTTTCGGTCGTTCGTTACGACGGCGCCGAATACACGCGCATGGCGCTCGTCGATTGCCAGGGCGCGATCGCGCCTGACGCACTCGATCGGCTGAGCGTACTCGCACGTCCGCCCGCTACGCCCAAGCCGGAAATGCCCCTGCCCCTCGAGCCCGACGAAGACGCGCCCGGTGGGGAGTGGCTGCCGCGCGTGAAATTGCTGCATCCGCGCTTGATCTGGGCCGTGCAAAAGATCGCCGAAGCCTTCCCCAATCGCTCGATCTTCATCATGAGCGGTTACCGGCGCGATGCGCACGGCAGCTACCACCAAAAAGGGCGTGCGCTCGATCTCTACGTCAGCGGCGTCGACAACGCCGATCTGTTCCGTTACTGCCACACGCTGAGCGATGTCGGCTGCGGCTTCTATCCCAATAGCAAGTTCGTGCACGTGGACGTGCGGCCGTACGGCAGCCACCGCGTCGCCTGGGTCGACATTTCCGAGCCCGGGCAGCCCGCGGAATACGTCGGCAGCTGGCCGGGCGTGTTCGCCGATCCGCAAGAAGAGTCCTTCTGGAAGGGCGCTGATTGATCCGCTAGGCGTGAGGACCGCAGCCCGGAGCGGCAAATCCAAGCTGATGCTCGAACACCCGCGCGGGATCGAGCTCGAACGCGCACGCCACGCTCCGCGCCAACCGACACCAACCATGTAGGCGCACCGCGCTGGCCGAAGGCCAGCGCTTGGGCAGCCCGGCGCCCACAGCGCGAAGCGCGAGGACGCCGGTCGCGCTGGGTCGTGTCACGCGCGGGGCACCCAGCAGTTCGGCGCCGAAACAATCCCACCGCGCGTGAAGCTCGACTGAACTGGGTCGGTAGATGAAGTACTTTTTCGAGGGTCGGTAGATGAAGTACTTTTTCGAGCGGCGGGGCTACCCTCTCGCTTCTGAGAAAAGTGGTTCGGACACGAAGTACTTTTTTCGAACAGCGGGGTACCTTCTCGCGTGGCCGACGCCGAGCCAAGTAGGCGCTAACGGGCGCGGCGCAGCTGCGCCAGGGCGCGCGCGGCGGATTCGACGGTGATCAGGCCGTCACTGGCGATGCGCGCGGCGATCAGCTCGACTTCGTCGCCCAGGGCGCCTGCGGCGCTGGCGACCGAGCGCGCGTGCAGCGACATGTGCCCGCGCTGGATGCCTTCGGTGGCGAGCGCGCGCAGGGCCGAGAGGTTCGACGCCAGGCCGACACTGGCTGCGACCATCGCCAGCTCATTGGCTGAGGTGACACCCAAGATCTTGAGCGCGAGGCGCGCGGTCGGGTGCACGCGCAGGGTGCCACCCACGATACCGAGCGAAAGCGGCAGCTCTAGCTGGCCGACCAAATCTTCGCCGTCGCGGCGCCACACGGCGAGCGGCTCATAGCGCCCCGAGCGCGCCGCGTAGGCGTGCGCGCCGGCCTCGACGGCGCGAAAGTCGTTGCCGGTGGCCAGCACCACGGCGTCGATGCCGTTCATGATGCCCTTGTTGTGCGTGGCCGCGCGATATGGATCGAGCTCGGCAAAGCGCGACGCCGAGACGATCGCATCGATCACCTCTAGACCGTCGAGATCGTTCGGGGGCTCCGAGTCCATGCGCTCGACCGACTTGCCCGAGCGCGGAGAGCTCACGAGCTCGCGCGCGTGCACGCGGCAAGTCGCGTGCACGCGCCGCCTGTCGCACAAGTTCGACAAGATGCGCAAGCCCAGCTTGCCGCCGGCAATTTCGGCCGTCACAGGTCCAATCGCTTCGGCGATGGTGTTGACCAAGTTGGCGCCCATGGCGTCTCGGCAATCGACCAGGACGTGCAGCACGATGCAGCGTTGGCCCAGGTCGCGCACGTCGATCGCGCGCGGGCCGCCGCCGCGAGCGATCAAATTCGGCACCGCTTTCGTGGCCAGCGCGAGCAACCGCGCAGCGGCGGCTTCCAGCCGCGCGACTGCTTCCGCGGGGTGCTCGACGTCCGTGATCTGCACTTGGCCGATCATCAAAGACTCCACCACTTCTGCGCGGAAGCCGCCGCTCTGCCGGATCATGCGCGCGGCGTTCGAGGCAGCGGCGATCACGCTCGGCTCCTCCACTACCATCGGCACCAGGCGATCGACGTTGTTGACGCGCACGTTCAGCGCGACGCCGAACGGCAGGCCGTAGATCCCGAGCACGTTCTCGACCACCTTGTCGGCGGTGGCCGTGTCGAGGCCGCCTGCTTCGAGTGCGTGCTCGAGCTCGGCCAATTCGACCTCGGCGCGCCGCGAGACGACCGTGCGCCGCTCAGCCAGGGTAAGCTTGTAAAACCCGGGGATCCGCGAGCCTTCGGACATGCGCCGAGTGGCTTAACACAGCTACCCGCCGGTCGAGCGCCGAAACGGCCGCTACGGCTCCTGGTCCTGCGCGTTTCGCGGGCTCGCAGCATGCACACCGCGCGCCCCCAGCCCGAGCTGTACACGCGATAGGCCCAAGGCTCGCGCGCGAGCAGCGAAGCTCGCAGGCGGCGCGCCTGCACCGACCCAGTACGCCACGTCGCCGCCACCCGCCCCAGCTGGCAAAAAAGCCGCAGCGTGTGCGGCAGCGAGCTGTGCGAGCTGTGCGAGCTCAGGGGTCACGATGCTCACGCCCGCGGCCTCGCCCAAGGCAGTCAAGGTCTCGACTTGGCGCGCGATGGCGGGCACGAACTCCGCGGCGCTGCCGCGCTCGATCGCGGCCAGCGCGGCTTCCGCGGCCTCGGCCTGGGCAGTGATGCGGGCCGCGTGCACCGCCGGCTCGCGCGCAGCGAACTCGGCGATGCGCGCAAGGAACGCGGAGGTCGATGCCGAAACCGAGCAAGCCCAAACTTCGAAGTGCAGGCCACTCGGCAACTCCAGCCGCGTGAGCTCGAGCGCACCGCTCACGGTGCGGCGCGCGCCGAGTACGCCGCCGTACGCGCTGGCCGCCACATCGACGCCGCTGCCCCCACCCTGCGCGGTGCGATGAGCAACGAAAGCGCGCTCGTAGACACGAGCGCACAGCGCGGCGTCCGACAACGTGGGCTCGTCCGAAAGCTCGAGCGCGGCCAAGGAAGCGACCAGGATCGCCGCGCTCGAGCCCAAGCCGAGCTTCTGGTCCCCCTCCCGCAGCGCGCTCGCGTCGAACCAGGGAGCCGGGCGATCGCCGAGCGCGGCCTGCACTTCGGGCGTCAAAAAGCTCGCCGGGCGCGCGCTGTCGGCGAGCGCATAGCGATCCACGGCCACGACCAGCGCCGGCGCGCCGCTCAGCACGGCATACGCGCCCGAGAGCACCAATTTTCCCGGGGCGCGCGCGCTGGTCACGGATCGACCCAATACGCGTCCGGTCCGGCCGCCGACCGCAGCACCTGCGTCACGCCCGGAAGCTTTGCAAGCTCCTGCTCGAGCTCCGCGGCGGCGCTCGGTTCGACCAGTACTTTGACGTGCGGTCCGGCGTCCATCGTGAAGTACGCGCGCCCGCCGCTCTTGCGAAACGCGCGCACGCGCTCCATTACCCCGAGCGTGCCCGGGGCGAAGTAGATCAATGCCGGTTGCGCGGCGAGCATCGAAGCGTGCATGGCGAGCGCACTGTGCTCGACCGCCGGACCGAGTGCTTCGAAATCGGCGGCAAGCACGGCCGCGCGCACTCGTTCGTAGATCGCCGGGGCGGCTTCTACCCAAGCGGCGTAATAGGGACTCGTGCCCTGAGTGTGACCCATGCCGTCGGTGGAAGCGGTTTCTTTTTCACCCGCGACGGTCACTGCGACCAGCATTTCCAGCGGGAAATCACCGCCCTCTGCGACGCGCTCGGCGCTCTCGGCGCGCGCACCGAGCGAGACGTAGCCTCCGAACAGTGAACGCGCCGCAGAAGCGGAGCCGGCCCGCGCGATCGCGCTGATTTCAGCGCGGGAAAGCTCGAGCCCCGCCGCGCGCACCGCCGCCATGGCCAGGGCAGCAAAGCCAGAGGCACTGGACGCGAGCCCAGCCGCGGTCGGGAAATCATTGACCGACTCCACGCGCGCGCGCGTGCTGAGTCCCACCTGCGCGCGCACGGTGTCCAGCAGCTTACTCACGCGCAGCAGCGGGCGCCCAGCCACGCTCACGCCCCCGAGCTCGAGCTCGTCTGCCGCCAGCGATTCGTCGAAGCGCACGGTAGTTTCCGTGCGCAGCGCAGCCAAGGTCAACGACAAGCTCGGCACCGCGGTCAAATTGCGCACGGTGTCCGCTTTGCCCCAATACTTGGCGAGCGCAATGTTCGAGTGCGCGACCGCTTTACCCACGCCCATCATGTGCGAAGCGTTGCCTCCGTTTGGGAGGCGCGCACGGAGCTGCCGAAGCAGTCGATGCCGGCGGCGCGCCAGGCGCTCAAAATGGGCGTGGCGTCGCCATCACACAGGGCGATCACCGCGCCGCCACCACCGGCACCGGTGAGCTTTGCCCCGAGCGCGCCGGCGTCGCGCGCGAGTGCGCAGCAGCGCTCGATGCCTTCGGTGGACACGAACAGGCCGGAGAGCAGCATCTGGTTGTAGTTCATCAGTGAGCCGAGACCCGGGAGGTCGCCTGCTTCCAGACACAGCTTGGCATTGCGAACCAGCGCGCGGATGCCCTCCAGTGCTTTGTCGACCACCGCCGGTCGGCGTTCGCGCAGCCGCGCCACGCCCTCGACCATCAGCTTGGTGCTCGCGGGGGGACCGGCAAGGCCGATGGCCAAAACCAGATCGCGGCCGAGCGCGATCGGTTGCGGGCCGCTCAGCTTGTCGAACAATAGGCAGCCGCTGTGCGCGGCCGTCGCGGCGTCGATCCCCGAAGGGTTACCGTGGTACACGCCCTCCCACGCGGCCGCCGCGGACAGCACGCGCGCCGGCTCTTCTGCCCCACCCAGGGCCAAAATCACGGCGCGCGCGATGGCCACGCCGAGCGCAGCGGAGGCACCGAGTCCCGACCCGGGCGGCAATTCCAAGCGCGCTTCGACCGCGAGCCGAGAGTGGGCGGCGCCGAGCGCCGAAAGCAGCGCTGCGAAGGCTCGACCGAGCTCGCTGTCGTCGCCGGCTACTGCCTGCCGTTCGCCGATACGCAGGCTAGGGGCGGACGCGGGTGTTGCGCTGGCCTCCACGCCGCGTTCGATGCTGGCCGCGATCGCGGGCACGCCGTAGACCACCGCGTGCTCGCCCAGCAGAATCACTTTACCGTTGGCGCGCGCCATGGCTGGGGGTCAACTCTTGCGAGCGGTGAGCGCCTCGGTTGCGCCGGTGAGCAGCAGGGCCCCTTGCCGACTCACGCCGCCGCCGAGCTCGGCCAGACCCGCCGCGGACAGCTCTGCCACTCGCGCCTCGATGGTTGCTCGCGCGCCGGAGCTTTCGAGCACCGCGAGTGCCGCGCGCAACTCCGCGTCGGTGGCGGCCGAGTTACCCACGGCGTGCTTCAGCACTCGCAGCTCTTTGCCGCGCGCAAGCTTCAGCCCGGCCGCGAGCAGCGCCGTCCGCTTGCCCGCGCGCAGGTCGTTGCCCAGGGGTTTGCCGGTCTGTTTCGGCTCACCGAAGGCACTCAGCAGGTCGTCGCGCAACTGAAACGCCACGCCGATCGGCAACGCGAAGCGATCCAAGGCGAGCAGCGTTTTTGGCCCTGCGGACGCCAAAATCGCGCCCAGGCGCAGTGGACCGCGCACGGTATAGCTGCCGGTTTTCAGCTGATAGGCGAGCTCGACGTCGTACTTTCCACCGATCAGATCCAGCTGCTGACCGGCGATCGCATCGAGCTGCATTTCGGCGAAACAAGCGAACGCAGCCAAGGCCGCGGAGGTCTTCATTTCGACCTGGCTGAGCGCCTCCAGCGCGACCGCGGACGCGTAGTCACCGGCCAAGATGCCCGAGGCGTCCCCCTTGTGTTGCGAACGAAAACGCTTGGCCAAGTGCGCGTGTACCGCGGGGCCGCCGCGACGCACCAGATCCCCGTCCATCCAGTCGTCGTGAATCAAGAGGTAGGCCTGCAAGAGCTCGAGCGCGACGCCCGCGTCGAGGGCTGGCTCCAGCGGGGCGCGTTCACTGGCCGCGCGGTAGCCGGCCACGAGCAACGCTGGGCGCAAGCGCTTGCCGCCACGCAAGCACAGATCCCGAACGGCGGAGACCATCTCCACCACTTCGGGGCCGTGTCGACGCGCCACGTCCAGGCGCGTCTCGAGGAAACCGCGCAAGCGCTGGTCGACCTCGCTCTGGACGGCGCCCAGCAATGCGAAAAATGGGTTCTGAACGAGTGCCTTGGGCGCAACGCGTGGCGTCGGGCCGGCCGGACCGCTCGGACGTTTGCCGCGCGGGGCGCGGAGGGACTGCTTACGCGATGCCATCGGGTTTTCCGGGGCGCGCAGCCTACACCGGCTCCCCCAGCTTGCATCGTCAATTTTTTCGCTCGGCGGCCACGACTTCGGCGGCCACGTGGCCCCGAGCTTCAAGGCCGGGTATGAGTGCAGTCGACATGGCTGACATCGCGGAGCGAAAAACCGACCACCTCGATCTCGCAACTTCGGGCGACGTCGGTTTCAAGCGCACGACCACCCTGCTCGAATGCGTGAAGCTGGTACACGACGCCTTGCCCGATCTGGACTTGGACGCGATCGAGCTCGGTTCGACCGTGCTCGGCAAGCCACTGCGAGCGCCGATCTTGATCGCCGCCATGACCGGGGGCGCAGCGCGGGCCGAGCGCATCAATCTCGAGCTTGCGGCGATCGCCGAAGAGCGCGGCTATGCGTTCGGGCTCGGCAGTCAACGCGCGATGCTCAAGCGACCCGAGGTCAAGTCGAGCTACGCGGTGAGAAAGGCCGCGCCCAGCGCGCTCTTGCTCGGCAACCTGGGCATCGTGCAAGCGGCCAAGATGAGCAGCAGCGAGGTCTCGGAGCTGGTGGCTGAAGTGGGCGCGGACGCGCTGTGCGTGCACCTGAATCCAGCCATGGAGATCGTCCAAGAGGAGGGCGATCGGGATTTTCGCAATGGGCTCGCGACGCTCGAACGCTTGCGGGCAGAGCTCTCCGTGCCGCTGATCGTGAAGGAGACGGGCTGCGGTCTCTCGCAGCGCGTCGCCGCCAAGCTGCGTCGCGCGGGCATTGCGCACGTGGACGTCTCGGGCGCCGGTGGCACCTCTTGGGTCGCGGTCGAAACGCAGCGCGCAGCGGCCGAGAAGAAGGCTCTCGGCCAAGCCTTCTGGGAGTGGGGCATTCCAACGGCGGTCAGCGTCGCCTGGGTGCACCGCCACGGTTTCGAAACGGTGTTCGCGACCGGCGGCCTGCACACCGGGCTCGACATCGCCCGCGCGATCGCGCTCGGGGCGAGCGCGGGCGGCATTGCGCGGGCTGCGCTCCAGGCGCTCGAGAAGGACGGCCCGAGCGGTGCTCGCCAGTTCTTCGACCGCGTCGAAGCGGAGCTGCGCGCCGCGCTGCTGCTCACGGGTTCGGCCGATCTCGCGGCGCTACGCCTGGCCCCGCGCGTGCTCGTGGGCGAGCTCAAAGACTGGCTCAACCCAACCGGCATCTGAGCGCTACTTGCGCTCGACCGGCGGCGGCGGGTGAGAATGCGAAACCGAAGACTGCCGCGTTTCGAACGCCGCGGACGACACGCGCTGGTAGAGCTCCTTGGCTCCGGGCCACTCCGGATTTCTTCGCATCAGCTGAATCAACGCCTGCATGGCCGCGCCATTGGGCATCGAACCTTCGAAGAAGGCGAGCTTGATGCGCACCACCGCGTAGCGATCATCACCCACGGCGATGGTCTTCAATGCCGCCCTCGCCCCACTCAGATCGTCGGCCTCGAGCATGGCGTCCAGCACGTCGGGCCCGAGCTCAGAATCTTCGGCCATGAGCTCCGAGCATATCAGGCCGCCCTCGCCTGCGGTCTTCCATCATGAGGGAGCGGGCCCCGCGTACCGTGCGAGTACCGAGTCAGGCCAATCGTAAGCGAAATAGACGCACAAGCTGCTAAAATACTTACATTATCCTACGAAGATCGTAGAGTTTTCCGGGGCGTTCCGCTCACGCCCGAGGGCTCGCTCCCCGAGGGGGGCAGTCAGGCGCGGGCGGAGCTCGGAAAAAACGGAGACTTTTCCGCGCCCCCCCTTGGTCCGTCTATACTGGTGAGATTCGATGACGAAGGACAATCGGAGCCGAGGCAGCAACAGCGATACGCCTGGCACGGATCTGAAGACCGAGCGCGACGAGTTTCTGAGGAAGTTTTCGCGAGGCACGCAGCTCACGGAAGATTTCGTCAAGGAGCACGAGCGCATGCGTGGGCGCGTGCAAGATCTGGAGGCCGAGAACGCCGGGCTGCGTGCCAAAGTCGAGGCCGACCAAGCCGTTCGCGAGCTATTGAAAAAGATCGAGCGCCTCGAAAACGAGAAGAGCGAGCTCGTGTCGCAATACCGACAAGCCGAGCAGGCGACCACCGAGTTCACCGCCCGGGTTCAAGAGGTGGAGTCGGAGTTTGCAAACTTGGCGAACTTGTTCGTCGCCAGCAACCAGCTGCACTCGAGCCTCTCCCCGCGCGGCGTCACGCGCCGGATCAAGGAGGTCCTGGCGCAGCTGGTCGGCGCCGAGCGCTATGCGATGTACCTCGTCAACCCCGAGGGAGAGCAGCTGATCCCCATTGCGTCGGAGGGCGTGCCGGGCAACGAGCTCGTCCCGGTACGGATCGGCGGCACCCGCATCGGTGAAGTGCTCCGAAAGGGCACGGCGAGCGTGGCGGATTCCGACCCGAGCCAGGGTACAATCCAAGATCCGCCCGCGGTCATCCCGCTCTCGGTCGACGACCGGGTAGTCGGGACGATCGCCATCTTTTCGACCTTGGCGCAAAAAAACAAGTTCGACCAGGTGGACTTCGAGCTATTCAAGCTATTGGGCCAGCACGCGGCGCAGGCCCTCGTCGCAGCCAGCCTGTTCGCACAGGCGGAGCAAAAACTCCCGGGATTGGAAGCGTTCTTGGACCTCAGCGTGTGACTCATGGCGGAATACTCCTGCTTAATCGTTGAAGACTCGCCGATGATGCGGCAGCTTTTGGTGTTTGCGCTGGCGCGCGTCAAGAACCTGCGCGTGACCGAAGCCGACGACGGCGTCGACGGTCTGCGCAAACTCGCGTCGGCCCGCTACGACATCATCGTGACCGACATCAACATGCCGATCATGGACGGCCTGAAGCTGGTGAAGCGCGTGCGCACCGATCCGGTGCACAAAGATACGCCGATCGTGATCATCACCACCGAAGGCTCTCAAGAAGACCGACAGCGCGCCTTGCAGCTCGGGGCGAACGCCTACATCACCAAGCCCATCCAGGCCCCGCAGGTGATCGCCACCGTCAAAGAACTGCTCAAGATCGAGTAGCGCGGGCACCTTCGGCGGTACGATGACCTTCGTCAAGATCTGCGGCATCACCAGCGTCGATGACGCTTTGCTCGCCATTGCCGCAGGTGCCGACGCGCTCGGGATCAACCTGGTCCCGTCCTCCAAGCGCGTCGTGGACATCGCGACCGCCGCACATATCGCCGCTTCGGTGGGGGATCTGGTGGAGCTCGTCGCCGTGGTCGCCAATCGCAATCGCGACGAGCTCGAAGGCTTGCGGCACGCGACCGGCATCCGCTGGCTGCAACTGCATGGCTCGGAAACGCCCGCCGATCTGCAAGCCGTGCAGCCCGAGGCGTTCAAAGCGGTCGGCATCGGCAGCAGCGCGGACATCGCTCGCGCGGCCGAGTACGGCGGTGAACGCTTGCTCCTGGACGCAAAGAGCCCGACCGGCGAGCTCGGCGGTACGGGCACGCGCTTCGATTGGTCCTTGGCAAAGCCGCTCTTGCAAACCCGCAAGGTGATCGTCGCCGGCGGGCTGTACCCGGACAACGTTGCCGAAGCGATCAAGACGCTGAAGCCCTTCGGTGTGGACGTGGCGAGCGGGGTGGAGCTCGCGCAGAACCCGCGCAAGAAGCACGAGGGCTTGCTACGCTCGTTCTTGTACGCAGTGCGAAACGCCGACCAAGCCCCCTGAGCGACACACGCAGCGTCGCGGGGGCCAATGCACATCCGAGGCTGAACCATGACCGACGAAAGACCGGGGGCGAGTCCGATCGAGCTGGCTTGGAACGACGCGGCGCGCGGCTACGACGCTTACTTCAGCCCGCGCTTTGCGCCATACCTGGCAACCGCGCTCGGCACGCTGATCGGTCGCGCACCGGAGCTTCCGAACCCGGGCTGCATCTTGGTCCCATGCACCGGCCCAGGCCGCGAGCTGGGCGCTCTGGCCCGCGCCTTTCCCACGCGCCGGATCGTCGGCAGTGATCTGTCCGGCGAAATGGTCAAACTCGCGCGCGAGCGCAACGCGGGGGTTCGGAATGTATCGGTCGAACGCGACGATGCCACCCAGCTACGCCCGCAAGCAGAGCCGGTCGCTGCGCTGTACAGCGTGTTCGGGCTGCAGCTCTTGCCGAACCCCGAGATTACCCTCACGTCTTGGCTCGAGCGACTGCAACCGAAGGGCCTGGCGGCGATCGTGTATTGGCCCGAGCACACCGACGACGGCGGCCCGATGGATACTTTGCATCGCTTGATCGCCGAATCGATCGCGGTCGACCGCAGTTGGGAAGGCAAGCTCGAGGCGAGCGCGCGCGCCGCCTCGTCCCACGTTTCGACGGACGTGCGCATTGCCTTCGAAATGCAACACGATGACGCCCGCAGCTTCTGGCACGCGCTCACGCGCCTCGGCCCGCTGCGCGCACTGGCAAACGCCCGCGGCGAGGCGTTCGTCGCGGAGCTCGGAACTCGCTTCGAAGCCACGCTCCCCCAGGGCCCGCTCGTACACACTCCCGAAGCGCGGCTACTGCTGATCGAACGCGACGGCTGATCGCTCGCGCTCAATCCAGCGTGATCACGTGTTGCGCGACGTTGATGCCCAGGGCGGAGGTGGTCACGATCGTGAAGTTGGCATAGCCGCCGCCCGGCGCCTCGCCGACCGAGCCCACGTTGACGATGCGCACGTCGGCGACGGTGCGGTCGAAGGGCACATGGCTGCCACCGCAGATGATCAGATCCCCCGGTTCGTCGCCAAGCAGGGCGATCATCTCGTCGTCGCTCATCTCGGCAGTGAACGGCTCGCTGGGGTCGAGCGGCGAGCCGTGCACGACCAACAAGGTGTGACCGGATTCGATGGGCAGCGTCGCGACCGCGGGCAGCTGACCGATGCGCGTCACGATGATCTCGCCGAGCTCGTGCTGCACCTGGCGCAAGCGCTCGATGCGGTTGCGCTCGACCTCGCTGGTCGCGCTCAGCTTGTTCGGGTCGATCTGCGCCAGGGCGCGGTCGCCCACGCCCTGCACGCACAGAGCGCGGTGGCCGAGCAAGGTCTTCCACACGGCCAGCGGCGCCGGACCCGGAAAGCACAAGTCGCCGCAGGCCACGAGCTGGTCCCAACCGAGGCTGTCCGCCTCCTTGATCACCGCGTTCAGGGCCGCCGCATGGCCGTGGATGTCCGAGATGCACAAAAACCGCATGCCCCACGGTTCGTACGGTCAGGCGGGCGCGGGGACAAGAGGCTATGCTCGGGGTCCGCATCCAACCGCGGAAATCGCAGGTCTAAACCGTCGTGCCCCATACCCAAGAACTCGAACATTTGGCCTTTGCGATCGCTCCCGAGCGCGCCCGCATGTTGCTCGCGGAGCAGAGCGGGCGTGAGGGGGGCGCGCTGGGCGTGCTGCTCGGGTCCGCCTTCCCGGCGCTGACCCCGACGGCTGGCTTTCAACACGACGCGCTCGACTTGATTGCGCGTGAGGGTTTTCGCGCACGACGCCGCGGGCGTGATTTGTTTCCCGCGTTGCGCAGCGCGCTCAGAGCCCAAGAGGATCCGGAGCAGGGCATCGCTCTGCTTCGGCGCAGGGTGTGGGCCGAGAAGGCGCGCATCGCGCTGCGTGAGCTGTTACCGGTACGGCTCGGCGGCGCGAGCATCGAAATCACTGCCAGTGAGCTGAGTGATTTGGCGGCCGCTGCCTTCGACGCAGCGCTGGCAGAAGCCGAGGCCGCGACCGCCGAACGCTTCGGTCCGCCGCTCCGCGCAGACGGTCTGCCCTCGACGCTGGTGATGCTCGGTCTGGGGAAACTGGGTGGAAATGAGCTGAACGCCGGCTCGGACGTGGACGTGATCTTCGTCTACGACACGGACGAGGGCGGCAGCAAACTCACCCTGCACGAGCACTTCAGCCGCGTCGTGCGGCGCGCCGTAGCGACCATGGGCACGCCCAGCAAGGACGGCCTGCTCTGGCGTGTCGACCTGCGCCTGCGTCCCGAGGGCGCGACGGGCGCAATCGCGAACTCGGTGGCCGCCGCCGAGCGCTACTATGAAACCTGGGGCCGGCTGTGGGAACGCGCTGCGCTGCTGCGTGCCCGGCCGTGCGCCGGGGATCTCGAGCTCGGTCGCTTGCTCGCCCGCGAGTTGATCACGCCGTTCGTGTACCGCAATCGCGTCGATCCGACCATCGCCGAGGACTTGAGCGGGCTCGTCGTGCGTTCCAGGAACGAGCTCAGCTCCGACCCCGCGCGCGACATCAAGCTCGGCCGCGGCGGCATTCGTGAAGCCGAATTTTTCGTGCAATCGCTGCAGTTGGTGTGGGGCGGCCGCGAGCAGGCGCTGCGCGTCCAGGGTACGCTGCCGGCCCTGGCGCGGCTCCGAAGCCAGGGCTTGGTGAGCGATCGCGAGGCGCGCGGCATCGCCGAATCGTACGTGCTCTTGCGCCGTGTCGAACACCGCGTGCAGTGGGCGAGCGGCGTACAGACCCATTTGCTACCGAGCGACGGTGAGGAGTTCGAGCGCCTCGCGCGCAGCTTGGGCTTCGCAGCCGGCTCGGGCCTACGCCGCGAGCTCGAATTGGCGCGCGAGCGCGTGAGCAGCACATTTCAGTCGCTGACTCAAACGCCGGACAAACCGCGGACCTCGCGGGCTCATTTGCCGAGCGAGCTCGAGGGCGCTGATCCGGAGCTCGGTCGCGTCGCCGAAGAGCAATTTCACAGCGCCGATATCGGCGAACACGTGACCGCGCTGGCTCGGCGCCCGGACGGCTTGCTCGGCGCCCTGACCCGTGATCGACATCCGGGCTTGACGGACAGCGTGCTGGACGCGCTTTCGAACTCCGCGGATCCGGAGCAGGCCGCTCGCTACCTGCGCTCATTTTTCGGCAAATTTCTGGCGCCCGCGGCCTACGTGAACGCCCTCGGCGATGATCCGCGCGCGCTGCAACGCTTGATCACGGCCTTCGGAGCCAGCGCCTTCGTGGGCGACGCAGTCTCGAGTCGCCCGGAGCTGGCGGACGTGATCTTGTTCGGCGGCGGCGGCGTGAGTGATCCGCAAGCGGCGGTTCGTGCTGAAATTTGGAACGCAGCACAGACGCTGTCACCCGATGCCGATCAGGACGAACGCCAAGAGTCGTTCATCGGTGCGCTGCGCGCGGCGAAACGACGCATCACCGTCGAAGTAGCAGTCGCCGATCTGGCGGGCACGATCGGCATGCGCGACGCCACGCGCATCTTGGCCGATCTGGCCGAGGAGATCTTGGCCTGTGTGGTGCGACACGTGTTCGGCGACGTGCCCGGCTTCGCCGTCCTCGGCCTGGGCAAACTCGGCGGTCGAGACTTGGGCTACGGCTCGGATTTGGACGTCATTTTCACGTTCTTGCCGGGCGCCGCACCCGACCCCCAAGACGCAACGACCTACTTCGTGCGCGGCGCGCAGCGGGTGATTCGCCTACTGACCGAGTCTCATGCGGCCGGACCTGGTTACGAGCTCGACGCGCGCTTGCGGCCCTCTGGCTCGCACGGGCTCTTGGTCACCTCACTCGCTTCGTTTGCGCGCTATCATGGCCAGCCGCTCGATGGCAGCGAAGTCGAGCTCGGGCCGGCGGTGCTGTCGTCCGGCGCGCCCTGGGAGCGACAGACACTGCTGCGCGCGCGCGGCGTAGTCGGCGATCCCGAGCTCTTGCGCCGCACGCTGACCATCGCTTGGCGGGCCGCGTACGAAGGCGGCGCGCCACCGGCCGGGGAAATGCACCACTTGCGCACGCGCCTCGAGAAGGAACAGGGCCGCGAACGCGAGGGCCGTTACAACCTGAAGACGGGCTACGGCGGCCTGCTCGACATCGAATTTGCGGTGCAGTGGCTGCAGATGAAAAATGGCTCCGACCCGCGCGTGCGCACCCCTGATTTGGGAATGGCGCTCAGCGCGCTGCACTCCGCGGGCTATCTCGGCACCACGCATTTCGATGTCTTCAACGAGGGTTACCGCTTCTTGCGCCAGCTCGAACAGCGGATCGTCGTCAAGACCGGCTTGAGCGGCGCAAGCGGCGCAATCGTCGATACCCGCAACGCGGGCTTCGCGCAGCTCGCTCGCCGCATGGGCTATCAAGACGGGCAAGGTCAACGTGCCGGCGAACATTTGCTCGCGCGCTACAAGGACGTGACCGAGAGCGTGCGAGCCAGCTACGAGCAAGTGCTCGGCCTCGGCTAGCGGCGTGGGTTGCGCCGTGCGAGCTCGGCTTCGGGCTCGCGAACGCGCGCCTCCGCCGTGTCGGCCCGAACCGCCGCCACGCGCCGCCCCTCTGCTTCGAGCCTACGAGTCTCGCGCCGTTGGCCGGCGCTGCGGTTTCACGTGCGCAACGTCTGATGATTGGTCGCAAGTGCACCGGCGAACCTGACAGCAACGATTCGGGCGAAGGCGCCACTCGTAGCTCGAAAAGATACTGTGTGAACACAGCACTGTTTCCGCGCTGGCAGGGCCGTCGGATGACCGTTGAACCGCGACGCGCGCGATCGTTGCTCGAAAGATACTGTGCGAACACAGCATTGTTTCCGCAGCGGGAGGCGTGCCCAGCGTCGGTGAAAGTCAAACTGCGACGCGCGCGACTTGTGACCAATGCTGAGGCGCAACGTGCGGGCAGCGCCGTCTGCGCCGAGCGCACGGTCGGAGCGTGTGCCGCTCGGCGTGCGCGCCCGCGGGCGGCCCACGCGTTCGCCCGGAAATTCCCAAATTTACGAAGGTCTGGGCTGGCACGGCGCTCGCAAAAGGTTCGCCTCACGCGCTCCGAGCCGCCGCCAACAGCCGAAGGCTCGCGCCAAGCACCACGCGCCAAACACCAACGGAGTTGAACCCTATGACCAGCAAACCGATGAATCTGACTCTCCGCACCCTACTCGTTCCCCTCGCATTGTGCCTCGCCAGCGGCTGCGCTCTGTCCAGCGGCTCAGAGGAAGAGCTGGCTCAGAGCGAAGAGGCGGTCGCGGCCACGGGTGGGGACTTTCCCGGATCGCGTTGCATTCGTAACAACAAGGACGGAACTTCGACCAGCGGCAAGTGCGAAGACGTCTGCAAGGACAAGACAGTCTACGCCCCACATCCTTCGGAAGATCCAGCAGGGACGAAGGGTATTTGCTATGAGGCGGCGAAGGTGCTCGTGGGCCGAGGCAATATCGGCAATATCGGGATTGGCACGATCCAAAGCACGGGTCCTGGGACAGGTGCCGTATTCGCGCCCGCTCAGGCGAGGTAATTAGGTCGGATCGCCGCCGTAGCGATGGGGGCCGACGGTACCGCGCGAACATCGGACGACCCGCGAACCGCTGGGTCAAGGCGTACGCCTCGGTAATGGGCTTCTACGGTCGCGTCGCGCTGAGTCGCGTCATTCGCTGGACCGCATTCTACCAAGCCCTGCGGCTGACCGAGCCTCGCACTGCGAGCGCGCGTCTTCGAATCGCAAATCGCTGTCGCGCTGCTGCGGCACGCGGCGCTTCACGGCTTGCGCGCGCGCTCTCGAGAGCCCTAGGATGCGGGTCTTGTTCCATTTGCGCCAGACGCGCCCGAGGTGAATGCGTGGAGATCGCGTACCGAGAAACGACCATCGCCAGCGCTGATGGGACGAAACTTCATCTGCACACCTGGCGCGACTCTGCTCCGCCGAGCTCGGAGGTCTTGATCGTCCACGGCTACGCGGAGCACGGTGGGCGCTACCAAGAGCTGGCTCGCTACCTCGCGCGCGCTGGGCTCGCGGTGACTGCGCTCGATCTGCGTGGCCACGGTCGTTCCGAAGGCCAGCGCGGCTACGTGGAGCGCTTCGACGACTATCACGCCGATCTGGCTGCCGCCCTCATGACGCTCGACAGCGGTCGGCCCCATTTCTTGCTCGCCCACAGCATGGGCGCACTGCTCGCATTCGACTTCATCGCCCGCTTGCGACCGCCGCTCGCGGGACTGGTCGTGACCAACCCCTACCTGGCGCTGACGACGGCGCCGCCGCAATCGAAGCTGGTGATGGGCAAGCTCGCCGCCCGCGTGCTGCCACGACTGTCCTTGCCGAGCGGACTTTCGCCCGAAGGCTTGTCGCGCGACCCCGCCTGCGTCGAAGCTTATCGCAGCGATCCGTTGGTTTTCACGACCGCGAACGCGGCCTGGTTTCGTGAGAGCAACCTGGCCATGGCCCGCGTGAGAGACGTGAGAAGCCTGAGCCTGCCGCTGTTCTACGCCTACAGCTTGGCCGACCCGGTCGCCCGCAGCGGCGTCAACCAAGCCTTTGCCGAACAGTTGCTGTGCTCGGACAAGACCATCGTCGTGCGCGAAGGCCTGCACGAAATTCTCAATGAGACCGATCGAGCCGCTTTATTCGAGATGATTCGCGATTGGATCCTGGCGCGCGCTGCCCAGGCGAATCCGCGCTGAAGCAAATGCCGAAACTCCGACCACGCGCCGAAACTCGCGCGAAGCGAGGCGGCTTGCTCAGCCGGCAACGACGACAATGAACGAGCGGCGCGCGGATCGCTACCTCGCTTGGGGCCTGACTTGGCTCGCGTATGCCAGCTATTACCTCGGGCGCAAAGGCTTCAGCGTCGTCAAGTCGACGCTGCGCCATTCGCTCGGGGTGAGTGAGCGCGCCCTCGGTCTGATCGATACCTTCTATCTCGCGGCCTACGCCATCGGGCTGTTCTTCAGCGGTTACGTGGGCGACCGCATCGGCGCGCGGCGCTTGATTGCAAGCGGAATGGCGCTCTCGGCGTTGTGCTGCTTCGCCTTCGGGGCCCTGGATGCCGCGTTCTGGTTCGGCGTGCTGTTCTTCCTCAATGGCCTTGCGCAATCGACGGGTTGGCCGGGCACGACGCGCGCGATGGCCGAGTGGACCACGCCGAAAAACCGCGGCACGGTGATGGCGTTCTGGGCAACTTGCTATCAAGTGGGCAGCATCGTCGCGAGCGATTTTGCGGCTTGGCTCCTGCGTCGCAATGGTTGGCGCGCGGCCTTTTTCGGCCCGGGCGCCTGCATGTTGGGGGTAGCATTGCTGATTTTTCTGTTCTTGAAGCGCGGCGATCGCGCGAGCGATCCGAGCGCCCGCATGGCAGCGGAGCTCGACGCCCACGCTCGAGAAGTCGCTCAACGCAGGGCCCTGCACAACCCAGTGCTGTGGGCATTCGGAGCGAGCTACTTCTTCATCAAGTACGTGCGCTACGCGCTGCTCTTTTGGCTGCCCTATTATCTGCACGGCACGCTCGGTTATGCCGCGGATCACGCGGCATACGTCTCGAATGCCTTCGAAGCCGGCGGCGTCGTCGGGGTGATCGCGATCGGAATGTTGTCCGATCGCGTGCGTCGCTTTTCACGCGCCGTGGTCTCGATGTCGAGTTTGACCTGTTTGGCCCTGGCGCTGCTCGTGTGTGCCGCGTTGCCCCAGCGCGACGTTTGGCTCACCGTCGGTGCGCTGGCACTGGTCGGCGCGCTGCTCTTCGGCCCCGACGCTTTGTTGTCTGGAGCCGCCGCTCAAGACGTGGGCGGCCCCGCCGCGGCCGCCACCGCCACCGGGCTCGTCAACGGTGTCGGCTCGGTGGGCGGCATGTTGGAGGGTCTGACCCTACCCGTGATCAGCAGCCATTTCGGCTGGCAAGCGATGTTTCCGCTGCTCGCAGGCCTCGCGCTGTGCGCGGCACTCGCGCTCATTCCCGCCGCGCGTCGCCCGGAGAGTCGCGCCCAGGTCCAAAGCTAGCGTGCCGCCGACGACGAGCGCTGCCTTCGAACCGCGGCCGGTCACCGTTGTCCTGCAGGCAAAGTCACTCGCGGTCGGGCCAGGGACGTTTGGTGGACACGATGGGCAGGCCGAGCGTCTGGTGCGTGTGGCCTTCGATGAGTACTTCGGGCTCGCTCGGCCGGCAGTCGTCCACCTGCACCCAGGCCAAGGTGTCGCCGATTTCGATGCTGTTCGTGAGATACAGTAGCCCCCTCGAACCGCGCGCGTCATCCACCCAAACGGCGAAGCTACTGTCGAAGTTCCCAGTCCAGTTCGGATTGTTCCATTGTGGCTGACCGATCTCGAAGTAGCTCGGGGTGCTTTCCTCGACGATGGTTAGCGCCGGCTTCGGCACGAATTGGCTGTACGCGATGCAGCCCAGCTCGGAGCTGACATACAGCCCACGCGTATCAGCCGCAGCCGTGCTCAGCTGAAACGCGGCGCCCGCGAGATTGCTTTTGTACAAGCGCTCCACCTGGTCAGAGCCGATGGCGGTGAAGTAGAGGCTCCGCCCGTCGGGCGCCCACGCTTGCTTGGGGACGGATTGGAACTCCCCGCCCTGTTGCGCGATGCGCGCTGGCGCTCCGCGCCTGGTGTCGGCGACGAATTCCGCAGCCCGAAAGTCAGCGCCGGCGAAGTTGGCGCTGAACGCCACGAGGTCGCTCCCTGGTGACCAGAGTCCCTGGTCGGCCCACGAGCGCTCGTCGAACGCACTCAGCAGCACGCTCGCCCCGGGAGCGTCGCCCGCCATGTCCACGTAGTACACACGGAAGTCGGTTTCGCTCGTCTGCGGGTCGACCCCCTCGAACAGGTATTGGAGCGCGCTCCCGTCAGGCGACCATTGAAATGTCGGGAGCTGTTGCATATCTCCGAGCGGAAATGAAATCGGCGCTGCCTGGCCGACGGCATCTCGCGTGACGACCGCATACGCGCGCAGCCACAGCCTTTGGGAATCCGTCACCGAAAACGCAAGATGCTCGCTGTTCGGCGCCCAATCGAACCACGCTGTCACGGCGCCCGGCTCGAGCGAATACACGAGCTCGGGCTCGCTCGGCGTCGTTTCGAGACTCAGGATGAAGATTTGGTGGATGCCTCGCGACGGCGAATACTCGGCGAACGCCAGCCAGCGCCCGTCGGGCGACGGGCGCGCCAAATACAGTGGGGGCGTCGCGCTGAATTCATCGCTTTGCACCAGCACTCGCTGCGTGCCGTGCTCGAGATCCTGAAGCTCGATCACCGAGCTGGTGGTGTCCACGAGACGCCTGTCGTCGATGAAGGCAAACTCGAACGGGACACTCTGCGTCGAGAGCAGCTTCGGCTTCGGCGGCCACTCTTCGACGGTGTAGAGGCCCTGCTCGTCGATGTACGCAAGCCGCCTACCGTGCGGCGAAAACGCCTGTCCGAAAGGCTTCCGGCTCGAGAGCTCGAAAGGACCACGCGCTGAAGTGAGCGGCGCGACCAAGACCAGACTGCTCTCGTTCCCGTCCGGAACTCGCACACCGCTATCGACGGTCGTCGCGATGCAGATCTCCGGTAAGTGATCGAGCGGCTCGGGCGACGGCATCTGCGTGGGACTGCCCGGCTCGGGCGTGTCCGGTCCGATTTCGTTCGTCGCGCCCCCGCTCGCGAGTGCGCCTGCGTTCCCGCTCGCGCCTGGGCTCACACCCGGCTGCGGGTCGGTGAAGAGGCCCGTGCGACCACAGCTCAGTGACAGCAAGCAAGCAGCAACAACAACGGCGCGAAAGCCACGAACCCGGCGAACCCACATCGTGAACCGATTGACTATATCACGCGCGCGGCTGAGCGGCGTTCGTCAGCCACAATCTTCGCTCACAGGGGCGCCAATCAGCCGCCTGGCGTTCCCCGTTTGGGCCGGTTCTGTCAGTCCGCGGTAGCCCTAGCGACGCGCGGATTTCATACCTCGAGCTGGCGGCGGCGGCGGCAGGTGCCGGGACGAGCGCGCTTCGAGTTCCCGCTGATCCAAGAAGCGTTTAGCCAGGCCGACGAAGTCGCTCTGGGTGAGAATACCGACCAACTTGCCATCGCTCTCGGTAACTGGAAGACAGCCGATCTTCCGCTCCTGCATCAGACTGGCAGCCTCGGAGAGCAGCGTGTCGGGTCGAACGGTGACGACATCCGACGTCATCACCTCGCGCACGAAGAAGTTGCGTTTGAGGTTGTCGTCGAGCAATGCGAAATCAGCGTTGAGCGTGCTCACCGAAGCACGCAGCAGATCGCTCTCGGATACGAGCCCGACGATCTTTCCGCCATCGACGACCGGAAGGTGACGAAAGCGGAATTCCTTCATGCCGTGCTCGGCAAGCTCGAGGTTCTGCTCCTCGAACAGGATGGCAACCCGACGAGTCATCAGGTCGCGCACGAAGCGTGGGGTGACGTTGGCCATGTGCACACACGGAGCAAAGCTCGTGCCCACAACTCGCAACGCGCAGCGTCGGTCCGGACCTTGCTTGCGAGAGGTGAGTGACACCCTCAACACCAAAGACAGGAGAATCGTCATGTCGAGTTCGTCGAATCGTCAATTCCTCTCGGGCCCAATGCGCCTGCGCCCAACCTGGACGACCTGGGCGTATCTCGGCCTGGCAGTCGCCACCGCAATAGCAACCGTCGTTGGCTTCTGGCTCGCCGGAAAGCCGTTTTGGCACTGACGCGCCCCCGCAAAACTCGCGCATCGAGACGCGCGACGCGCAGAGCTTGCGCGCCGCAGGCGGAGCATGCTCTGAGCCGGCTCTGCACCGCACCGGACAAGCCCTGAATCGCGCTGGGGTTCAGGGCTCGAAGCTGCCTCCCAGGGCGACGATCATCACTGGCTTCGAGTCGTCCGGGTTCAGGAGATGCAGCGTGAGATCGGCGGGGCCCCATGAGAACCGAGCGAGCAGCCCACGTTCGAGCAGCCGCCCGCTCGAGAAAACGCGTGTGCGCTGGGCCATCAGCCCAAAGCGAAACCATTCCACCGGCGCGAGCGTGAACTCCGACCAGCTGAAGAAGAAGCTATCGGCAGCGGACGCGAAATCGAACAAGTATTCCCCTTCACTGTACAGCTCGAGCTGCCACCAGCCGAGCGCGCCCTCATAGCCGGGCGCGACGCCGTTGGTGCGCCCAAACACCCCGCCGAGCATCGGCGTGATTTCCCACCAGACTCGGTCGCCACCGGCGGTGTTCAGGCCGACCCAGGTCGATCCGGTCCGCGAGTCCTCGTAGGCGTAACGCGCTTCGAGGTGGAGCAGGCGATGGTCTGCGCGCAGCGTAGGTTGGACATAGTCCGAGCTTTCAGGGAGAAGATACAGATATGCCGCGCCCTCGAAGCGCCAGCTCGGTTCCGTATTCGCTGCGGCCATGGGCTGGGCGCGCGCTCGACTCACGCTCAGCGCTACCGCCAGCATGACCCGGCCGACGATGAGTGCGCGCGAGGTCATCCGCCGAGCGCGATCGTGAGCGCCACCAGCACGCACCCGAGCATGGTCACACCAACGCCGTAGATCCACGGCGAACGGCCCACCACGCGACCATAGACCGAACCGGTCAAGAACAGCATCGTCAACGCAACCGCGTTCGAAAGACGCATCGCACGCGCAACGTCGTGCACGACGACGAACGGAATGACGACGGGAAACGTCGAGCTGAAGACGAGCAGGAAAACGCCCAGCGCTCCCAGCAGATCGCGCGCAGATAGCTTGACCGGGGGTGGCTCGGGCAACGCCGCAAGCTTGCGACAAATGGAACTGAGCTCCGCAGGCTCGAGCACCGACGCGACCAGCGGTGGCAGCGAGCGCGCCAAAGATCGTTCGACATCTTCGATGCGGTCGGGGACTTTGAGGGCGCGCAGGGTCGAAGCCCGTCGCCCGAGGTCGGCCAAGTTGCCCATCAGGTAAAACACCGCGTCGATGACGCCCCAGGCGAGGTTACAGCCGAGCGCGCCGACGACCATCACCCGTACGTCTTCTCTTCCGGCGCTCGCCACGCTGAGCGAACCGGTGAAGGTAATGACCATGATCAACCCGAACAGCAGCTCGGCGGCGCGCTCTTCCGGTTCGAGCACGCGGCGCGGGGAGCGCTCCGGGTCGATTCGCGAGGGCAGCATGGAACCCAGTCCGACGCCGGTTCAGAAACGTTCGGGAACGTACTTGAAGGGCCAGCTCTTGGGCGCATAGCGGCCGATTTTGCGCTTCGGAAGCTCGATCTTCAGGTCGTCCTCCGGCACGCGTTCGTACGGCACTCGTTCGAGAATGTGCGAGAGCACGTTGAGTCGAACGCGCTTCTTGTTCTCCGAGCGCGCGACGAACCACGGAGCCCACTCCGTGTCGCTGACCTGGAACATCTCGTCGCGGGCCTCCGTGTAGTCGTCCCAGCGATCGTATGATTTGAGGTCCATGGCCGAAAGCTTCCAGATCTTTCGCCCGTCATCGATGCGCGCTCGCAGACGACGCTCCTGCTCTTCCGGGCTCACTTCCAGCCAATACTTGAGCAAAATGATACCGGATTTGACCATCGCGAATTCGAATTGGGGCACGGTTTGCAAGAACCAGCGGACCTGTTTTTCCGAACAGAAGCCCATCACCCGCTCGACGCCCGCACGGTTGTACCAGCTGCGGTCGAAGATCACGACTTCACCGGCCGCTGGCAAGTGCGGAACGTAGCGCTGCACGTACATCTGGCTTTGTTCGCGCTCGGTGGGTGCTGGCAGCGCGATGACACGAAACACGCGCGGACTGACGCGCTCCGTGAGCGCTTTGATCGTGCCGCCTTTGCCGGCTCCGTCGCGTCCCTCGAAGACGATACAAACCTTGAGCCCCTTGTGCACGACCCAACGCTGGAGCTTGACCAGCTCGACATGAAGCTTCTCGAGCTCGGCCTCGTATTCCTTGCGACTCCACTTTGCGGGTTCGGACACGTCACCGCTTCGGTCGTGGGCGTGATCTCCGTGCTCGTGCTGGCCGTGCTTCTTGTGCTTGCTCATCGCGGTTCTCCCGATGCAACGCGCGCGCCACCGGTTCTGGCTCGATTTGCGGCCTGTACCTGGCGCTACGCGGCAGCGTGAGAAGGCCCGCGATCGGCGCGGGTGCAGCTCTTGCAGCGTCGGCTCACGATGCGCGCAATTCATTCGCGGTCTGTAAACCAAGGCGGGCCACAGAACCGCGTCGCGATCGCCAATTCATGGCACGCGGCATGCAGTGACACGGCCACGATGCTGCGAGCCATGGCAATCGGGTTGCGTGCGCAGCGCCCTCTTCACGGTCGAGGGTGCGGCCCGTTGGTTTTGCTCGCCCTGGCGTTCGCGTTCGGCTGCTCGACCGAGCCCCACGACTCCCCGAACGGGCCCAATGACGGCGGGAATCCGGATCGCGAATACGTGGACGGTGCCGGTAATTGCCGGCGCGCGCTAGCGCCGGGGCTCTTCGGTTGCCCGGCGTCCTACGCGGCAGCGCTCGCCTTACCCAGTCGCTGTGGAGCCGCATGCGCGGGCCCGGTCGGGGAGCAATCGCTGATCCTCGATCAATGTACGCCGAGCGTGGGCTGTGCGTTCGACCGGCAAACCGGTGCCTTGGTCGGAGCAGCCTTCGGCGACGATGAGCCGAGCCACTGCGGCGATCACTATTCGGTCGTCGCGGGCCAGTTTCCCGCCGCTCCCGAATTCAATGGCTTCGACTTGGACGAGTCCTGTGCGAGCTCACGCGAGCGCAACCTCTCCCCCAGTCTGGACGCAGCGTTGCGACGCGAGCCGCTGCCGGCGACTGGCTCCAGCTGCCGTGCGGGTCACGACGATTGCCGAGGCCCGGTCACCGCGCTCGTTTGCGCCAACCCGCGCGGACAAGTCGCAGGCGATGGAACCTGCATCCATTGCGTCAGCGACGAAAACTGCCGTTCCGAGTACCGGTATGCCGATGCCGCGGTGAGTTGTAACCAGGCTGGCCACTGCGTCTTTGGCAGCGAGCTCGCGGGAGAGTGCCGCGGATACGGCGAAGGCTGCTTCACGGCGGAGACGGCATTCGTGTGCGTCGACGGCCTATGCGGCGCTTGCACTGACAATGCCCAGTGCAGCGCCAGCGGACCCTACAATCTCTGCCTTGCAGGCGTCTGCCTGCGTTCGGAACCGCTTCCGTGAATAGCGGAGGAGCAAGTTTCACGAAGCGCGGAGGAAAAACCGAAGCATGCCGCGCGCGCAGCTGACCCGTTCGGGTTAGCAAAAGTGTTGCCTTTTTTTCGTCAATCTACGAGGCTCGGAAGCAAATGAAATTCGGGGTTATTGCGCTGGGAACGATTGGACTCTTGGGCTTGTCGAGCGCGGCGTGGGCGCAGACACCCAAGGCACACACTGGCTTTCAGATGGATATCCGTACGGGTTATTCTATCCCGCTGGGGACACTCGAAGGGGGCGCCAACGGCTCGGCCGCCACCAAGATGTCGGACGCGGTCTCGGGGCAGGTGCCATTCATGCTCGATATCGGCGGCAAAGTCATCCCTGAGCTGTTCATTGGCGGCTACCTGGGCTTCGGCGTTGGCGGTGCCGGTAGCAACTGCCCGAACTGCAGTTCCGTCGGACTCCATGTCGGGGCCGAGGTGCAGTATCACATTCTGCCGGCAGGCTTCGTCAACCCGTGGGTCGGCTACGGCATTGGTATCGAATCGTTGGCGGTGGGTGACAATACGAGCGTCGGCTGGGGAGGCTTCGAGTTCGCCCGCTTCATGGGCGGGGCTGATTTCCGAATCAACAAGATATTCGGCGTTGGCCCGTTCGTCGACCTCTCGATGGCATCGTTCAGCACCTTCAGCGATACACAGTCGAACAGTCACGACATCAACCAAACCGGCATCCACGAATGGCTGACTCTCGGCGTGCGCTTCGTATTCTTCCCGTGAGCGCGAGCCAAGGCCCTTCACTCGTTGCGCGGCAAAACAGCGCTTTCCTCGACGGACGAACGCCTCCGGGAAGTTGCGACTTGCTCGGCTCGCAGCACTTCCGCGCGCTCGAGGTTGCCGGCAAGACCCGCTAGCGATTGCCGATCGCCACCGACGGCTGACACGGCTACTATACGCCCGCGTAGTCATGAGCTCGAGATACGCGACGGAAGACGTCAAGCGGATCGCAGAGGCGCTTCAGCGACTTGGATCGCGGAGCGAAGCCGTCGAATTGCTGTGCGCTCGCGTCTTGGTCGCTCCCGACAAGCAGCAGGCAAAAAGGCTACTTGCGATAGCCCTGCATTTCGATCCGCAATCACGGCTGGCGACCACCGTGTTCGAGTGGCTCGAAGGCCTGCGCGATGACTCCGGACCAATTGCCGAACTGAGGGGACTCTACGACGACCACGTACTCGCTCAGATCGAAGCCGCGTTGCCGCCCGAAGTCCGTCCCCTCGCCTTTCGAGTCAAGCTCCAGGTCGGCGAGCGGACGTTCGAGGTGGTGACCGAAGCCTCCGGTCCAGACTACCGGGTGATCACGACCACGCTCGCCACTGGAGAGCCGGCGCACATTGTCCGCGCGCATCGACGAGTGAGCCAAGATGATCCGCTCACTGACGACTCGCGCCGCCGCTCGATGAAGGCTCAGCAGGCCGAGATGGTGCGTCTATTGCGCACGGGTCAGCTCGACAGCGCACTCGCAGCGGGCGAGAGCGAACAGCCCGTCGTCTTTCTCGACAAAGCCGCCGAAGAAGAAGAAGAAGAACATCAGCCGCCGCCGCTAGGGCGGCGGGAGCAACCACGGCTCTCCCCCGGTGGAGGTCCGGGTCACGTTCCTCGGGGCACACCTGGCGCGGCATTCCTCGGAATGCCGCAGTGGGGCGCGCCCGCCCTTTCTCCGCCACCGGCGCCCGCGCCTGCATCCGCCGCCCCCGCCTATCCAGCGCCAGTGCCAGCGCCTACGCCCGCCCCGCCCGCCTATCCAGCCGCCGCTTTCGCGGCTCCCAGTTCGGATGCGGGCGGTTACGTGGCGGCCCCAACTCAGCCCCCGGCGAGAGAGAAGAAGCTCGACATCATTGGCTGGAGCCAGAGTTCGACGCCCTCGCATCCGCTGGTTGCGTCGGTATTTTGTGCGCCGAGCGTGGCTGCGGGTGATTCCCTCTTCGTGCAGGTCTTCGCTCATCCCCCGGAGCAGGAAGATTTGGTGCGGCAGCAGGCCAGCGAATTCGATGGCGCGGCGAAGCGTCGCGGCTGCAAGGCGCTCGGGCTCGACGTTCCTTTGGGAACCGAGCTCACCGTGCATCTCTCCTTCAGTCGCCACATAGACATCGACGAACCGGTTCAAAGCCTCCGTTGGCTGGGCAACGCCGCAGCTCTGGGTTTCGAAGTGCGCATTCCGACACAGGCGGACTACCAGCAGCTGATTGGTACTGTCGCGGTCAGCGCCGATTCGATCCCGCTCGGAAACGTCAAATTCAAAATCAGCGTCCACCACGAAGGTGCGAAACGCTCACCGACACGCTTGGGCGAAAGCGCCGTGCGATATCGGCGCGCGTTCATCTCGTACTGCAGTGAGGATCGCGAGGCGGTGCTTGCCCGGGTGCAGATGTTGCGCCTGGCTCAGATCGAGTTCTTCCAAGATCTGATGTCTCTCGAGCCAGGTCAGGACTGGGCACGAGCGCTACAGACGCTGATCGACGACGCCGATCTTTTCCTATTGTTCTGGTCGAACGCTGCTCGACGATCGAAGTGGGTGGAACGGGAGATCGCGCACGCCCTGGCGCGCCAAGGCGGCGATGCCTTGGCTCCGCCCGAAATCGTCCCCGTGCTGCTCGAAGGCCCGCCGTTCCCCCCACCGCCCGCAGCGCTTTCGCATCTGCACTTCGGCGACAAGCTGAGGTACTTCGCCGCTCATTAGAGCCTCGCCCTCTCGCGGCACGCGGTTGGCCCGTCACCCGGCCGCGCAGGCTCATCGCGACCGGGAGCGCCAGCCGTTGCCCCTCGTGGTACGCGCATGAGAGATTTCTCCTCGTGCTGCCGAACGACCTACTCGCTTCGATTCCGAACGCGGCCGCGGGCGAAGTGACTACGCCGCTGGTCACTCGCGGCGGTGTACGCTTCGAGCGCATCGTGTCGCAGGGGCAAGCCTCGCCGGAAGGCTTTTGGTACGACCAACCGGAGCATGAATTCGTGCTGCTGCTGCAAGGTCAGGCAGAGCTCGAGTTCGCGGACGGGCAGACCGTCACGCTGCGCACCGGCAATTGGCTCGAAATCGCGGCTCACGTTCGGCACCGCGTGCGCTCCACCGCACCCGACACCGCCACCGTTTGGTTGGTCGCCTTCTATTAGCGGAAGACTCGGACTCGGCGCACGGCTGCGCCACGGCGACCGGATCCCCTAGAGCTAGGCCAAGAGCTTCGCGGCTTCGATCGCCGCATAAGTAAAAATGATGTCGGCCCCCGCACGACGTAAGCAGAGCAAGGTCTCGAGCAGCGATTTGTCGTAGTCGAGCCAGCCGTTTTGGGCGGCGGCTTTGAGCATCGCGTACTCGCCGCTGACTTGATAGGTGGCGACTGGCAAGGCGCTGAGCTCGCGCACGTGACGAATCACGTCGGCGTAGGGCAAACCGGGCTTCACCATCAGCCAATCGGCGCCCTCGGCTTCGTCCAGGCGAACCTCGCGCAGCGCCTCGCGAACGTTGGCTGGGTCCATTTGGTACGTCTTCTTGTCGCCCCCGCGCGGGGCGGAATCCAGCGCTTCGCGGAACGGCCCGTAGAACGCGGACGCGTATTTCACGCAGTAGGAGCAGAGCCCGACTTGGTTGAAGCCGGCAGCGTCCAGCGCGCTGCGAATCGCGCCGACTCGACCATCCATCATGTCGCTGGGGGCAACGATGTCCGCGCCCGCCTGCGCCTGTGCCACGGCCATCTGCGCCAAGATCGGTACCGTGACGTCGTTGTCGATCCGGCCGTCGATCACGACTCCATCGTGACCGTCCGAAGAGTACGGATCGAGCGCGACGTCCGTGATCACGAGTAAGTGTGGCAGCGAGGATTTCAGCGCGCGCACCGCTCGCTGCAAGAGGCCCGCGCTATTCGCGCTCTCCGCGCCGCGCGGGTCTTTCAGCTCGTCACTCAAGGCCGGAAACAAGGCGACCCCGGGCACGCCGAGCGCAAAGGCTTGCGCTGCGGTCTCGACCAGCAAATCGATCGACAAGCGCGCCTGCCCAGGCATGGAAGAGATCGGCGTGCGCTGCCGTTCACCTTCCTGCACGAACATCGGATAGATGAGCCGTTCTGGACTGAGTGCGGTCTCGCGAACGAGGCCGCGCACCTGCGGAGTGAGCCGATTGCGGCGGGGACGAACGAGCATGGCGGCCTAGCCTACCACGCACGCTGCGCGCGCAAGCTCGCCGTCGCCGGCCCGCGCTGTCAGCTGCCTTCCAGCGTATATTCCCAGTTCTCGTCCTCGCACACCTGGCTGAGCTCACGTCGCACGTCGGCCAGCGCCGAGGTCGACGGAATTTGCAGATTGGCTTCGAGGATGAACATCGGCGTGCCGCTCTCCGGCGCAAACTCCAGCCGCGATTCGAGCGAAGCCACGTTGACTCCGCGACCAGCGAGTACGGAAGCCACCCGCTGCACGATGCCCGGTCGATCCACGCCGGTGACACGGATCTCGAACGCCAAAAACTCGCGTGCCGACTGGCGCGACGTGGTGGGCTTGGTCAATAAGCGGAGCCCCAGCCGCGGACCGAGCGCTTCACTCTGTGCTGCGACTTCTTGCGTAGCTTTCTCGTCGCCCGAGACCAACATGAGCAGCGCAAACTCCCCACCCAAGATCGCCATCCGGCTGTCCTCGAGGTTCGCGCCTGCGCTGAGCACCAGCTTCGAAATCTCACTCACCAACCCCGGCCGATCGGGCCCCACCGCCGTCAGTACCAGGTAACTCTTGTCAGCCATGGCCTCTAGTTAGCCAAACGCCGCCCCCCGAGCAAGGCAGCGACCAAACCGTCACGCAGCGCGCGCCATCCGCGAGGTCTTGGTCACAAATGACCCACCCGCAGTTCGCGCTCGCGCGGAGGCGCCTGAACGCGGCTTTCAGGGGCCGAGGCGGCTACGTGCGCGGGTTGCGCGCAGCGAGCCGCTCGAATTCTTCCAGGAACCGGCGCGCATCACTGCTCTTCTGGATCGCACCGACTGCGCCCGTGGCCCGCAGCTTGGCTTGCAGCTCGTTCGAGTCGATGGACGAGTACAAGATGACCGCGATGTCCTTGGTCGACCGCCGCTTTTTCAAGAGCTGAGCGAGATCTACCCCGGTGAGCGCGGGCATGTTGACGTCGAGCAGCACGATGTCGGGCTGGAACTCTGCGCTCCACTGCGAAGTGCCGAGCGCTTCTTCACGAACGTGGACGATGTAGCCAGCGCGCTCCAAGCGCTCCCGAGTCACCTCGAGCACGATCGGGTCATCGTCGACGATCAGCACCGTGCGGCGATTCGTCGCGCGCGCATCCCTGCGCTGGGCGTCGCTGTCGCGTTCGGGCGTGTTTCGGTCGCTGTGTGGCAATGTCGTGTGTATTAAGAGACGGCCGCGCGCGGGTCGAGATAAGGAAGCCCCGCCAAATGCCGTCAAACGCCCAGAAAAGCCAAGAAATCGGCGGCCGTCTGGGCCTTCTTGCCGCGGCTTTTTCGCTCGCTCTGGCGCGCGTTCCAGCGGGCCACCTTTGCCTGGTACGCGCTGGTCGCGGCCAGATGCCGGCCGTGCAACGTTTTGACCTTGTCGAGGTCGTTTTGACCGTCGAGCTCATAGAGGCACTCGGTCGCCTGGATCAGCTTCAGGCGATGCAGCTTGCCGTCTTCCTTGAAGCTGGGATCGAACGGGAAGATCCGGCAACCGAGCGGGCGATGGTTGTAAATCGTGCAGCGATCGTCGGAGCCCAGGTAGCGGCAACCACCGCCTTCGTGACGCAACACCATCACCCGCTTGCCCTGACGCAACATGACGAATGCTTCGGGTTCGTCGTCCATGTCGATGCCGTTGCGATCGACCCAGCGCACGAGCTGATGACTGCTTTCACCCGTGTGGCGCACGATGCGCTTGATGTCCGCGTCGGTCAGCGGCAAAAGCGGTTCCTTGCAGCAATTGCCGCAGCCGGTGCAGCGAAACCTCAGATACTTCTCGCCGATCGCCACTTCCCTACTCTCTTCTTTACGGTTCTCTATCAAAGACGAGGGCGCGGGTCGAGAGCGTCACTGCGCGGAGAGCGTCACTGGCAGGGCGGCGTGCCCCCGAAGTCGGTGCCGTCGCCGCACAAGTCCTCGGGCCCGTGACCGTAGTGGTTCAAGTAAAATTCCCGGAAGAGCTGTTCGTCGACGCAGTCCGCTCGCAGAGTGAAGCCCCAGGCGCTCACACCCCAGCGCACATCCAGCAGCGGGTCCGGGGTGAGCACCACGCGGCGCGACACGGGTGCGGAGCAGGTCGGGTCCTCCGGCATCGCGTCAATCAGCGCCTGGACGCGAGCTACTTCGTCCGCGCAGCCCGCGGACGAAGCACAACAGTTGTAGCTGAACACGACCGCGCCATGCTCCAAATCATGCACCCAGAACCCGCGCGGCACCGGGAACGTATAGCTCTTGTAAGCCGCCCAAATCGGATAGTGCGGACCGCCAGCTGGCGGGTTGTCTGGGTAGTTGAACGTCGAGCACGCCGGAATGTGCGTTTGCGCGAGGCCGGTCACGGTCGTGGGCACGACGCTGCACGAGTCACCCGGCGCACCGGCCTCGGCCGGGGCCTCCAAGTTGCACCCGGGGCCATTCTGCGGGCTGTCACTCGAACAGCCGCTGGTCGAGAGCGTCAGGAGCGTCGAGAGCGCACAGAGCGCGGTCAAGGTCGAAACAGAGCTCCGGAAACGCGGCCGGCGCCCGAGTAGTGCGAAAGTCACCGGTCCTACGTTAGCAGACCCGCAAACCTTTGAAACGTGCAAGAATAGGCGTTGAATGTCGCTCAAGATCGATCAGGACCATTCCCGGTTCCGCAACATCGTTCGCGGCAAGATTCGCCAAAATCTCCGACGCTACATTTCGCAAGGCGAGATGCTCGGGCGTAAGGGCAAGGATCTGGTCTCGATTCCGATTCCGCAGATCGACATCCCGCGCTTCACCTTCGGGGACAAGCAAAAGGGTGGCGTCGGTCAGGGCAAGGGAGAAACCGGCGACCCAGTCGGCGGTGAGCAGGCCGAAGGCGAGGACGGCGCGGGACAAGCCGGCAAGGATGCCGGAGATCACGTGCTCGAAGTCGACATCACCCTCGACGAGCTAGCCGACATTTTGGGTGAAGAGCTGGAACTGCCGGCGATCGAGAACAAGGGCAAGAGCCGGATCATCGCCGCCAAGGATCGCTACACCGGGATCCGCCGGGTCGGCCCGGAATCCCTGCGCCACTTCAAGCGCACGTACAAAGAGGCGCTACGCCGCTCGATCGCCAGTGGCGCCTACGACCCCGGCAACCCGGTGATCGTCCCGCAAAAAGAAGACAAGCGCTTCCGCTCTTGGAAAGAGGATCACGAACCGGTCGCGAACGCCGTCATCCTGTACATGATGGACGTCTCCGGCTCGATGGGTGACGAGCAAAAAGAGATCGTACGCATCGAGAGTTTCTGGATCGATACCTGGCTCCGCCGCCAATACCAGGGCCTGGAGTCGCGCTACATCATCCACGACGCCGTGGCCCGGGAGGTGGACCGAGAAACGTTCTTCCGCACGCGCGAATCCGGCGGCACGATGATTTCGAGCGCTTACCGGCTGTGTGCTCAGATCATCGACGAGCACTATCCGTCCACGGAGTGGAACATCTACCCGTTCCATTTTTCGGACGGAGACAATTGGTCGATGGACGACACGCTCACGTGTATCGAGCTCATGAAGAAGGAAATCCTGCCCAAGGTGAACATGTTCGCCTACGGCCAGGTCGAAAGTCCCTACGGTTCCGGGCAGTTCGTCAAAGATTTGCGCGAGCACTTCTCCAGCGACGAGCGCGTGATCACGAGCGAGATCCGTGATCGAGACGCAGTCGTCGGCAGCATCAAAGAGTTCTTGGGCAAAGGGAAATAAAGGGAAGCATGTCGCAGTTTGCCACCAACACGACGCTGCCGCGCTACTTGAGGGACGAACAGGAAAAGATCGAAAAAATCGCACGCGCTCACGGACTCGATTTCTTCCCGGTCGTGTTCGAGATGCTCAGCTACGACCACATGAACGAGATCGCGGCGTACGGTGGCTTTCCCAACCGCTACCCCCATTGGCGCTTCGGCATGGAGTACGAGCGGCTCAGCAAGAGCTACGAATACGGCCTATCGAAGATCTACGAGATGGTGATCAACAACAACCCCTCGTACGCCTATTTGCTCGAAGGCAACAGCCTGACCGACCAGAAGCTCGTGATGTGTCACGTCTTCGGGCACGTGGATTTTTTCAAAAACAACTTCACCTTCCGTGCCACCGATCTGGACGCCGGCGAGCACATCGCCGATCCGATTGGACGCAAGAAAGAGGGCTACGATCCCAATCGGCGCTGGGTCGACAAGATGGCCAACCACGGCTCTGCCGTGCGCCGGATCGTGGATCGCTACGGCATCCACAAAGTGGAAGAGTTCATCGACGTTTGCCTTTCGCTGGAGAACTTGATCGACCCCTGGTCGCGCTTCGTGGTCCGCCGTCGTGACTCGCGTCCCGACGAAGAGCCGGCACAGGTGGAAGTGCCGCGGCTTCGCTCGAAGGACTACATGGAAGAGTTCATCAACCCGAGCGAGTACATCGAAGAGCAGAAGAAGAAGATGGAGGCCGAGCGCGAGCTCGAGAAGGGCAAGTTCCCGGCCCAGCGTGAGCAAGACGTGCTGTTGTTCTTGCTCGAGAATGCGCCGCTCGAGCGCTGGGAACGCGCGATCCTGAGCATCATCCGCGACGAGGGTTACTATTTCGTACCCCAGATGCAGACCAAGATCATGAACGAGGGCTGGGCCTCGTATTGGCACTCCAAGATGATGACCAGCAATGTCTGCGACTGGAGCGAGATCGTCGACTACGCGGAGAACAACGCGGGCGTGATGGCCACCAGCGGCGGGCGCTTGAACCCGTACAAGCTCGGCGTCGAGCTGTATCGCAACATCGAAGAGCGTTGGGACAAGGGCCAGTTCGGTCAAGAGTGGGAAGACTGCGACGATCTGGACGTGAAGAAGAATTGGGACCTGCGCCTCGGTTTGGGCAAGCAAAAGGTGTTCGAGGTGCGCGCCCTGTACAACGACGTGACCTTCATCGACGAGTTTCTGACCCCGGAATTCGCGATGGAAAACAAGATGTTCACCTTCAATTGGTCGAACCGCAACGAGCGCTACGAGATCGACACGCGCGAGTTCCAGGCCGTGAAAGAAAAGCTCTTGGCGCAGCTCACCAACTTCGGCAATCCGACCATCTTCGTCGAAGACGCGAACTACGAGAACCGCGGCGAGCTGCTCTTGGTGCACGAACACCGAGGCGTCGACCTACGCAACGACTACGCGCGCGAAACGATGGCCAGCCTGGTGCGCATTTGGAAGCGACCGGTATCGCTCGCCACGCAGATCGACGGCAAGCGCGCGCTCTTGCGGTACGACGGCAAAGAGCACAGCGTGCGGCACGACGCACCCTGAAGCTCGCATGCCGATCTACGAAAAACACGGGCTGACTGCCTGGCTCGTCCTTTCGGCGGGCAGCTTTGCGCTCGGCGCGTGTGCCGCGGCAGGAGCGGTGCCGCCCGCGCCAGCGAGCACGACGACCAGCGCACCGGCCGCGAGCGCGACCCCGACGACCACGCCGCCGCCCGTGAGCGACGCACCGCCGCCGCTCGCGAGCGCTCCCAAGTGCGCCGGAGCGAGCGCCGGGAGCGCCTGCCCGGAGACAAGGCCCGCCGCCAAAGCAGCCGCGCCCGCTGCCGCTCCCGAGAGCTCGCCCGGTGCGACCACACCCCAGGCCGTAGCCGGCAACAAGGCGATTCCGGGTGGCCTGTCCCGCGGCTCCGCCGAACCTTATGACCTAGAGCTTGCGGCGGGGGATCGCGCCTACCAAAACGACGATTTGACCGCCGCCAAGGCGCACTACGAGAAAGCGCAGAAGCTTTCGAGCAAAGATCCCGCGGCCCAGATCGGGTTGGTCCGCGTGGCACTCGCCAGCAGTGATATCCCGACTGACTTCGCTGCCGCCCCGCAAAACCCGGCAATGCTCGGGCTATTACGCAAAGTCGACGCTGCGCTCAAGCTCGATGATGGGTATGCACCCGCGTTCGTGGAGCGCGGGCGTCTGCTCTTGATCCTGGGCAACGCGCCCGAGGCCCTCCGTGCGCTGGACCGGGCGCAGCAGTTGGCGCCCGAAGATGCCGAGACACAATCGGCCCTGGGCGTGGCCTTGCTGGCCACGGGCAAGCCGGCAGAGGCGTTGACGCGCTTGCGCCGTGCCGCAGAGCTCGATCCGGACAACGCCGAGCGCTTGACCAACCTGGGCACCGCGCACTTGATTCAGGGGGAAGTGCCAGAGGCAATCCGGGCCTTCTCGCGCGCGGCGGCGCTCACGCCCAACGACGCGAAAGTGCACGGGGATTTGGGCGCGGCCTACTTGGCTCAAAATCAAACCCAAAAGGCGCTGCCGGAGCTCGACCGGGCCGTAGCGCTCGCTCCCGATCGTGCCACCTACGTCTCCAACTTGTCGTACGCCTACTTCCTCGCGGGGCAGCTGGAGCTTTCGATCAGTACCGCAACCAAGGCAACCAAGCTCGATCCCAAGCTCGGCTCGGCGTGGATCAACCTGGGCACGGCCTTGGCAAAGAAAGGCGATCTGGCGGCTGCCGAGCGTGCCTATCGACGCGCGCTCGCACTCGATCCGAGTGATCCGCGCCCCAAAGCCAACTTGGCCGAGCTCGCGGAAATGAAGCGCGCCGCGAGTCCCGACAAGAAGTGAAGTTTGCCAGCCCTGCCTTGCTAGCGCATGATTTGGCACGATGCGCTTGCGCTTATTTAAGCAGAGTCGGCGACCGCGGCTGCTCGCATTGAGCGTTGCTTCGCTCGTCTGCTTTGGCGTGGGCGCAGCCTGCAGCGGTGACGCGTTCACCTCGAGCGACACTCCGGACGCGGGCGGCGGCGCAGGCGTTGCGGGAGACTCCGACAATGAAGCTGGCGAGGGCGGCAGCAACGAAGATGGCGCGGGAGGCGCGTTGAGCGGCGGCCGCGGCGGAGCGAGCCCGAGTGCAGGCAGCGCGGGAAAACCGCCGGCGGGCTGCGAGTTGTGTGTGACGGGCGAGTATTGCCAAGACGGCACCTACAAGTGCCGAAAGTGTACGGACTACACGCGGCTGGAGTTCGGCAGCCCGCAAAAGCTGCTTTCGCAGAGCGCACAGGCGAGCAAGCGATTCGCGCGCCCTGCCAGCCTGGGCTCGGCCCTGTTCTACGTCGCAGGCGCTGCAGACAACGCGAGGATCTTGTATGCCGTCTCGCCGGTCAGCGGGATGGGCACTCCGGTGACTGCCCAGGGACAGGTCGAGAGCGGGCCACTCCTGGCGAAGGGCTTTGCCGACCGCGACCTGTTCTTCGATCGCAAGGAGGCGGGAGAGCGGAAGCTGTACATGGCAAACTGGTCTGCTCCCAGCACGCTGACGAACGAGGAGCTCATGCCCGGGGAGATCAATGAGCAGGGCTCCGACGACTATAGTGTGGCTCTCTCGCCGAAGACCGGGAACGTATATTGGATGAGCACGCGCAATGGCGCCGCAGAGCTCCTCTGGCAGCCGACGAACCTGGATGGCCCCCCTGCCCCGGCGCCGCTGGAGCTCACGCTAAAGGTGGGCAAGGCCGAGTGCCCGCGTGCGGGCGAAGACGCAACACCGTGGGTCAACCAGGACGGCACCCTGCTGCTCTTTCGCAACCCTTCGCTCAACGAGAGCTGCGACCCGAACGACTCCGGAGCAACGGATCTGTTCGCGGTGGGATTGAAACCCGACGGAACACCGGAAGGCCCGGCCCGCGCGCTGTCGTCTCTCAACAACACGGGCGGCATGTCGAGAGAGACCGATCCGACCCTGTCCAACGACTCGTGCAGCATTTACTTTGCGACCGACAACGGCAGCGGCGCCTTCGATTTGTACAAAGCGCCGCGCAACTGAGGGAAGCTTCAGCGCCTCGGTCGTCGGGGGTTTCCCCCCTTCGGGGATCGCGAAGCGCGTCACCCCCGCACCCGCTGGAGTGAATCCAGCGGGGCCCCACCCCGGAGTTTTGGGGCCCCGACCCCAAAACGACTTCCCCGCTCATACGTTGGAAGCGCGGCGCTCATTCGCCGCCCATGGCAGTGACGTAGTGCTCGATTACCGCCAGCTGGTCGGGGGCCAGTGCCGCGAATTCGAGGCCGATCGCCCCGGTGCCACGAGCCTTCTTCACCCAACGCGCAACCGCGTGCACCGCGATCAACTTGCCCGTGATGGGCAAAGCAAAGCGCACGCTGACGCGCTCTTCTTGGCCGAACGCTTGCGGAGCCAGGACCAGCAAGCCACCGACCGAGATATCTTCACTGCGACCCTCGAGCCAGGTTCCGTTCGCGCACGAGATACGCACGAGAGTGACGTACGGCGCACGGGCAAAGCGGCGCCGAGTCGCCCCCGGCTCACGGAGCGAGGGCGGGCTCGCTGCCTCCGCAGCAGGCAGGAGGCCCACGGCTGCGGAACGCTGAGATGCCATGGCCAGCGGCGGCGGCAGCGCTGCGCGCAATCCCAGCAAGGAGGTGGGCACGGCATCGCCCGTGGGCACGTGGCTCAGCGCCTCGGCGAACTCGCGCACGGTCGCGTGACGCTGCGCTGGATCGCGTGCCAAGGCTTTCTCGATTGCGACCGCCAACTGCGGGGGAATGTCGGGACAGCGCCCGCTCAGGGGAGGTAGCGGCTGAGTCGAGGCCTTGAGCAACACTTCTCCGAACGTGCCCTCGAAGGGCACCGTTCCGGCCAAGGCTTCGTACAAACTGACGCCGAGCGCGTAGATGTCGCAGCGCGCATCGACGTCCTCGCGCGCCAAGAGCTGCTCGGGGGCCATGTATTCCGGGGTGCCGAGCACCGCGCCCTGCCGGGTGAGCTTCAGATTCTGCTCGGGCATTTTCGCAATGCCGAAGTCGATGAGCTTCGTCAACTCGCGTCCGGATTCGCTGCGCGAAATGAAGATGTTGCTCGGCTTGAGATCGCGATGAATGACCCCGCGCTCGTGCGCGGCAGCCAGCGCATCACAGAGCTGCAAGCCGACGTACACGGCGTCAGCCACGCCAATGCGCCGCCGGACAGCCAAAATCCCTTCCAGGGTGCGGCCTTCCAGCAGCTCCATCACCAAGTACGGCGTGCCATCCTCCGTCTCACCCGCATCCAAGCCATGCACGATTCCCGGGTGACGCGCTGCGCTGAGCGCTTGCGCTTCGAGCAACAGCCGCCGTCGCGACTCGGGAACCTGCGCGTACTCGCCAACGCACAATTTGATCGCGACGGGTCGGTTCGTATACAGGTGCTCGGCTTCGAACACGGCGCCGGCACCGCCGCGCGCGATCTCGCGCTTCAAGCGGTAGCGGCGGTCGACCAACGACCCGACCTCGAGCTGCAGCGTGCTCCTCGGTGCGCTCGTTGCTACTGAAAGTCGAGCCATTCCATCCTTGATACGGTCGAGGCGCGCACTGCTTGAGGCAAAAAAAGTCGACATTGCGCGCACACGACAAAGCGCCGGCGATTGCGCGCGCTTGCTCAGCTGCACCTACACGCTATTCGCCGACGTGCACGCGCATCGCGTTGCTCAACGGCGTGAACGGTAGCTCGCCCCGGCGCACGCGCACGAGTGCCGGCTTTGCCGACACCAGGCGCCCCATGAAGGCCTGAAACCCGAGATCGGTGGCCGGATCTGCCGCGTCGAAGCGCGCGTGCACCAAATACAGTCCGGGCCGCGCAAACGCATGCGCCGGGCACATCTCGATCAGGCGACTCACCGCGGAGAACTTGCCGCCGGGCCGCAGCGTCTGCACGGAAGAACGATCCGCGGGCGCGCGCAGATCGGGCTTGGGATCGCACTCGAACACACCGTCCGGACCGCTCACCTCGTAGGTGACGAGCTCGCGTCGAAAATACAGATCTTGCTTGCGCCGACCGCGGTTGGTGATCGTGGTGGTGGCGGTGACCGCGCTCTCGTCCAGGGCGTCACTGCCGGAGACGCTCAATTCAAGCGCCGGGGAGGGAGTAGCGGGCGGCTCGCTCTGTGGCGTGCGGACCTCATTCGCGAAATTCGAGCCCAGCGTGAAAGGGGTGCCGGTCAGCTCTTTGATTCGCCGCTCACTCGAGTCAGGGGGCTCTGCGCCCGGCAACGAGCCTTGCGCTTCGATTGGCTCGGCCACGAACGGCTCGCGTTGTACGGCAGGCTCTTCTTGGCGCTTGCCCGCCTTCCACGAGACCTTCATCTTGAGCGGCCAGCCCAAGCGCGCGCTCACTTGCGCGCCTTCGACCAACGGCCACGGTGTCTTGCCCAGGCAATACAGGCGGGGATCGAAATTCTGAACCAGCCCCTCCCCCGGCTCGAGCTTGATCGCGAGCGCTGGATCGACGGCGTTTGGCACGACGTCCGCGGGCAGACGGCACAGGACCGGCTTCGCTGGCTTCTTGGCCTTGGCGGGCTTTGGGGCTTTGCCTTCGGCTTTTGCCTCGGGCGCGGGCTCGGGGAGTTGAATCTCGAGCGAGAGCAGACGCGCGTCGAAATCGACCTGTGCCGCCTCGGTGCCGCGATTGACGACCGCGAAAGCCCAGGGC
>DASSMT010000040.1:0-7232 GCA_035688655.1 Polyangiaceae bacterium | reverse complement strand
AGCCCCGGAGCATGCGGCCCAGGCTTTCGCCCAGGGCGGTCGCCTCGCCGTCGGTGCTGGGCCAAGGCGCGTGCAGCTCATTTTTTCGCAGATTCGAGCCATCGGGCTCGGCGAGCAGGGCGCGCAGCCAGATTTGCGAGCCCTCACGCAGCGCGTAAGCGGCGACCGGCGTTTGGCAATTGCCTTCGACCGCGCGCATCACGCCACGCTCGGCCAGGACGGCAATTTTCGTTTCTGGGTGCGACACGCTGGCGAGCAGGGCGGCCACCTCGGAGTCGCTCGCGCGCTGCTCTACGGCCAATGCGCCCTGGCCCACGGCGGGCAAGGAGCGCTCGGCGGAGAGCACTTCACTCGCTTCGTGCGCTACTCCCAGGCGAATCATCCCGGCGTGCGCGAGCACGATCGCCTCGACCTCACCGGCGCGGCATTTGCGGATGCGGGTGTCGACGTTGCCGCGCAGGATCGAAAAGCGCAAATCCGGGCGCAGCGCGCTGAGCTGAATGCGCCGCCGCAGCGACGAGGTGCCGATCGTGGCTCCGCCGGGCAACGCGTCGAAGCTCTCACCCGAACGGGTGACGATCACGTCGCGAGCGTCTTCGCGCTCGGGAAAGCAGTCCACGCTCAGCGATGGTGCGAGCTCCGGAGGCACGTCCTTCGACGAATGCACGGCGAAGTCTGCGCGACCATCGAGCAACGCCTCTTCGATCTCTTTGATGAACAGCCCCTTGCCACCAATCTCGCTCAAGGCCCGATCTTGAATGCGGTCTCCGGTGGTCACGACCTGCAGCTCCTCGAAGCTGAACTCCGGGTGCAGCTGCTGCAAGCGAGCCACCAGCGCGCGGCATTGAGCGAGCGCCAGGGCGCTCTTGCGGGTAGCGTAGGTAAAGTGGGTGCGTGCCATCGATTCTCGCAGACGAAACGCCTCAGGCGTACTCGAAGCTCCGCCCGTCCACGGCGATCGTGACGCGATTGGCCTCGGACCCGGCGCTTTCCTCGATGCGACCGACTATTTTGGCCTCGACCCCGTAGCGCGCCGAAGCTTCGATCACTCCCCGAGCCGCGCTCGGGCGCACGTACAGCTCCAAGCGATGGCCCATGTTGAACACCTGATACATCTGCTTGGGCTCGATGCCGGAGTCTTGAATGGTCCGAAACAGCGCGGGCGTCGGAAACAGCGCATCCTTCAAGTAGTGTAGGCCCTTGCCGAAGCCGCGGCACTTGGTCTGACCGCCGCCGCTACAATGCAAAATCCCGGTCACGTGCGGAGCGAGGTTGGAGCCCAAAATCGCACGCACGATGGGCAAGTACGTGCGCGTCGGCGAGAGCAAGCCCCAAGCCACGTCATGCGAGCTACCCGGCAAGGGATCGCTGAGTCGAAAGCGCCCGCAGTAAACCTTGTCCGCGGGGATGGTCTCCGAGTAACTCTCCGGGAAACGCTCGGCGTAGGAATGTGCCAAGAGCGCGTGCCGCGCCAACGTCAGGCCATTGGAGCCGATGCCCGAGTTCTCGCGCTGCTCGTAGCTGGCTTTGCCGGTCGACGACAGCCCGACGATCAAGTCGCCCGCTGCAACGCGCGAGAAGTCAGCCACCGAAGCCCGCGGGACACGCGCAAAGACCGTGGAGTCGGCGATCACCGTGCGCACCAAATCACCGACGTCCGCGGTCTCGCCGCCGGTCAGCGTGATTTCGATGCCATGCTCCCGGAGCATCGCCGCGCACGCCTCGTAGCCGTCGATCAACGCCGAGATCACGTCGCCGCGCACGCGATGCGCATTGCGACCGATGGTGTTGCTGACCAGAAAACCGCTGGTCGCACCGACGCACAGCAGATCGTCGGTGTTCATCACCAGCGAATCTTGAGCGATGCCGGCGAACGCGCTCGGATCGCCGGTCTCCGCGTACAAGAGATAGGCGACCGATGATTTCGTGCCCGCGCCATCCGCGTGCATCACTGCGACCATGCTCGGGTCACCTGCGGGGTCCGCGATCACCTTGCAGAACGCGCCCGGCACCTCACCCGCCGAGTGCTTGGCGATGGCGCGATGCACGTCCTCCTTGGTCGGAGATACGCCGCGGTCGAGGTATTCGTTGCTCATGCAGGCTGACTCACCTAGATCGAGTGCGAGGCTCCTGCAAGGCGCGTGTGGTGATTTCCGCCAATTTGTGGCCTTGCTAAACCGAGACGGCGGTGGTCGCGACCGGGCTCGATACCCGATTCCACGCGCCTCACTCGAAGAGCGCACTGGAAGTGAGCACGGTGGCCGCGCGGCGGCTCCAGCGCGCCAGCAGCTCCGGCTCATTGCAACCGAGGATCCGCTGGCGATCGGCGTCGGTAACGATCAGTCCGCGCGCGTCGAGCACCTCGAGCACGGTCCTGGCCATCCCCTGGGTGATGCCCTGCTCGATCCCCTGCTCGATCCCCTGCTCGATCCCCTGCGTGATGCCCTGCTCGATCCCTTTTTGGAACGACTCACGCCCGATCGGACTCTGGAACTCATAACCTCGAGGAAGCATGAGGAATGCCTTTCTTGCGGCTTCACTCAGCGCCGCTAGGATCATGTCGGAATATAGCACCACCTGGTCCTCGGCGACCGCACTGACGCCCGCAGCAGCCGCCAACGCGACGTCAACCGCAACGCCGACGTCACCGCGGCCGTGAGCCATGACCGAAAGCACAGCAAGTTCCGGGGCGTGAATGGCGCGCTTCGGATCCGTGATGACCGGAATTCCACCAGGACCGACCACCAACGGCACGTTGACGGAGTTGAACCCCATACGAATCGGCTCCGCTGCCCAACGTGCAACCTCGGCGCTGGGTGCGACGACGAGCACGCACGTATCACATTCCAACTTGGCACGAAGGGCCGCAGAATAGAGCGGCCAGGTGAAGCGTTTGCGTGGTTTTGGCGCGAGCTGCACCTCGACCACGATGCCGAGCACCGGCTCTTCGTTGCTCAACAGCACGACCAGATCGGCGTGATATTCGGTAGGGGCGAGCTGCGTGAATTCGGCAGACTCGACGCGCGCGTGCGTATAAACGGGGACCTCGACCCGAAGTGCTTCGCTCAGTAGTTCCGGTGCAAGCTCGGGACGATTGCGAAACAGCTGCAGGAGCAGCTCATGCATGAACGAAGGCACACAGCTGTCTCGGTCACGCTGGCAGCTCGGTTGCGCGAATATTTCAGGCGCGCGCGCTGGAGCGCGCCGCCGCGCTGCCCACGAGCTCGGCGAGGGAGCCGAATTTCGAAGCACGCAGGCGTTGCGCGAGGCCGCGCTGCAGGGACCAGACCACGAGTGGTCCACCGTAAACGAAGCCAGTATAGATCTGAACCAGTGACGCACCCGCGGCGAGGCGTAGCCAGACGTCTTCGGCGTTCTCGATGCCGCCCACAGAAATCAACGTCAGGCGCTTGCCGACCTTGGCGTACAGGCGCTGCAGCACCTCGAGCGAGCGCGCCTTCAAAATCGCGCCGGAAAGCCCGCCCGCTCCACACGCCTCGACGGCCGCGGCGGGGCTGTGCAGGCCCGCGCGTGAGATGGTCGTGTTGGTTGCGATGATGCCGTCGAGCGAAAGCTCGAGCGCGAGCTCGGCGATGGCGTCGATGTCGGCGTCGTTCAGGTCGGGTGCAATCTTCACGAGCAGCGGGCGTCGGGGCGAAGCATTGGCGAGCTCCGCCTTCACGGCTGTCAGCAACGGACGCAAGAGCTCGACCGTTTGCAGATTGCGCAGGCCCGGCGTGTTCGGTGAGCTCACGTTCACGACCAGGTAGTCCGCAAGCGGGCCGAGCAAGCGCGTGCTGTGCACGTAGTCACTCGCGGCTTGGTCTTCGCTGACGACCTTGGTCTTGCCGATGTTCACGCCGATCGGCACGCTGCGCGCGGTGGTGAGGTGGGTCGCCACCGCGCTCGCGCCCAGGTTGTTGAAACCCATGCGGTTGATCAACGCCCGGTCGGCGGGCAAGCGAAACAGCCGTGGCTTGGGATTGCCGGGTTGCGCTTGGCCTGTAACCGTGCCCACTTCGACGAAGCCGAAGCCGAGCGCCGCCAAAGCCTCGTAAGCCGTCGCGTTCTTGTCGAAACCCGCGGCCAGCCCGACCGGATGCGCGAAGTGCAAGCCGAGTGCGTCGATGGCCAACCGCGGATCACTGGTGCGCAGCAGGCGCCGTGCCAGAGCGCCGAACAGCGCCATGAAGCCACGCAGTCCTGCGAGCGCTGCGTGATGCACCCACTCCGCCGGCAACCACCGCAAGACGAACTGAAAGAAAAGGCGGTACACGATCAGCTACGAGAAGCCACGACGCGCGCCTTGGGCGCGAGCGAAAGACCAGTACTGTCGGACTCGAGCTCGCCCTCCGGCGGCAAGCTCTCGGTGACGCTCGCGTTCTCGCCGTCGAACGCGAACAACTCGCTGATGGCGGCAGTCAGTTGCTCGAGCGACAAGCCGTCCGAGCTGCGCTCGAGGGCGGCCTGGCGCAGGCGGATGGTCGGTTGATGAAGGATGCGGTTCACTGCAGATTCCAGCATTTTCGAGACGGCAGCACGGTCGGTTTCGGGTAGATGCTTGAGCTTGCCGCGCAGGCTTCGCGCGAGCTCTTCTTCCAACGCGGCGGTCAGCCGCGCGCGCAATTGAACGATCGTCGGTGTGGCCTGCTCACTGTCGGCCCAGCGATCGTAGCCTTCGGCCGCGCGACTGATGATGGCCTCGGCCGAGGCGGCTTCCCGCGTGCGCGAAGAGAGCGTGTCCGAGACCACCTTGGAAAGGTCGTCGATGTTGTACAAGAACTCACCATCGAGAGTTTCGATGCGCGGCTCGACGTCGCGTGGGACGGCCAGGTCGATGAAGAACTGATTCTTGCCGCGGCGCGCGCGGCGCACGGCACTCACCATGTCATAGTCGATCACGAAGTGAGGGGCGCTGGTGCTGGTCACGACCACGTCGGCTTCGACCAAGCTTTGCTGAAGCTCGGACCAAGGCCGCGCGGTTCCACCCACCGCGCCCGCCAGCTCCTCGGCACGGGCCAACGTTCGGCCGACCACCACCACCGATGCGCCGCCGATCTTGAGCAGCCGCGCGACGGCTTCGGCCATCTCGCCCGAACCGACCAAGAGCGCGGAATGGCCGGCCAAATCGGCGAAAATTTCGCGCGCCAGGTCGACCGCGACGCTCGGCACCGAGACTTGGCCGCTGCCGATCGCCGTATCCGTGCGCACGCGTTTGGCGGCGCGAATCGCGCGCGGCAACGTGCGGTGCAACACCGAGCCGACGGTGCCGGCCTTGCGCGCGGTCTCGTACGCTTCCTTCACTTGGCCCAAAATCTGCGGCTCACCCAGGACCATCGAATCGAGCGAGGCCGCGACGCGAAACAGGTGCCGGACCGCAGCTCCGCCCGTGTGTGCATACAGATGCGAGGCGATGCCGGGCGAATGCACGGCGAGGGCGTCCACGCAGGCTTTGGCGACTTGGTCCAGATCGGAATCGAAGCCCGCGCGACCGGCAGCGACCAGCTCCACACGGTTGCAAGTGGACACGAGCAAGGCCTCGCCGACCTCTGGTCGCTGCACCAGCGCACGCAGGAAATCGGGGAGCTCCGCCGCTTCCAGTACCAGCTTCTCGCGTACGGCGATCGGCGCCGTGCGATGCGACAGACCCACGACGACGATCACAGATTGCTCCCGCTGCCCGACCGCACCACGTACAAGAGCAGCACCAAAAGCATGCACACGACGCCTGCAATCGTGCCGTAAGCCGCTTTTCGCCCACTGAAACCGGCCGTCTTTCGCAGCACCAGCACGGCCGCGAGTAAAATCCAGGTCGCATAGCCGAGCAGCGAGCGCAGCGACTCTGCGCCACCCGGGTTGGTCAGTTGCCGGCTGAATACGGCGCCCGTGACGACGCCGAAGGTGAGCAAGGGAAAGCCCGCGAGCAGCAAGCGGTGCGTGGTGGTATCGAGTGCGTCGAGCGGCGGCAGGCGCGAACCCAAGGACACGCGCTTTTTGGTGCGCAAGCGGTGCTCTTGCACGAGGTAGACGGAGCCGGCTGCGCCAGCGATCAGGAACAAGCCGATGCCCAGCACGTTCGCCGCGATGTGGAACATGAGCAGCGTACGCGAGACGCCGAGCGCGGAATCAGTGCTCTGACCCACGAACTGCGCGCCGACCAGGAACGTGAGCGCGATCGGCGCGATGAACGCGCCCAACGCAGACAAGCGCAGGCGCTTGCGCAGCAAAAGGTAGGCGGCAACGGCGATCAACGCCGTGAAACTGAGCGCGAAGTGCAATGAATCGATCGGGCACACGTGCGTGAACAGGCTGGCCGCGAGCACGTGTACCAAATGCAGGCCGCCGCCGATGGCGAGCAGGCGTGGCGCCCATTGAGCGCGCGTGAGGTCAGCGTCCTTTCGAGCCAGCTCCAGGAAGAACAGCGTGGCAGCGACCGAGTAGGTGATTACCCCGAGATAGAAAGCGATCGTGGCGACGTCGACCATGGCGCTCATTCACAGGTTGCGCGCGAGGAAGGAAGCCAGCAACTCTTCGTCGCTGCCTGGGGGCGCGCTGGCTCGAGGTGCAGGCGTGCCCGAGTACTCGGCCCGATGCTCGGCGAACGTTCCGATCGGTGAGCCGAGCCAGCCGGGCACGATCTCGTACGCGTTGTCCGCAATCACCATCGACTCACCGAGCAGCGAGGCGCCGAGTTCACTCAGAAAGCCGACCGTCTTCACTTTGCCCATGACCTCGTGTGGGTCGGGTAGTCCGCTGACTTCTGCCATCACCCGCACTGCTTCTACCAGACGATAGCGGCGGCGCTCGGTCTTGATCGTGAGCAAACCCTGGCTGAGCTCGACCTCACCGCTTCCGAGCCAGCGGTCGAGCGCTTCTTGCGGAAAGAAGACGCGATTTTTACTCATTCAGAAACGGCCGAGGCGGAACAACGAGGGCGGAGCGACGTTGGCGCAGCTTACTCCCCCGGGCGAGAAACGGCCAGGTCGCCCGACACGACTTCGCGCTTGGATTCGGTCACCAGCGCGATTGAGCTATATTTTTCGGTGCGCAGCACGCGCAGCTCGGCGATGGTGTCGGCCGGAAATTTGTCGTTGTCGCCGTGGATCGGCGTGTCCTCGACGCCCGCCTGCTCGGGAGAGTTGATCAACATGCGGCGGGTGGTCATTTTCGAGGCGGTGGTCAGGCTGGCGCGCCAGCTATCCCCTTTGCGCACGACGAACAGCCGGCTGCCT
>DASSMT010000009.1:0-3839 GCA_035688655.1 Polyangiaceae bacterium | reverse complement strand
ACTGCGCGAACTGCGCGAACTGCGCGGGCGGCGCGAACTGCGCGGGCGGCGCGAACTGCGCGGGCGGCGCGAACTGCGCGGGCGGCGCGAACTGCGCGAACTGCGCGAACTGCGCGGGCCGCGCGGACGGCGCGAACCGCGGCGCTTCTCGGCTCGATCTATCCGGGAGTTTCTCACCACGGTGAGGCCCCGGTGCGCGGCTGGGGCGTGTTGAACCCCCAAGAAAAACGGCAATGGCGTCACGCGAACGCGCACTCCAGTGTTTGAATAGGGCTATGTTTATTTGTGAGCGAGCCGCGTGGCGGCGCGAACATGCGCGAACATGACAGAGTGCCAATCACAGACTACGAAAGATTCGAAAGTCGCTTGCGCAATGATCGCCTTGCGCTATCGTTGGCTGAGGGTGAGGCTTGCATGAGTGCCAATCAACTCACGCTTTCGTTTCCGGCGTCGAAGTCGCGCGGGGGTGCCCGGCGCGGCGCGGGTCGTAGACCGCGGGCTGCGCATTTGCGGCAAACTCCGCATCGAGCGCGACCGGCGCACCGTAAAGCGCACCCAGTACATATCACGCTGCGAGCATGGATCCGTTCACTTCGAAGTCAGCGAGTGGCGCGCACGCTGCTCGCTGGCTTCAGGGATAGCAATCGGGATTGGTTTCGGGTCGTCCACTATTCGATCCAAGACACTCACGTGCACCTGATCGTGGAGAGCGAAGATCTCCACGCCCTCTCGTCCGGTGTCCGCGGCTTGATGGTCCGCATCGCGCGCCGGGTGAATTCCGTGCTACGTCGTCGCGGTCGATTTTGGGCCGAACGCTTTCACAGTCGTGAGTTGGAGAGCCCACGGCAAGTTCGCAATGCGCTCGTGTACGTGCTGCAGAACCACCGGAAGCACTCACAGAGCGCAACACTCGATCCACTGTCGTCTGCGGGCTCGTTCGATGGCTTTGCGAGTGCGCTCCCCGCGACCTTCCGGAGCATCGGTCCAACCTGCACAGCAGCTGCGACGACATGGTTGTTGAAGAGCGGCTGGCGGCAGCGCGGCTTGGTTCGCTTGACGGAAGCGCCTGCGGCACGGTGAGCCGCGCTGGTGAGCGGCGGTAATTTGAGTTTTGTTTTCCGCTCGTGGAAAGGCCGGTCGCGCGATCCTTCGCGGCTGCGTGTCACGCGCGTCAAGGACGCTTGATGCTGAAGTACAGAGCTGTCTCGAGATGTCTTCGCGTTCTCGTCCCGTCGACACTCGCTTCGCCGCCGCGTTGCTGCAATTCCTCTCAACGGCGAGAGGACTGTATAAACCGACCTCGGGGGCTTACGCCGTAACCGTCCGGCCAAGGACGTGTTGATTTCCTACGCCGCGATCAGCGGCGGGAGGGATCGGTGAGAGATGCGCCGCGAAACTTCACCGCGGTCCGGCGCCGTCTCTCTGGGCGAGCAGCTCCGAAAGCTCACGACAGTAGCCTGGAATGCGCCCCCAAGCCGTGTAGCCCTCGTCATTGCGTAGCGTGGGGTCAGCACCGGCGTCCAGCAGCGTGCGGGCTGCGTCGATCTCGCCTGCGTTGCATGCTCTCATCAGAGGGGTCCACCCAGAAGCACTTCGGCCGTCGACGTCGGCGCCTGCTCGCAATAGCAAGGCAATGAGATCGCAAGCGCCACTGCCAGCAGCATCGTGGAGGGCCGGGGCACCGTCGAGACCAAGCCTAAGGTCGGGGATGTTTGGATCACAACCAGCGTCCAACAAGTTCTTCACGCGGGCGACGTCCTTCGCGCGCACGGCGTCACAGAGCTCTTCGCCGCGGCTGGTGGCCGGTTCGTCGTCCATGCGCATCGTGGAAATCGTTCTAGCATGTCACCTCCGCCTCCCCTCGCGCGAACGAGATCAGCCGGCGGGATGCTGCGGCAGTCGTCCACCGTCCAACGGTACGGCCCAGGCCGCCGTGACGTTTGGGTCTTGGCCGCCAAGCGCTCACGTCGCGTCTTCTGACGCCATCACCACGGTCTTGGATGTAAGCCGTTTTGGGCAAACGGCATTGGCTCACATGCGTTGAACCAGCGCTTGTCTCCGTCTCCTCTAAAACTCAATGTGGCGAAGGGAGCTCACGCCACCCGTCCGCGCTCCAGGTGAGCAAAGAGGGCGAGACGGGGCGCGCCGCTCTGGGATAGGTATTTTGCACGGCGACCGACAGCTTCTGGATGGTGTCCGGCGTCGGATTGCAGGCCACGAACAGCGTGTCGTTGCTCGGAACCGCGACTACCACCGTGCCCCCCAAGCGAGCCAGATCGGCCCATTGCTTGTCGAGCAGCAAGCGGCTCGATTCGTAATAGTTGTGGTGTGCGGGCTCAGTCAGCAAGTGGCTCGTGCAGCTGAGGGGTCCGGGCAGCACGTGGGCCAGGTTCCATTCGACCACGGCGCGCAGCGCCTCGTGCGTCACGCCGCTTTCAGCCAGATCTGCAGCTTGGGCGCCGCGCGCGGCGCCCCGATCATCGACCAGGTACAGAATCACCATGTGCCCCAAGAAAGGCTCGACGATGGTGCTCGCGCGCTCTGCCATGGGCATTTGCTCGAGAAAGGATTGGTCACGGATCACCGCCCGCAGCCGCGCGCGCGCCGCCTCTTGCTGCTTGTTTTCGGGCGCGCCTGGAGGCGCCTGAGTGGCGGGCGCGGTAGCCCGAGGCTCTTGCTCCGCGCAGGCGCTGAGCGTGAGCATGATACCGAACCCCGAAAGAACTCTACGCCATGACATGACAGCGTCTCTCCCGCTTGGTGTTGTTGCTTGCGCAAAGGCTCAGAGCGCCTGAAATGAATCCCCGACGCCGACCGGCTTATCCAAGAATTTCAGCTGCAGCAATTGATCCGCCAGCGTCTGCCAGCGCACGAGCTGCATGCTTCCGAGCCCGTGCTGCTTACTCTCCGCGTTCTCGATCAGCGGCTTCTGTGCTTCGGCTGCCGCGTCGAGCGTGGCGGCATCCAGCGACGAGTTCAACTTGCCGAGCAACACGTTGGTCGGCTGTGGGTGGTCGAGGTACTCGCGCCAGCCCTCGCGCGTGGCGAGCACGAATTCTTTGACCAGCTGCGGCTGTTTTTGCAGCAGCTCGCGGCGCGTGACGACGACGGTGGCGTACGGGTTGAAGCCCGAATCAGCGATGAGAAACACCGTGGGATCCGCGCCCTTTTGCCGAGCGGCAATCGGTTCCGAGGTCACATAACATTGCTGACCGAAGGTCGGGTCCGTCAGAAAGTGCGCGACGCCGCCGTCGTACGGGACGACCTTCACGCCTTCCCACGAGAACTTCTGCTTCAGATAGGCGGCATAGGCCTTACCGGTCTCGAGCGCGAGCGTGCCGGAATGAAACGCGTCCTCCAGCTTTTGCAGCTTGCGCGAGGCGTGCACCATGATGCCCTGGGGCGAGGTCTGAAACACCGCGAACAGTGCCACCAGATCCGCACCACGCGCGCGAGCGGTGAGCAGCTCGTCCGCGCCCACGGTGCCGAAATCAGCGCGGCCCGTAGCCACCATTTGCAAGACCGGCACCCCGGCGCCCCCGCCCTGGATCTCGATCCCGATCCCGTGCCGCTTGTACGCGCCGCTCTCGCGGCCTGCGTAGAAGCCGCCAAACTCCGGCTCGGGCACCCAGTCGAGCGCAAGCTTGAGCGAAGCCTGCGCGGGCGGCGTCGCGTCGGCCGGGGCGGGGCTCGACGACGATTTCTTTCCGCAGCCCGAGAGCGAGCACACGGCGATTGCCAGGAGCAGCGTCGAAAGGCAGTGGACGGTGCGCACGCCTCCTTTTACCACCTCTGTCTCGGCGAACTCAGCTGGGGACTCGCAAGCGCCGCAAAAGGAG
>DASSMT010000498.1:0-21179 GCA_035688655.1 Polyangiaceae bacterium | reverse complement strand
GCGGGCTACGGCCTCGGTGGGTGGGCTCACTCCACCATCGAGCGGCTGTTGCCGGTGCGCATGGACGCCGAACATCGCAAAGAGATGCCGGGTGTGGCCATGGCCTTGGTCATCGATCGCTCGGGTTCGATGACCGGTTTGCCGATGGAGATGGCCAAGGCCGCATGCAAAGCCACGCTATCTACCCTGCAGGGTGACGATCTGCTGGAGGTGATCGCGTTCGATTCGACGCCCGTGCGCTACGTGAAGATGCAGCCCTCACGCTACCGGAGTCGCATTCAGAACGACATTCAACGCATCCAACCCGGGGGCGGCACCGAAATTTTTTCCAGCTTGGACATGGCTTACCAAGACCTGTCCGTGGTTCAGGCCCGGAAAAAGCACGTGATCTTGCTCACCGACGGCCAAGCTCCGACTCAAGGCATCAAGGATTTGGTGCAGGCGATGCTGTCGGAAGCGATCACCGTCACGACCGTCGGTTTGGGCGAAGGCGCGAACCAAGACTTGTTGCGGATGATCGCCGACACCGGAGGTGGGCGTTTTCATGCGGTGCCCGACCCCAACAGCTTGCCCAAGATCTTCACCCGTGAAACCGAGCTGATCGCGCAGCAGGCCGCGGTCGAGGACTGGTTCCCCGTGCAGCAAGCGGCCCCCGCCGACTTCTTGAAGGGCATCGCCGTCAACGCGGCGCCGCTCTTGCACGGGTATGTCGCGACGCAGTTGAAACCCGCGCCGGCCCAGCTGGTGCTGCAGAGCGAGCGCGGTGATCCGATCTTGGCGCGTTGGCGTGCGGGTCTGGGTTGGGCCGTCGCCTGGACCAGCGATGTAAAGAACACCTGGTCGATCGACTGGCTGCGCTGGTCGGGCTTTTCCAAGTTCTGGGGCCAACTGGTGCGCGAGCACATGCGCGTCAAGCATCGCCGCGAGCTGGACATGAAGACCGAAGTGCTGGGCGGAAACGTGCACGCGGTGGTCGACGCCTTCACCGCCGACGAGCGCTTCGACAACGGCATCGTCTCCAAGCTGATCGTGACCGGCCCTGGTTCGGGTGCGAGTGCCACCCGCCGTGAGCTGCCGATGCGTCAGACCGCGCCCGGTCGCTACGAAGCCAATTTCCCGCTCGACCAATACGGCTCGTTCTTACTGCGCGCCGAGCACGCCAAGCCGGGCGAGAACGGCGAGCTCAAACCGCTGGCCATGAGCTACGGCCACGTCACCAATCCCTATCCCCGCGAATATGCGAGCTTCGATCCCGATCTCGAGCGCCTGTCGCGCGCTGCGCTGGCTGGCGGCGGCAGCGTCGATCCGGTCCCCGCAACCGTGTTCGACCCTGCTGGCCAGAAGATCGTTTCCTACCGTCCGCTCTGGAATCGCTTCGTGCTCGCGGCGATCGTGCTGTTCCTGCTCGACCTCCTGGTTCGGCGGGTGCGGCTGTTCGATCGCAAGTTCTTGCCCAAGCGCCGCTGAGCGCGCGGGCGGACGAAGGCGAAGAGCCGAGCTACTCCGCTGAAGCGGCGACCTGATCGCCGACGCAGGCGCCCCAGGAGCCGTATTGGTCGCAAGTCTGAGTGCCGGTGGAGCACCAAACATAGTCGCCGGCGACGCGCTTGATGCGCCCGCAATCAGTCGTCTCGCCGGGCTGGTCGCAGGGACAACCCGGTTCGTGGTTCGCGCACACATCGGGCGCACTCGGCGTCGGCATTGGCTTGTTGCCCTCGGAGGCCAGCATTGGCGGGTTGTCATCACCCCCGGAAGAGCAACCGGTCCCGAGCAAGACGCACACAGCCAACGCGGCAAGGCAGAAAACCCGACTTCTCATGCTTCGCTCCGATAGGTTCGAACGGGCACGGAGAAGGAGCGGTTAATGGGGTTCGCTTTTGCGCGCGCAGTTTTGTGAGAACTCGCCGGACTTGTCAGGCCGTGTGTGAAGCTCGGCCGGGTTCGACCACGCTGGCGCCATTGCCGGCAAAATGCCGGCGATTTCGGGCAAAGCGTTCGATCGCGCCGCCCCGCGCACCGTGACTCAGCAGGTCGTACAGTGGTGAATCGTCAACGCGCCGCGCTCATTCTGCGGGTAAGCAACTGTAGCTTTGGCGCCAATTCTTCAGGATCGGGCTCTGGCTGTATTCGGCGTTCGGCACGAACCGCACCGTGACCTTCAGATACTCTTGGCTCTTGAGCATCTTGTCTTCGAGCAACGGATCGACCGCGTTGCCGGTCCAGATCGTGATTGGCGCGCCGCTGGCGACACCGACGGCGACGACGGTATCCGAGCTGACCGCGTTCGGGGCCACGGGCAAAGTCGAAAACTGCGTGGGATCGGCCTGAGTCTCGGCGAAGAACTCGAGGCGCGAGCCGGTCGGCGGAGTCTCGGTCTGCCAATCCAGGAAGCGCCACACGACTTTGGTGCCGTCCTTGCAATCCGCGTGGTAGATGCGCTCGTAATTTTGCGGGAGAACGGCCGCCACCGCGGGCGGCGCCGTACACACAGCGGCGCTGCAGACCGTGCCGCTGCAGCAATCGGCAGTGCTACTGCAGGCGGCGCCGACCGCAATGCAGGCTCCGTTCGGCGGCAGCGGTTGGCAATGCCGCGTCACCGGCATGTTGACCGGTGTATCGATGCGACAAGCGGCAGTGCGACTACTGGCCGGACCCGCGCCGCCGCAGCAATCCTCGTCGAGCTCACATTTCCCTGCCGGGGTGAGCCCAGTCGGGTGGCACGAGTCGAGCGCCCAAACCGCGCGTTCGTTGGCGAAGCCGTTGGCCGCCGACGAGATGGAGTAGTTCTGACTGGGCAACCAAAAGGCGGGATGACTGCGATCGCTGGCGCCCGAGGGCGAGTCGTCGATCGCGGCGATCCAGAGCTGGCTCTGGATGTCCGATGTGTTGGTCATGGCCGTGTAGCTCGAGCTCGCATAGCTCGAAGGGTCGCTGAAGTCCTGCTGCACGCTCGGTAGATTGAGGGTATTGCCGTAAGGTCGCGTACTCGTGAAGACGACCCAACGGTAGCCACCCGCGGCCACCGGCAGCATGGTCGGTTGGTAGGATTTGTTGGCGTCGACCGCTCGTTCGCCACTGTTCAGCGCAGTCAGCGCCACTGGCGTAGGGCTCGCTGCTTGCGTGTCGATCGACCACAGCCGGCCTGGATCCTCGTAGTAGTTGCTGGGCCCCATGTAGCCGTACTTCGTCCAGTTGTTTCGGCAGCAGAAATCGCCCGGAACGGTGGATTGGAAGATCACGGAGCGTGAATCGCTTTCGAAGCTGGGCCACTTGAGCGCGTCGCCCAGCGGCCAGGTGCTCGTGACCAGCCGTCGATTGCGAAATAGCTTTGCGGCCTGATCGAAGTCGAACGTACTGAGCCCCTTGCGCCAGCCCGCGCCCCCGGAAGAGTCGCCATCGATGAATACGAGCTTGCTGCCGTCTGGCGAAAACGAGGGCACCATCATGCTGGTGCTGCCGAGGCCCCAGTTGCCTGCGCTCGCGCTCGTGACATCCTCGGGGGTAGGCGACGACGTAGTGGGCAGTTTCCAGACCCAGTAGCTGGAGTTGTTGCCGTTGTCGCCGCCGTCGATCACGTAGCCGGTGGTTCGGGTATACGGCGACGAGCTCGAGTTGGGAGTGAAGGCGCTGGTCGGGATGGTGACGAGGCCCGGCGAACCCGTGCAGGGGGTCTTCCATTGCAGACGTGCCGTGGCGTTGTCACTGCCTTCGTACCAATCGAATTTGAAGTCGTGAGGTCCTGCAGCGAACCAGCCCGCGCCGCTCAGAGGTCCCTTGTTCCAACGACCCATCACGCGCGTGTCGTCGATCCAGAGTCGACCACCGTCATCGATGTCGCCATTGCTGCGGAACTCGTATAGCCCGCTGCAGGGCATGTCGATGCGACCGGTCCAACGGGCACTGAACGTGTCGTCGGCCGAAATCAGTGAATAGTTCGGGCGCCCACTGAGCCAGTCGAAGTCGATGTTCGGATCGAAGCGTTGAAATGCGCGGGGGCTCACTTGGCTCGCTGGCAGCCCGAGGTTGAAACCAGCGAGATCGTAGTAGGTGGCGGTCAGCCCATTGGCGGGCGCAGGGTCCGTGAATGGATACAGATTCGTGGTCGGGACCTGCTCGGTGACCGCTCCGTATTTGTATTTCAGCACGAGGCTCGCGTCGCCGGTGTCGTCCGAATGCTCGATGTGAATGCGGTGCTTTTCGCCGGCAGCCCAGCTCTGGGCCGCGCCGCACAGGGTCGTCACCGGGGCGGTGCTGCTCGCGTACGGGATCGCGGAGCCGTCGAGGTACAGCGTCACCGCGTCGTCGGCATCGAGACACAGCTGTACGGAGCCCGTATACGGTGACTCGACCCACGCGTCCCAGGTGGACGTAAAGTGGTCGGTTCCGACGCCGGGTGCCGGGTTATGGTCGAGCCAATGCGACGCGATGTTCGGCTCGAGCAGCGAAACACTGGCGCTCGCATCTGCGTACACCACGTTTGCACCGTGGAGCGGCTCGCTCGCGGGCGGGTAGAGTTGCGACTGCGGCACCAGCGCGCGGGGCGTGGAGGGGCTGCTCCAAAACAGCTGCACGTTGGAGTTGCCGAGCGCATTGATCTGATCGAGCTCGAACGCGCTGAGCGCCCCAGCCGTCAGCGCCACGTTCGCGACCAATGTGCCCGGTCCGCTGCCGCTGACGGTCGTGCCTGCGACGCTCAGCGAAAAGCTGTCGTTGCTCGTGCTCACGACTTCGAACTTGTACGTTTCGCTGAAGAAGGCTTGGATCTGACCGCTGCGCTTGACCGAGAAATCGACGCCAATCGAGCCGCCCGGCGAGCCCGCCAGATCGAAGTTCAGCTGCGGGTCGATGCGCTTCCACGGCACCCCGGTGTAGTCGGCGGATGGGTAATATTGCGCGAGCAAGCCCGTCCCAGAACCACCCGATGCCATGGCACTCCCGGTGTTGACTTGACGGGTGTTGGGATCGATTCCAACCAGGCTCTGCTTGGTGTTGCCCCAGAAATTGTCGGCAACCAGCGCGTACTTTCCGTCGGGCGTGAGCGGCGCCCAGGCGAAGCCACGCCAGTCCTCGGAGCCCGCTAGATAGTTCGGCAGAGACGAGCCGGTCAGGAAGTCCGCGATTGGCGATAACGAGCCGCTGCTGTTGATCGAAGAGATCCCGCCCAGCGTGCTGCTGAATGGGTTCGGAGCAGACAGGCTACCGCCGAGATATCCGGTGCGACTCGTGGTCGCGAAAGTCTTTCCGTTGGCCGAGATCGTGTGGCAGCCGGGGCAACCATCACTGCTGCCGAACGCGAGTTGCGCGGCATTCCCCGAGCTCGGATCTGCCACCATCGGGTTCTGGCTGACGTTGCGGTGGTACTCCGTGTAGTAAATCTTGCCGCGCACGGGCGCGCTCGAGAAGTTGATGGTGCGGGTCATTGCCTCCCTGGGTTGCCCGCCGATCAAGCGCTGCACTGAAATCTGCCCGGCTTGGCCCTTTGCCGTCTGCTCGAACGACCTCCAGGCTTCTGGCGGCATCGTCAGCGTCGGCGGCGTGGACTCCGGCGCGATCTTGGACCAGTTGAAGAGCGCAGGTCCTGTCGCCGGATAACGCAAGCTGACCTTCACCGCGCTGGCGTTCGCACCCTTGCTATCCCACTGAATCTTCGGCGCGCGCAGGCCAATCGGCAGCACGGTTTGATCGTAAGGGTAAAGGAACATGCCGGGGTCGGAAGACGTCGCGGCGTCGTCGAAGGCCGCCGCGCTTCCGGCGGGGGCAAGGGAAGTGTCGGTGGCGTCGACCTTCACGTTCACGATTCCGGTTGCGCTCAGCTTGCCCAGGTACGCGGTCACCGTGATCGGGCCAGCAACGGCGTTGACCAGGCTCAACTTTCCGTCGCTGTCGATGGTGGCGAGGTCGAGACGGTCGAGCGTCCACGCGGGCTTGGGTGTGCCTGGGAAACAGCCATCCGGGCCGAGCTCGATCGTGAACTGCGCATTGCCGTCGACTAGGAGCCCGAGCTGCGGCCCTTCTTGGTACAGGGCGCTGGCGGGAATCACTTGCTTCGGGACTGTCGCGCTGTACCAGAGCAGTGACGCATTGGCGACGCCCTGGACCTCGAAGTACTCCATGCGCAGGGTGTGAGTCGAACCCGCGCTCCAGTTCATGGGCACGCTACAGTTCTCGGTGTTCGCGTGCGTGTGCCAATCCTCGACGACCACGGCATCATCGATCCACAAGCGCACGCCGTCGTCGGTGTCGGTGCAGATCACGAATGCATCGGTCGTCGGTGGCACGACCACGCCAGACCAGCGCACCGCGAACCAATCCACGCCGAAATTCGCTATTTGCGGCCCTTGGTCGAACCAATCGAACTCGACGTTCGGATCGATCTGAGTCGCCGTGGGTGTACCCGAGATGCTGTGATTTTCCGGGTTGAAATGATCGAAGTATTCTCCGAGCAGGCCATGGGGTCCGCTGCCGACTGCGCTCGTCCCGGTCACGGTCAAATCTTGCGGCGTCGGCTTGACGACCATCGACGTGCACAGCCCCGGCCCGACTGACGTGACGGGCACCACCTGCAGCCCTCCGTCGCTGGTGAAGGCTCCACCGTCGGGCAGGCCCAAATCATCTGGCGTGTCGACCATCACGCGGCAGTACGGGTCACAGGGATTGTCCGGGCACGCGGCGCCTTTGCCCAACCCCTGCAAGCGCTTCTGACCTGCGGGAACATGCAAGGTTGCAATGCTGTCGCCCACGCACGCGCCCCACTTCCCCTCGACGCATGTGCGCTTGCCCATCGAGCACGACACGTAGTCACCCGAGACGCGCTCGACCTGTCCGCAGTCGACGACCTCACCCGCGCGATCGCAGTCGCAGCCTTGGTTCGGGACTTCACAGCCGCCCGCCGTCGGCAGGGGTTTGTCTGCGCCGGCGTCGCCCGCCAAGCCTGCCGGGCGATCGGAGGGCGATGAGCAGCCGATCAGGGTCAGGCAAAGAACGGCCAGCGCGGCCCAAAGCATTTCAAAATGGGACAAGTGTGGGCGCGTCGCGGATCTCGGCGCACACGTCAACCTGAGCATGGGCGCGCTCCCTGCGTTTTCCATGCCGCACTCCTTATGAGCGAACGGCCCCCACATTACCCGCATCTTCGGCCGGCTGGCCGTGCGTCGGTGTCGGTAACTGTGGTAAATTGTTACACTTTTGGATCGGGGGAGCGGGGCCTCGAGGGCATCATCGGGCGCCGCCGGGATGATCGCGGAGTGCCTCCTTCGACGAAACATTTGCGGCGCTTCGCACTGTTTGCAGAGCATTTCGAGCGGCAACGAAACGCGGAACAGTAGTGGTAGAAGGGCTACGGGTTTTCGCTACTTAGCCGAGGAGTGCTTGATGGTGTTGCTGAGGCAATGGGGTGTTCGGTTTCGTGCTGCGAGTTTGTCGTGCAGCGTCTTTGCGCTGAGTGCACCGGCTTTCGCGCAAACGACCAATCCAAAGGCGCCTGCACCCGCAGCACCGGCAGCCGCGCCCGCACCTGCTGCACCTGCACCTGCTGCACCTGCACCTGCTGCACCTGCACCGGCACCGGCACCGGCCGCCGCGGCACCGGCACCGGCAGCCGCGCCTCCGGCACCGGCTGCAACCGAGCCAGTTGCAGCGCCGACGGTTGCGCCGGCTGCGCCCGCGGAGCCCCTCGCTCCAGCCTCGACGGCATCACCGCAGCAACCAACGGCGCCAGTCGAACCCACCGCGCCCGAAGTTGCGGCCAGCGCTGGCGGGCATTGGTACGACTCGTTCGAGTTGCGCGCGTTCGCCGATGCGTACTTCAGCTTGAACTACAACGCGCCCAAGCCTCAGTCGACCGGCAACTCGGTGATCCGCGCGTATGATGTCACGAATGGCTTCGCCGTGGCTTGGGCCGGGCTCGACATCTCGCACCCAGCCGAGCCGATCGGTGGCGCGATATCACTGCGCTTCGGTCCGAGCGCCCAGCGTTACAACTCGAGCTGCGTCAGCCAGTGCGACGCGGATTACGGTCTCGGCAACGTCAAGCAAGCCTACGCCTCCTTTCGACCGGGCGGAAAAGGCAGCCCAATTAGCTTGGACTTCGGCAAATTCGATACCATCTATGGAGCAGAGGTCGCCGAGAGCCAAGACAACATCAACTACACGCGCGGCGCTTTGTACTGGTACGGCCAACCCTTGTTTCATACGGGCTTGCGTGCGAATTGGGACATCATCCCGAACCTACGCGCGCGCGCGTTGGTGGTGAACGGTTGGAACAACACGGTCGACAACAACACCGGCAAGACCTTCGGTTTGCAGCTCACGGCGCACGCGCCACGCAACGACGCACACGAGTGGATTTCCGCTTCACTCGGCTATCTCGGCGGCCCCGAACGCGACGACACCGTGAGCGTGCAGTGCGCAGCCGGAACCGTGTTCGATCCGAATAGCCCGAGCGGATGTTCCCCCGGCACGAGCGGCTCCACCTCCGGCACGCTCGATCGCCCGGGCAACAACAGCTCCGGTTGGCGTCACTTCGTCGATCTTTTGATCACCTCCGACCCGATCGACTCACTGCACCTGGTGCTGAACGCGGATTACGCCGTGGAAAAGCAGCGCGATTCGCTGTCCGCGTCGACCTTCAGCGCCCATTCCTGGTACGGGGCCATGCTCGGTGCGCGTTACCTCGTGTGCGAGAAGTTCGCGGTCGCGGGCCGCGGCGAAATCTATCGCGACAAGGACGGCGTGACGACCGGCTCCGTGAACGGCACCCCGATCACCGGCGCCACCATCACGACCGGCACGGTGACGCTCGATTACCTGCCCGGAAAGAATCTGCTCATTCGGCTCGACAATCGCTTGGATTGGTCGAACAAAGAGATGTTTCCGAAGGGCGTCCGGCCCCCCCTCTCGGGCACGCTGTTCACCTCCACCCTGGGCGTGGTCGTGACGACCAACTGAGCTCGCGCTAGGGTTTCGGCCATGTCGTCCCCGCAGCGCATTCGTGACTTGGAGGACGTGATCGATTCGGTCGTCGCGAGCTACGACGGTCCGGAGGAGATCAACAATCTCGAGAGCGCCGCGCTGCCCAACAAACGGCAGGTGATCCAGGCGTACAACTATCTGAAGCCCGTGATCTACATGGGCTTTTACAGCCAGCGTTCGCTGACGCGCAACAATCTGCGCTACGCGGTGAGCGAGCACTTGTACACCGCGTGTGAGATCCTGGTCGATCAGATCGGGCGCGCGCTCGCGTACGAAGAGCGCAGCGGCCACGTGAAGACTCCGTGGCCCGCCGGTTGGAGTGAAGAGGTCGTATTGCGCTTGCTGCGGCGCATTCCGGAGCTGCGCCGCATCTTGAACGCCGACATCGTGGCGGCGTTCGAAGGCGACCCCGCCGCCAAGAGCGTGGAAGAGATCGTCTTCAGCTACCCCGTGGTGGAAGCCATCACCGCGCATCGCATCGCCCACGTGCTGTACACGGAGCAAGTGCCAATCGTGCCGCGCATCATCACCGAGTATGCGCACGGCTTGACCGGCGTCGACATCCACCCCGGCGCGCAAATCGGTCCCGGGTTCTTCTTGGATCATGGCACTGGAGTCGTGATCGGTGAGACCTCGATCATCGGTCGCAGCGTCAAGATGTATCAGGGCGTCACCTTGGGCGCGCTCAGCGTTCGCCGCTCGGACAGCGACGATCCCGCGCGCAAAAAGCGTCATCCGACGATCGAAGACAACGTGACGATTTACGCGGGGGCGACCATTCTGGGGGGTGATACGGTGATCGGTGAAGGTTCGGTGATCGGCGGCAACGTGTGGCTCGTGCGCTCGGTGCCACCGGGCTCCAAGATCTTCGGCAAAGCCAAGGAGTAGAACTCTGAGCCATGACGGACGCCCGCTATGACGCTTGGTTGGTGGACCTGGACGGTACCCTGTACACCCAGCGCTGGGTCAGGCTGGCGATGGCCGTCGAGCTCGTGCTGTTCGGCCGCTCGGCGATCAAGACGCTGCGTCAATTTCGGCACGAGCACGAAGCGCTGCGCGAAGCGCAAAACGCCGGCCGCGCTCTGACCACGACTCACGAAAGCCCCTTTGCCGGCCAACTGGCGCGCACGGCACAGGCGCTCAGCCTACCCGTCGAGCACGTGGAAATGGTGGTGCAAAGCTGGATGGTGGAACGACCTGGCAAATGGATCAGCCGCTTCGCGCGGCGAACGCTGTTGGCCGAGCTGCGCGCGTTCCGGACGGGGGGTGGAAGGACCGCCCTGGTCAGTGACTACCCCGCTGAACGTAAGATCAACGCCATGGGTGCTCGCAGTCTGTTCGACGTGATCATCGCCAACGGGGAAGCCAACGGGCCGCGCCGGCTGAAGCCGGATCCAGAGGGCTATCTTCGCGCCGCCGAGTTGCTGAAGGTCGAACCCGCACGCTGCCTCGTGATTGGCGACCGGGATGACGCAGACGGTGAGGCCGCGCGTGCGGCAAAGATGAGCTTTCGGCTGATCGGGTAGCGGCCTCTGCCGCGGGTTCAGGCGGCGCAGCCCTGCAGTTTCGGCGTCCAGAGCGTGACGCGGTTTCGGCCGCCGCGCTTCGAGGCATACAGCGCTTCGTCCGTGGATTTGAACAACGCTTCGAAGCTTTGTCCTGCGATCGGGAAGAGCGCTGCGCCGACCGAGCAGGTGACTTTGATCGGCCCGAGCTCGGTGTGAAAAGACGTGGCTTCGAGCTCACTGCGAATGCGCTCGCCGAGCAGGAGCGCGCCGCGCTCGTCGGTCTCTTCGCATACAATCACGAACTCTTCTCCGCCGAATCGGCCCACCGCATCGGTGTCGCGTTTCACGCGCTTGAGCACGTCCGCGAAGCCCTTGATCACGAGATCACCCACGTCATGACCGTAAGTGTCGTTGACGCGCTTGAAGTGATCGATGTCACAGACCAACATCGACAGCGGCTTGTTGAAGCGCTGGGCGCTCTTCAGCTTCTGCACGGCGACGTCTTGCAGTGCCCGCTTGTTGAATAGCCCGGTCATGCCGTCCATCGTGGCCATTTCCTCGAGCCGCTTGAGCATGCGCGCGTTGGAAAGCGAAACGGCGACGTGGCTCGCCAGCACCTCGAGCGTGGGGCGCACCGAGTCGCCGAAAGCCGCGCGACGCTGGGAGCCGAGCACCAACGTGCCGAGCGCGCGATCGTGAACCAAGAGCGGCAGCACGAGCAGCGAGGGCATGGCGGGCGGACTCAGGCGGCGCGTGAACACGGTCTGGTGAGAGGGATCGTAGTCGCCGCGGTAGGGCAAGGCATGGCGGTTGGCCACGACCATCGAGACCAGCCCGGAGTTGTGCTTGAAGCGCTGTCCGACCAGCTCGTCCGCGCCATCGCCGCTGACCGCGCAGATCTCGTGTTCGCCGGAGTTCTTGTCGAACAAGGTCACCACTGCAAAATCGAAGGCAGCGAACTCGCGCGCGCCGCTCACGCCCGCTTCGATGACTTGTGCCTCGGTGGTGGCCGATGCCAGCGCGTTGGCCGCGCGGTACAGCTTGCCCTGCTCCACTTTGGCGCGGTCGAGTTGCACGAACACGCGCTCATTTTCAATCGCCCGGAGCACGAAGTGCGCCGCGGAACGCAGGGTTTCCTCTTCTTCGGCGCTGAACGGTTCGCGCGATTCGCGATCCACCACCAAGAGCCCGCGCGGGTTGCCGTGATCGAGCAGGGGCGTCGCGCACACCGCGCCAATCGCGGGCTTGCGCGTGTAGTACGGCACGTGCGCCCCCGCCTTTGGTCCCGCGATGGCGAGCAGGGAACCCTTGGCCAGACTGGCGCCGAAGATGCCGTCTCTCGCGCTGAACGGACCATTGGCGATGCCATCTTCCGTGCTGGACAGTTCCTGGATGTGCAGCTGGCTACCGGCCGCGTCCAAGCCCAAGAGCAGCGCCGTGCGCAGGCCGAGCGTACGGCACAGCAAGATCAGCGCAAACTCGACGGCTTGATGGATCTCGTCCACTCCCGAGCGCAGCAGGCGTTCTTCGGCGTCCGGGCTGGACAGCGTGGCGCGTTCGCCGGCGGCGGTGGGCGCGCCCAGCAAGCGATAAGAGCGCGCCGCATCTTTCATCTTGCGTAGCTCGGTCTCGATGCGCTGCCGCGAAAGCGCGCGGATTCGCGCGATTTCCGCGCGAAAAACCAGCATGTTCAGGAACGCGAATACGCCGAGCAAAGCCGCGTGCGGCAAGAGCCGATAGGTGGCGTTCCCATCCCAGGCAATGAAATTGAGCGCGGCCTCCGTCAAGATTGCGAAGGCGAGCGTGCCTGCCGCCGCCACCGGTTTGGCGAAGCTTGCGCAGATCATCACCAGCGCGTACACCGCAGGGTAGTACGGTCCGTCCAAGCCGCCGGGCGTGTGCAAGATCACACCGTAGGCCAGCACCACCAAGTGCGTGAACAGCTCGAGGTCGAGGCGAGTGGTCTCGCCCGACGCATGCTCGCGCAGACGTTTCAATAAGCGGTAGCCGAGCGAGCTTGCGAGAAGCAGCACGGCCGCCACGCTCCACAGCAGGGGCGGTGGCTCGACCGCCCAGCACACCAGGTAGCCGCTCAGCGCGAAGCTCAACACCAGGCCGGAGCTGCGAGTGATCACTTGCTGCACCCAAAGGGCCGAGCGCACGAGCGGGTCCATGTGCTGCCACCCGCTAGCAAACCGCGCCGACAATGGCCCACTTTTCGGCGCGATTTCGCGAGTTTTGCCAGAAACCAGGACTGTGCGAAAAGGTCGGATACGGTTACGCGAGTGCGCGCCGGTTTACGCCTCCAGATCCTGCTGCGGTTGGGCGGGCTGTTCTTGCTCGCTTTCGTGCCGTTGTTTCTGGCCGTCGCCACTTATGCAAGCTTCAGCTTGCGCCAGCTGCGCGAGGCGCACGCCCAAGCGCTCGGTCGCGCGGTCGCAGGTCAGGTTGCCGAGGCACGCTCGCATCGTTCAGCAACGGAGCTGATGCGCCTGCTCGGCGCCGAGGTGGGTTCACAAGGGGTTGCGGCGATTGGCGTGTACGGGGTGGACGGTGTTCCGGTGGCACGCGCCGGCGAGCCGGCCATCGTCGATCTGCTGCCGGCCCGCGTCGATGATGGCCGCGAACGCGTGGTCGAGTTCGAGAAGCAACGCGCGCTCCTGGTCGTCGTGCCGAGCGCGCATGGCGCGGTCGCCGCCATTTTGCGCACCGACGACAGCGCCGCGCGCGCCGCGCCGCTGGTTCGCCTGCTGGGCCTGTATTCGCTGTTGGTCGGCTTGCTACTGCTGGTGGCCGCCTACTTCGCGCTCACCCGGCTGATCGTTCGGCCCCTGGACGAACTGGCACGGGCCGCGGAGCGCGTCGCGACCGGAGCTCGGCGCTTTTCCGTACCCGAGGGCGGAGCGCACGAGCTGAACGAGCTCGGTCGCAACCTACACACCATGACCGAGCACCTGATTCGCGAAGAACTCGCCCTGCGCGCGAAGATCGACGAGGTGGAGCGCGCGACGGTCAGCTTGAAAGAAGCCCAAGACCGGCTGATTCGTTCGGAGCGCTTGGCGTCGGTCGGGCGCTTGGCGGCAGGCCTGGCGCACGAGGTCGGCAATCCGATCGCCGCTCTGCTGGGGCTCGAAGACCTGCTGCTCGCCGGCGGGCTGGAGCCCGCCGAGCAGCATGACTTCTTGCAGCGGATGAAGAAAGAGACCGAGCGCATCAACCGCATCTTGCGGGATTTGCTGCAGTTCGCGCGTCCAGGTGGGCATGGGCCCGTGGCCTCCGCGGCGTTCGGCGACGTCGCGCTGGCGGTGAGCGACACGGCGGCGCTTATTGCCCCACAAAAGGACATGCGCGACGTGGCGCTGGAGCTCTCCATACCCGCAGGGTTACCAAAGGTCGCCTTGAGCGACGAGCAGCTGGTTCAGCTCGTGCTCAACCTGGTGTTGAACGCGGTCGACGCACTCGAAGGTGGTGGGCGCGTGCGCGTCGCCGCCGAACCCAGTAGCGATGGCGTGAAGCTGATCGTCGAAGACAATGGTCCCGGCGTGGCTGCCGCGGTTCGCGAGCGATTGTTCGAGCCGTTCGTGACGACGAAAGACGTCGGCAAGGGCACCGGCCTGGGGCTCGCGGTCTGTCGCGGTCTGGTCGAAGCCGTCGGGGGCAGCATCGCTCTGGATCTCGACTACCGCGCGGGGGCACGCTTCGTGGTCCAACTGCCGGCCGAAAGCCGGCGCTCGCAGGGCGGCGCAAACGACCCGCAAAAGAGCGCGAATTTGCCGTAAATACTGAGAAATTCCGCGGCGATTGCGGCTGGAGCCAAGGCTTCTGGATGCGGGATCGCGCGCGCTTCTTGTCCATGGCGCGATAAAGGGCGCAAAATGCGTGGTCTCATGCGACTTGGCATCGACTTCGGGACGACGCGAACCGTGATTGCAGCGGTGGACCAAGGCCGCTACCCAATCGCTCAATTCGAAACACCACAGGGTTACACCGACTTCGTGCCGGGCTTGGCCGCCAACAGCCACGGCAAGCTCGAGCTCGGCTGGGAAGCTGCAGCGCGCTTCAACCAGAATCCAGACGGCGCGCTGCGTTCGATCAAACGCGCGGTCAGTCGGGTCTCGCCGGACGAAGTCTTCGCCGAGTTGGGCATGGCGCAGACCAGCGCGGTCGAGCTGGTCGCCGCGTACCTGACGCGCATTCGCAGCTTGCTCGTCGAGCACAGCAACCTGGATGTCTCTGCCGATGAACCGTTGGAGGCAATGGTCGCGGTGCCCGCAAATGCCAGCACGCGGCAGCGCTACCTGACGATCGAGGCTTTTCGGCGCGCGGGCTTCGAGGTGCTCGGCATGGTGAACGAACCCACTGCGGCCGCGATCGAGTTCGCGTATCGCAACTTGGGCACGATCGCCAAGCGAAGCCCCAAGCGCTACGTCGTCGTCTATGACTTGGGCGGCGGTACCTTCGACACGTCCGCGGTTTCGCTCGAGCATCGGCGCTTCGAGCTGATCGCGAGCGAGGGCATCGGCGAGCTCGGCGGGGACGATTTCGATCAGTTGATCTTCGAGTTTGCGCTGCGCGCGGCCAAGATCGACCCTCACGCGCTCGGCTACGTGGAGCGCGCGCGTTTGCTCGAACTGTGCCGCGAGGCCAAAGAGGGCCTGAGCTCGTCCTCGCGGCGCATGCTGATCGATCTCGGCCGGGTCTTGCCCGGTGCCGAGTCGATCACGCTCGATTTGGCCGACTTGTACGACGCCACGCGGCCGCTGATCGACCGCTCGCTTTCGCTCTTGGAGCGCGTATTCGGCAAGCTCGAAGAACGCGGCATCGATCCCAACGACACACGCCAACTCGGTGCGGTGTACTTGGTCGGCGGGGCCACCGCCTTCCCGATGGTGGGCAAAATGCTGCGCGAACGCTACAAGCGCAAAGTACAGCTCGCGCCCCAGCCCCACGCGGCGACCGCCGTCGGTTTGGCGATCGCCGCCGACCCCGACGCCGGCGTGTTCGTGCGTGAAGCCATCACCCGGCACTTCGGTGTCTGGCGCGAGGGTGAAGCCGGTCGCGAGAAGATCTTCGACCCAATCTTGGACAAGGGCACGGTCAGTGAGTCGGGAGATTTCTTGATCGAGCGCCGTTACCGGCCGGTGCACGCCGTGGGTCACCTGCGCTACTTGGAGTGCAGCGAGCTCGGCGGCGATGGCCGCCCGGAAGGCGATCTCACTCCTTGGGGTGATATCTATTTCCCGTACGATCCACGCTTTTTGGGCGATTCAGACCTGAGCGGGCGCTCGGCGGAGCGTTGCGACGGCCTGTCGGAGCAGATCGTCGAGCAGTATCACTATGGCCGCGACGGCACGGTCACGGTCACGATCCAGAACCAGACGCGCGGTTATCAGCGTCGGTTCGTGCTCGGGGCCAGCGGCGATCTGTCACCAGCCTGAGCGCACGGCGCAGGCTCCGCCCTCAAAGTTGCTCGATGCCGACGCAGCCGAGGCCCCGCTCGCGCACGGCCCGTAGGATGTCCGGCAAAGCGGCGATCGATGCCGGCGTGAAATCGTCGCGCTCGGCGGCGTCGTGCAAGAGCACGATCGCGCCGTCTTCCAAACGCTCGATCACGCGCTGGGCGACGCGCTTCGGATCGGCGCCTTTGATGCCATCCAAGCTGCGCACGCTCCAAGCGATGATGCGCACCGCGGCGCGTTCGGCGCCGCGGAACGTGCGGTAACTGGCGAAGCCCACGGGCGGCCGGAAATGCTTCGGCGCGACGCCGCAAGCGCGCTCGATGGCCGCCCGCGTGCGCTCGACTTGCTGCCTCGTGTAGCTCGGCGAGCGAAACGAAAACAGCCGATCGTGTTGGAAGCCGTGAATCCCGAGCGTGTGCCCGGCCGCGTGAATCTCACGCACTACCTCCGGGTGTGCCTCCACTTTGTGGCCGAGCACGAAGAACGTGGCGCGCGCATCGTGGTTGCGCAAGAGCTCGAGCACGGCGCGGGTCGTCACCGGATGCGGACCATCGTCGAAGGTCAACGCGACGCGGCGCGTCCCCGATTTGCCGCGCGCCAACGCTTCCCCGTACATGCCGCACTGCGGCCAGAGCACGCCCCAGGTGGCAAACAAAACGAGCACGCCCAAGGCCAGACCCAGCGCGAGCGAGCTAGGATGGGGCGGCGAGTGCGACCAAGAAAAACCGCACCAAGCGAGCGAAGTCAGGCTGATCAGCCAGAGTAAAAGGCGCGCGAGCGGCACGTCAGCAGAGTCCGAGCAGAAGGTGGCAACGACACATCTTCTGAGTCTACCCTGTGCGCGCCGTTCGTGTAACGTGCCCGGCGACGTGCAGTTCACGACGCTCGCTTACGCCAAGTTTTTCGCCCTCTGCTTCGTCGTGACCTGGCTCTGCGCGCGCCTCCGCAGCGTGCGTTTGTGCTTCCTCTTGGGCGCGAGCTACTTTTTCTACGCTCAATCCGGGGTGGCATTCCTGGCGCTGATCTACGTCTGCTCCAGCGCGGATTTCCTGCTCAGCCACGCCATCGGTAGGGCCCGGGAGCCGACCGAGCGCAAGGCCTGGCTGACGTTGACCGTGGTGATGAACCTCGGGGTGTTGGCCTATTTCAAGTATGCCAAGTTCGGCGTCGAGACCGCTTTGAGCGCGCTCGAAGCCTTGGGCGTGCACGTGCCCGCTCCGGTGCTCGCGATCACTCTGCCCGTGGGCATCAGCTTTTTCACTTTCGAGTCGATGAGCTACGTGATCGACGTGTACCGCGGAGAGCTCGAGCCGCACCCGAGCTACCTCGAATACCTCACGTTCGTTGCGTTCTTCCCGCACCTCGTCGCTGGTCCCATCGTGCGTCCGCGGGATCTCTTGCCCCAGCTTGCGCGTCCGCCGCTGTGGCGGGAGGGGGAAGCGAGCTCGGCGCTGCTGTTGATCGCCACGGGCCTGTTCAAGAAACTAGCGATCGCCGACTATTTGGCGCTGAACTTGGTCGATCGCGTGTTCGATGCACCAACGCAGTATTCGGCGCTCGAGTGTTACGTGGCGATGCTCAGTTACGCCGTGCAAATCTATGCGGACTTCTCGGGCTACACCGACATCGCGATCGGCTCGGCCGCATTGCTCGGGGTGCGCTTCCCGCCGAACTTCGCCGCGCCGTATCAGGCGCACGACATCGTCGACTTCTGGCGCCGTTGGCACATTTCGCTGTCCACTTGGTTGCGGGACTATCTGTACATTCCGCTCGGCGGCAATCGCCACGGTTCGGGCAGAACCTATCTGAATCTGATCATCACCATGTTGCTCGGTGGCCTGTGGCACGGTCCGAGTTGGACATTCGTGGTTTGGGGAGCCCTGCACGGCGTGGCGCTCGCTTTCAACCGCGCTCTACGTGAGCGCTTCGGTGACGTGCTCGGTAGCCGGCCGGCGCTGCGCGTGCCGGCTACCTTCATCACCTTTCAGTTCGTGGTCTTCGCCTGGATCTTTTTCCGTGCCCACACCTTTCGTGACGCGCGGGCGATCTTCGCGGAGCTGCTCACTTTCAGCGGCTACCACCCGAATTTGGATCCGCGCGTGTTGTTGGTGCTCGCCCTGGGTCTGGGGATGCACTATTTGCCGCTCGAGCTGGAGGCCAAGTTGCGTGAGCGCTTCGCGGCGCTTCCCGGAGTCGTGCAAGGGGTGGCGCTGTTTGCGGTATTGTTGCTGGTCCGACGGATGGCAAGCGCCGAAGCCGTCCCCTTCGTATACTTTCAATTCTGAATCCGATGACCGAAACCCCCGACGCCCCGAACGTGCCCGCGCCCGAATCGACCGCGACTGAAGTGCCGGCGCCGGCTGCGTCGGCCGCGACCGCGCCCCAACCCTCCGGGCGCTCCGGCTCTGGCTCTGGCTCGACGCTGACTGCCGAAGGCCGCGAACGTCCGCACTTTCTCCTGGAATTTCCCGATGATCCTGCGCTGCAGCAGTTGGTGCGCGCGTTCGAAGCGGGCAACTACCAAGCCGTACGTCAAGGCGCGCCGAAGCTGGCCGAGTCGAGTGAAGATGCCATCGTTCGCGCTGCCGCGCGCGAGCTCGTCCGTCGGATCGAGCCCGATCCACTGATGAAGTACTTGTTGTTCGTGGCGCTGGGCCTGTTCGTGTTCGTCGTTTGGTACACCTACCAGGGGCAACATTGAAACGCGCGCTCGCCTGGTTCTCGCTGCTCGTTTGGGGCATGTGCAGCGGTTGTGCGGCCGCGCCCCCGGCTCCTTCCAGCGCGCCACCGAAGGCGGCAGCCGGAGAGCTCACGCGCTATTTGCCGCTCGAGAATGACACCGTGTTCTCGTACGCGACCTACATCGAGGAAACCAACGAGCGTGGCCTCGCGGTGTTCGAGATCAAGCGTCCGCGCCCGGAGCTCGCGGAGCTGAGCATCGCCGGACAAGTGCGCAAGCGCTACTATTTCGAGCCCGAAGGCGTGCGCAGCTCGCACGGCGGCTATCTGCTGAAGTCGCCGTTGTCGTTGCACGCGGAGTGGACGGGGGATGACGGCCAGGTGAAGGTGACGAAGGTGGATTTGAGCGTGGACGCACCCGCGGGCAAGTTTTCCGGCTGCCTCGAGACAGTGGAAGACGCGCGGCTCGGCAGCGCGACGCGCAAGACAACGACCGTGTTTTGCCCGGGGGTCGGCATCACGGTGCTCGAGATCGAAGCCGAAGGAGAGGGCACGAGCGTCTCCCAGCGTCTCATCTTGAAATCCTTCGGGCCGCGCTTCAAGGCTCCGTGATGCCTCCGACGCGAGAGAGTCGCGAGCCCGCCCTTCCGGCGCCGCCCGTTCCGCGTTAGGAGACTCGCGTGATTCGGCTGCTCGGACTCCTATCCGCCTTCGCGCTGGCGCTCTACAGCTGTGGAGCGGTCAAGCCGAGGAGCTGCTCCAGCGAGGAGCCGGAGTTCAAGGTGGTGCTCAAGTTGGGCGCGCGACCGCTGCCTCCGGACACCGTGGTGCACGTCGCGTACGGCGGCTCGGGTAAAGAGGAATTTCGGCTCTCGGATCCAAGCGCTCGGCTCAGGGTCACGTTTTGCTGCCCTGCGGACGAAAATGGCGTGCCGTTCGCTGACTGTGCTCTGCCGGGAAACAGCGCAGCGGGTGCAGCGGGCGCCGCCTCCGGCTCGGAGGATTCGCCGGGCGTGCCGGCACTCTTTTGCAAGCTTTGGACCGCGGGCTTCACCGAGCTCGAGATCACTGGCACCGGCTTCATGAGCGTCGACTACAAGCTCAGGCCCAAAGAAGACACGTGCATCGTCGAGCGCCTGCTGGTCTTGGACGCTCCCGACGCCGGCACCTGAAAACTTTCGTGCGCTCGATCAATCATCCCGAAGAGTGAGAGGTCGCGACGCATCGAGTCGCGAGCTCGGCGCTCGATGTGCGTGCAGCTCGGCAGATGGCGGTGGTAAACACCCCTTACTCCGCCAGCTTGCGATTTTTCCGCGAGACCGCGAAAGTGCGGCGACGCGCGTCGGTTCAGCGTCGAGCATCGCGGCGATTTCCGGCTGATCGCGAACAATTAGTTCGCTCACGCGGCCCGCTCGCGCGCTACGCTGGGGGGCCCGATGGCTGGAACGACTCTTCGCCTCGCAGCCGCGCTCGGTCTGTGTGCCTCGGTGCTCGGCCTCGCCGCATGTGACCTGAAGCTCGGGCGCGACTCGGACGACACTGCACACGCGCCGTCGGGTTCAGCGGGAGGGGCCAGCGCGCAAATCAAGACCCCGGAACAAGTCTTGGCGTCCAACGAGTGTCAGGCGCCTGCACCGGGTCGCGCGCCGTTGCGACGGATGAGCAACGCCGAGTACCGCAATACCGTGACCGATCTGCTCGGGGACTCGCCGGCCACGCAAGCCCTGGTGGCGACAGCCACGCGCAGCTTCCCGTCCGAGACCGAGTCGCTCGGGTTTCGCAACAACGCGGACTACCTCGGTGTCTCGACGCTGGCAGCGCAGGGCTATGTAGACGCGGCCGAGCAGTTCTTGGACTCGATCGCTACGAACGCCGCATTCCTGTCGTGCACACCGACCCCGGGTGCAGAGCTCGATTGCGCGCGCACGTTCATCGAAAACTTCGGCAAGCGCGCATTTCGGCGACCGCTCAGCGCCGATGAAACCACGCAATACGCGGCCATCTTCCAAAAGTCGCTCGCCGCCTACGATTTCGACAGCGCACTGCGCGCGACCGCGTTCGCGTTCCTGCAGTCACCCAAGTTCCTGTACCGCGTCGAGTTCGGAGCCGCGCCCAGCGGCTCGACCGTGCGCCCCTCGCCGTACGAGATGGCCAACCGGTTGAGCTACCTGTTCTGGCAATCCATGCCCGATCAGTCGCTGTTCGACGCGGCCGAAAACAACCAGCTCGAAAGCCCCGCGCAGATCGAGCAGCAGGCGCGGCGCATGCTGAAGAGCCCGAAGGCGACGCGCCTGCTGGAGTTCTTCGACCAGTGGTTGGGCACGGACACGTTGCCCACCACTTTCACGCGCGATGCGACGCTCTATCCGGATTTGAATCCGAACCTTGTCCCGCTCTTTCAGCAAGAGACGCGCGCGTTCGTGACCAGCGTGCTGGCGCGGCCCGAAGGCAACCTGAGCGATCTGTTCACCGCGCCATACACCTTCGCCAACGCAGAGCTCGCACAGCACTACGGCCTCAGCGGGGCGACGGGCAGCGAGTTCGTGAAGCTCGCTGCACCGGG
>DASSMT010000492.1:0-18450 GCA_035688655.1 Polyangiaceae bacterium | reverse complement strand
GGGTGGCGCTTGAGCGCCGCCACCACGGCTTTGACGAGGAACGGCAAGAACGTGAGCTTCACGCCCGCCTTTTCCGCGTAGGGCTTGGCGCGATCCTTCAAGCTAGTGATCGGTGCCACGTCCACTTCGTCGATGTAGTGGAAGTGCGCGGCCGTGTGCTTGGAGCGCGCCATATTCTCGAAGATGCGCTTGCGCAGACCTCGGATCGGCAAGCGTTCGTCCGTAGCCAGGCGCGAAGGCGCCGGCGGCGGCGAGGCGGGTGCTTTCGCGCTGGGCGACTCGACCGCGGCGGCAGCGGCGGGCGAAGCAGCCCCGTTCACGCTGCGTTCGACGTCTTCACGAGTCACGCGCCCGGCCGAGCCACTCGGCTCGACGCGCCGCAGATCCACCCCGAGCTCACGAGCGAGCTTGCGAGTCGCGGGCGCAGCGAGCGGCTTCTCCGCGAAGTAGTCACTGCTGCCGCTCTTGCTGGGGGCAGCTGCGATGCCCGGCAAAGTTTCGCGCAGGTCGCCGACGGCGCTGGCGACGGGACCTTCCGACTTGGCCGCCGGAGGCGGAGCCGCAGCAGCCGGCGCGGGCGCAGCCGGTGCAGCCGCGGGCGCAGGCGCAGCAGCCGGCGCAGCAGCGGCGCCCTCCCCCCCCGTGTCGAACACCACCAACACCTGCCCCACCGGAACGGTATCGCCCACCTTGAAGCGTAGCTCGCTGACTTTGCCGGCCTTGGGCGCGCCGATGGTGACGGTGGCCTTGTCGGTCATCACCTCCACCATCTCTTGATTCTCGGTGACGTCGTCGCCGGCTTGGACCAGCCAGTTGACGATTTCACCCTCTGCAACGCCTTCGCCGATATCCGGCAACTTGAACTCGAACTTCGCCATGGGCAGCTTTTCTCGCTGGGATCCGGACGCCGGTCAAGTCGGAACACTACGTACGCACGGAGTCCAACAGCGCCGGCAAAATGCGGTGGGAGAGCGGCATATACTCCATCTCGAGGGTGTACGGGAACGGCGTATCGAAGCCGGTCACGCGCACCGGTGGTGCCTCGAGATGGTAGAAGCAGCGCTCGACCACGAGCGAGACGAGCTCGGCACCGAAACCACAAGTGCGCGCTGCCTCGTGAACGACCACGAGCCGTCCGGTGTGTTTCACGCTGGTGACGATCGTCGCGATGTCGACCGGCCACAGAGTTCGCAGATCGATGACCTCTGCCTCCACGCCTTTCTCGGCGGCCTTTGCGGCGGCATCGAGCGCTTCGTACAGCATCGCGCCGTAGGCCAAGACGGTCACGTGGCGCCCGGGGCGCACGACCTTCGCGCTTTCGAGCGGCACGAGGTAGTCGTTCTCCGGAACCTCCCCTTTGGCAGCGCGGTAAACGCGCTTGGGCTCGAAGAACAGAACCGGGTCCGGATCCTGAATGGAGGCTAGGAGCAGACCCTTGGCGTCGTAAGGATTGGACGGGCAGACCACCTTCAAACCAGAGACGTGGATGAAGGCCGCCTCCGGATGCTGCGAGTGGTAGTGGCCACCTTTGATGCCGCCGCCGACCGGCGAGCGGATGACGACCTTGGCTGGATACTCGCCCCCGGAGCGATAGCGGTACTTGGCCAGCTCGTTCACGATTTGGTCGTAGGCAGGCCAAATGAAGTCGGCAAATTGGATCTCGACCACCGGGACCATGCCGTACAGCGCCATGCCCACGGCGCAGCCGACGATGCCGTTCTCACTGAGCGGGGTGTCGATCACGCGCTCTTCGCCGAATTCTTCCTGCAGGCCGGCGGTGACGCGGAAAACGCCGCCCACCTTGCCCACGTCTTCACCCATCACGATGACGCGCTTGTCGCGGCGCATCGCCGTGCGAAGAGCCTCGTTGACGGCCATCACCATATTCATCTGTGGCATCGCTAATCGCTCCGGGGCCGAGAGCCCGGCAAAGGTCGAAAACAGACTGCGCGCATCTCGATCAGTGAGGAGACGGCGCGCGTGGGCCGCGCAGCAGCTCCGCGCGCTGCTCTTGCAGATGCCACGGGGGCTTCTGATACACGTCTTCGAAGATCGATTCCAGCGCTGGAGCCGGGGTCTTCTCGCTGATGCCGACCGCGCTGCGGAAGCGCTGATCGATATCCGCGATCAGCGCCTGCTCGGCGCGATCATCCCAAGCTTTGCGGCGCTCGAGGTACTGCCGCAAGCGCGCCAGCGGATCGCGCTCTGCCCAGGGCTTCAAATCGTCGGTCGCGCGGTAGCGATTGGGGTCATCGCTCGTGGAGTGACCACCCATGCGGTAAGTGACGGCCTCGATCAACGTCGGACCGAGGCCTTGTTCACCGCGACGCACGGCCTCGCGCACCACGCTCACGACCGCGAAGATGTCGTTACCGTCCACGCGCACCCCCGGGATGCCGTAGGAGACGGCCTTTTCCGCGAAAGTACGGGTCGCGGTCTGTCGTTCGGCGGGCACGCTGATCGCCCAACCGTTGTTGCGACAGAAGAACACCACCGGCACCTTGAACACGCCCGCGAAGTTCATCCCGCTGTGGAAGTCCGTGGAGCTGGTCGCGCCGTCGCCGAAGTACACCAGGCTCGCCAGGTTCTTGCCGTCGATCTTGGCGCCCCAAGCAAAGCCGACCGCTTGCGTGATTTGCGTGCCGACGGGCGAGCTCACGGAGGTGAAGCCGGTCTCGCGCGACGTGATGTGGTTCGGCATTTGCCGCCCTTGCACGGTGTCGTTGGCGTTGCCGAACATGTTGTCCATGAACTTCTGCAACGGCAGACCGCGCATCAAGGCCGCGCCGAACTCGCGATAGCAAGGGAACAGCCAGTCGCTCTTACGGATGGCGAAGGCGGAGCCGATGATGGCTGCTTCCTCGCCCAGCGAGCCGACGTGAAAGCCGATTCGCCCCTGGCGTTGCAACGCGACCAAGCGCTCGTCGAGCTGCCGGGTGGTCACCATCCAACGGTAGATTTCGATCACGTCGCTTTCGCTCAAGCGAGGATCGTGGCGTGGATCGAGCGTGCCGTCGTCGGACAACACGCGAATGACCTTCGTCGGTTGGTCCGGCCGGAAAGTCGCAGACATTTCGGGGATCATATCCATTTGGAATCTCGAAACCTGTGGCGAGGTGGCCGGCGAACACCGACCCAGAGCGTCACTCGGTCAACGCGTGCGCAGCCTCTTCGATGGCCCGCTCGACCGCCGCATCCTGTAGTTTGAGTCCAGCCGCGAGCTTGTCCAGCACATCGCGCTCGACCAAGCTTACTCCACCCGACACGTGCGCCAGAAGTGAAGAAACACGCAACACCTCGCGGGCGTGCTCCTCACGGGTGATGGCTCGCGCCACCATCTCGATGCGCTTGTGCAGGCCGTCTTCGTCGAGCTGATCTTGCAGATCGGCGAGCAGCGACGAAACCTGACGCTCGGCGACGCGGCCTGCACACGCGGTCACGACCACATGCCGAAAGGTCGCCTGCTCCGTGTCGTCGAACTGGCCGTCGGCGTTGGCGACGAGGAAAGCGCCCTCCACCATCGCCTCGAACAAGCGCGCCGCCTCGGGATCGAAGCCAGTCGGCTGCGTGTGATCGTCGTCTTCCGCCTTCCGGCCGTAGGCGCTCGCAACCAGGCTCAAGAGCGAGCCGGGTGAGCTCTCGGCGCCCACGTAAGCCGGAGCCTGAGTCAGCTTTCGTGCGACCTTACCGATCAGACTGGAGTCCGGGGCGGGCATTCAGTTTCCTCGATTAGGGCCGAGACACGCTAACCGAAGATGGTCGCCGCGTCATTGCCCGTCAGCGCCGGACGAGCGACTCGGGCCTTATCAGCGGCGCGTGCTCGCTCTCGGGTCGCTGCGCGATGGCGAAGACGGCGGCTGTTTCTGGCTCTGCTCCTGCGCTTTCCGGGCTGTGTTCGAGCGCAGGCGCGGGCCGCAAGCGAGCCTCCACGAAGCCCTCCGCAGCGTGATAGCTGGAGCGCACGAGCGGCCCGGAGGCCACGAATGCGAAACCCATTTCGCGCCCTTCTCGTGCGTAATCATCGAAGCGCTCGGGCGTCACGTAACGCTCGACCGGAGCATGTTTGGGGGTCGGGCGCAGGTACTGGCCGAGCGTCACGATGTCCACCCCGACACGGCGCAGGTCACGCATCGTTTCCAGCACTTCATCGTCGGTCTCACCCACGCCGACCATGATCGAGCTTTTGACGAAGCGCTGCGGGTGGCGCGCTTTGGCGTGCGCCAGAACAGCGAGCGAGAGATCGTAGTCACAGCGCTGATCACGGATGCGCGGCGTCATGCGCCGCGAAACTTCGATGTTGTGAGCGAACACATCCGGGCCAGAGTCGACCATGCTGCTGACATCGCGCATGCGGCCGCCGAAATCACCGACCAGCGTCTCGACCAACAGGCCCGGACTGTGCTCGCGCAAGGCCAGCACCGCGCGAGCCATGTGCGAGGCGCCGCCGTCGAGCAAATCGTCGCGATCGACCATGGTCAGCACCACGTAGCGGAGGCCAAGCTTCGCAATTGCGCGGGCCACGTGCTCCGGTTCGCGCGGGTCGACCGCGCCGCGCGGATTGCCGGTGGTCACCGCGCAAAAACGGCAACCCCGCGTGCAGGTGTGACCGAGCAGCATCACGGTGGCGGTACCCGAAGCCCAACACTCGGCGACGTTGGGACAGCGCGCTTCTTCGCACACCGTGTACAGGTCCAGCTGTCGAAGCGTCTGCTTCAAGCGCGCGTAGTTTTCGCCGCCAGGCGCGCGCACCTTCAGCCACGGGGGCTTAGGATCGTAGATCTTCAAGCTGCGCGGAGCGGTCACGCGCCGCCCCCGAGCAGCTTTTCGAACAACGCGCTCACCAGCTTGGGGTCGGCCGAGCCGCCCGTCTCCTTCATGGCTTGACCCATGAAAAAGCCGAGCAGGCCCTTCTTGCCGGCCCGAACCGAAGCGGCCTGACTCGGGAATTTCTCGATCAACTGCAGGCACAGCTTCTCGAGCGACGCGCTGTCCGACACCACGCGCAAGCCGCGCTCGTCGACGATGGAACGCGCGCTCTTGTTCGTTCCCTCCAGCGCGGCGAACACCTCTTTGGCCTGCTTGCCACTGATTTCACCCGACTCGACCAGCGTGAGCAGCTCGGCCACCTGCGCCGGAGTGACGGTGAAGGTGGCGTCGAGGCCGTGCGATTTGGCGCCACGCAGCACTTCGTTGGCGACGAAGTTGGCGACCTTCACCGGCTGATCGAAGACCTTGCACACGTCTTCGAAGAAGCTCACGTACTTCGGGTGCCCGCTGAGCGTCTGCGCCGTCGCCGGCGTGAGCCCGAGCCGCTCCACCCAGCGCTTGCGCACGGCCACCGGCAGCTCGCGCAAACCCGCGCGTTGTTCGGCGATGAACCCGGGGTCGACGCGCAGCGGCGGCAAATCCGGCTCTGGGAAATAGCGGTAGTCGTGCGCGTCGTCCTTGGCGCGTAACGTTTGGGTGAGGCCGGTGTCGGGATCGAAGCTGCGGGTCTCCTGCTTGACCGTGCCGCCCGCGTCCAAAATCGCCGTTTGACGGATGATTTCTGCGTCGATCGCGCGCTGCACGAACTTGAAGGAATTGATGTTCTTGAGCTCGCAGCGCGTGCCGAACTTCTCGGTGCCCACCGGGCGAATCGACACGTTCGCGTCGCAGCGAAAGCTGCCCTCTTCCAGGTTGCCGTCGTTCACACCGATGAACACCAGCAAGTCGCGCAACGCGCGCAGATAGGCCGCGGCCTCCGCGCTCGAACGCAAATCCGGCGCGCCCACGATTTCGCACAGCGGCGTGCCCGCGCGGTTCAAATCCACCAGCGAGTCACCGGCGACCCCGTGCACGTTCTTGCCGGCGTCTTCTTCCATGTGCGCGCGCGTGATGCCCACCCGTCGCGTCACCCCGTCGACCTCGATCTCGAGATGCCCGTCGGTGGCGATCGGCTCCTCGAATTGACTGATCTGATAACCCTTGGGCAAATCCGGGTAGAAATAATTCTTACGCGCGAAGATGCTCTTCTCGTGAATGGTGCAGCCGAGGGAAAGCCCCGTCTGCACCGCAAACGTCACCGCTTGTTGGTTGAGCACCGGCAGCGACCCGGGCAGCCCCAAGCACACCGGACAGACATTGGTGTTCGGCTCACCGCCAAAATTGGTCGAACAAGCGCAGAACAACTTGCTCTTGGTGAGGAGCTGCGCGTGAACTTCAAGCCCAATGACTGGTTCGTATTCCATGACTGCTAGCGCAGCTTTAGCGCCGAACCGAGCCAGGTTCTAGTGCACGCAACAGGCTACGTAATTCTACGGATTCGGTGAGTTTGGGTGGGCGCCCGAAAGAGCTGCAATGCAGCTCGCGCCGCGACCGAGTACCCCTGAGATCCCCCCCAAAAACACCGTAGGCGTGCAGCCCTCAGTCACCACGCCGGGCTCACCGCTCTCTTCTCCTCCCCTCTCCTGGTGCGCGCGCAGCGCCGCACGCCCTATCTCCCCGGTGCGGCGCTCCGCCGCACGCTCGCGCCGGGCGCGCGGAAGGCAGCTCAGCCGCATGCCCGGAACTAAAACGAGCCAGAAGTCTTGGAAGACCAGATCACGATCTGCGAACGAGACTAGGCCCACGAGAACTGACCGAACAGGCGCATGCTTTCCGTCAGCGCCAGCGCGGGCGGCCCAGCGCCACCGTCCGAGCGTGCGCAAACGAGAGTCTTCAACCGCAAGCCGCAGGCGCCGCGCGTCCTTATCCACGCGCCGACGCCAACAGTCAGTGCTTCTCGCGATCGAGACCTGGGTGCGAGCCGTCTCCCGGCTCGTGCCGCGGGTTGGCAGTCAAATGCGAGCCATCCCGACCCGGAAAGCCTAACAACACATCCTTTTCGAAGATGAACTGTTCCCTGGAATCATAGGGCGCGGCGTGCACGCCCGTGTCCATGCGGATGGCATCACACGGGCAGGCCTCGACGCAGAAGCCGCAGAAGATGCAGCGCAGCTCGTCGATCACGAAGCGCTGGGGGAAGCGCTCGTAGCCGCGGCGTGGATCGCCCTGCGGGTACTCGCCCGCTTCGATGTGGATGCACTGCGCGGGGCACGCGGTCGAGCAACACAGGCAAGCGACGCAGCGCGGCGAGCCGTCATCGCGCTGCGTGAGGCGGTGAACGCCGCGCGAGCGCGCCGGATAGGGCCGCTTCTGCTCGGGGTACGACACGCAGTTGATGCCGTCTTCGATGCCTTCGGTATTGGGATCGTTGCGTTGGCCGAACACCATTTCTTTCGTGTTCTGAAAGAAGTGGCGCATCGTGATGCCGAGGCCTTTGGCGACCTCGGGAATGTAGGTCTGGACCGACGCGGTGCGATTCGGGCGCGCGACCGTCACGCCCGTGACTTTGTTGGGGCCCAAGGCTGGCGATTGATTGCTCATGCTGACATCCGTGCGCTGCGAGTACCGCCCGCCGCGGCCGCGAACTGCGCCGAAGACGAGGCCAGAGATTTGCGTTTGTGCACTGGCTTGACCAAGAACACGACGAAATAGACGAAGCCGCCGAGCCCAGCCAAGGCCACGAGCGCCTTGCTGTAGTCCGCGAGCAGGGCCATGAATTTGGCGACGGCCGGGCCGCCGGTCACGATCGCCATCACGATCACGCCGGTGACCACGACGTTGGCCAGCGAAGCGGGCAGCAGCTTGCGCCAGCCGAGTCGCATCAGCTGATCGTAGCGGAAGCGAGGCAAGGTCCAGCGGATCATCAGCTGCAGCCAGCACAAGACCAGCGTCTTGAGCACGAAGCCGAGCGCACCGATGATCACGATCGCCAGGTGCGGCAGCGCTTGCTCGAAGATCACCGTCTCGCCAATCGTGACGTGCAGCCCGTCGCGGTACAAAAACGGCAGGTCCCAGCCACCGAGGAAGATGGCCGACATCAGCCCGGCGGAGGTGACGACCGCGATGTACTCCGCGAAGAAGAACATGGCGAATTTCATGCCCGCGTACTCGGTGAAGTAGCCGGCCACGATTTCGCTCTCGCCTTCTGGGATGTCGAACGGAATGCGCTTGGACTCCGCGACCGACGCGGTGAAGAACAAGAAGAACGCGAGCGGCTGCACGAAGATGCCCCAGGCGTTCTGCGACTGCCATTCGATCATCTGGTCGACGCGCAGGGTGCCGTAAACCATCACCGCGCCCACCAAGGTGAGGCCCATGGTCACTTCGTACGAGACCATTTGGCTGGCAGCGCGCACGCCGCCCAAGAGGCTGTATTTGTTGTCGCTGGCCCAGCCGGCGAGCGCTGCACCCACGATGCCCGTGCCGGCGAGCGCGAAGAAGTACAAGAGCCCGACATTCAGGTCGACCACCTGCAGGCGAAACGCGCCTTCCGTGCACACCGCGTCGCGCGCGACGGTCGTCATCAAGCTGCCGAACGCGCCGTCCTTGCCGGGCGTGAAGCAGAGCGTGTCGCCGAACGGGATCACGGCCATCACCACCAGCGCGGGGAAGAACGAGACGAAGGGCGCCAGGCTGTGCAAGAACTTGTCGGCGTTCGGCGGGATGAAGTCTTCTTTGAAGATCGTTTTCAGGCCGTCTGCGGCGGGGTGGAGCAGACCGGCCAAGCGCAGCCCGATGCGCGGCTCGGCGTTGATGCTGATCGCGGCGTACAGCGCGCCGAACAGCACCGAAAGCATCAAAAGGCCCGCGCCGCCACCATAGCCAATGGCGCGCACTTGCCCGCCGAACGCGGAATCATTCAACGCGAGGCCCACGAACAAGGCCAGAAAATGCGCGAACAAGCCGCCATAGAAGATGCGGCGGGGATCGCCGAGGGAGTAGAGCCAGGCGTCGAAGCTGTTCGTCACACCCCGGTTCTGAACCTTGCCGGCGATCACCACGCCGGTGAGCCAGGTGAGCAGGATGCCGAGCTGGCTGAACAACATCGCACGCTGCCCGAGCTCTTCGGGCGGCGGCTCGAGCTTGAGCACGACGAAAGCAACGCCGGCGACCACGAGCAGCGCCGGACCGACCGCGAGCGCTTGAGCCACTTTGGTCGGAATCCAAGCGACGGCGCGGTTCGGACCCACGCGGTCTTGAATCATCGCGCCTTGACGGCGGTCGGCCCAGGTCAGGATCACCGCCACGTTCATGGCGAACATCACGACCACGAGGGCCTTGAGCACGAACAACAGGAAAGAAACCAGAGTAAGCGTCATCATTCTGCTCCCAGCGACGCGCTCTCCGGAGCCACGCTGCTGCGCGCGGGCGGGGTCAACGCGGCTCGCAGCTCGGCGAGCTTCTTCCAGGAAAGTGGTTTGCCAGCGGCCTGCGCGAGCTCGGCGATCCAGCGGAACGCGGGCTTGGAGGCGCCCTGCGGCGTGATCACCCGCTCGCTCTCCTGGGACAGGCCCTTCGCGTTCACGAACGTGCCGTCGGCCTCCGCCCAGCTGCTCGCGGGCAAGACCACCCGCGCGCGTTCCGGGAAAGCGCCCTCGTGCACCGAGATCGCGATCAAGTTCTTCACGTCCGCGAGCGCGGCAGCACCGCCGCCGGTCGGCGTCGCCGAACCGAGCGCGATCACCGTCTGGGCTTTGCCGGCGCGGATGGCCTCCACGAATTCGACGAACGTCTTCAGGCCCACACTCTTGCCGATCGCGGCGATGCCGGCGGTGTTCGGGTTCTTGTCCGGGTGACGCAGGATGTCGTCGCCCTGGCCCGCCGGGCGCCCGCTCTGGTAGATGGCGTCGAAACCGAAGGCCTTGGCCAGGCTCAAGAGCGCAAAGTTGTCCTCTTGCGAGTGCTCCGCGCTGAGCACGACCGCCGTCGACTCGGGGCTCGCCGCCTTCAAGATCTCGGCGGCTTTGGCCAGGGCAGCGGAAAGCTCGCTGGTTGCGCCCGCGACGCGGGCTTCCAACACGCGGCCCTCGTGGATGCGGCGATGATCGAGCATGCCGTCATCGCACATCCAGAACTTGTTCACGGCCAAGTTCTCGCGCGGGCGGTAGCGATACACCTTTTGGTTGCGCGGGTCGAAATCCGTGAAGGAGTTGCAACCGGTGGCGCAGCCCGTGCACACGCTGCGCGTCGAGCGCAAGAACCAGACGCGCGCCTTGAACCGGAAATCGATCGAGGTCAGCGCGCCGACGGGGCACACGTACTCGGTCATGAGCGTGTAAGCGTGGTCGAGCTGCCGCCCGGGCGCGACCACGATCTCGTTCAGGTTTCCGCGCTCGCGCACGCTGAGCACGGGATCTTTGGCCAGCTCTTCCGAGACGCGCACGCAGCGCGTGCACACGATGCAGCGCTCGGCGTCGTAGACGATGGTCGGGCCGAACACGACCCCCTTCGGCTTGTGCACCGGCTCGTCGCGCATGCGCTTCTTCGTGGCGCCGTGCTCGAGCCAATAGTCTTGCAGGCGGCACTCCCCGGCCTGGTCGCAGATCGGGCAATCCACCGGGTGATTGAGCAGCAAGAGCTCCTGCACCGCGGCGCGCGCGCTGTCCACGTGCTCGCTGGTCTGGCTCTTGACGACCATCCCGTCGGCCGCCGCTTGCTGGCAGGACGGCACCAGCTTCGGCTTCTTTTGCGGCAGGTACTCCTGCTTGTCCTTGTCCCAGGCCAGCACGTCCAAGAGCAGCGCCGGGCGACCCGGGGGCGGCATGATCTCGACCAGACACATGCGGCAGTTGGCCGCGACGGACAGCCCGGCGTGCCAGCAGTAATGCGGGATGTCGATCCCGGCTTTCTGAGCCGCGCGGATGATCGTCTCGCCCGGCTCGAAGGGGATATCGCGATCGTCTAGCTTGAAGGTAGGCATCCGAATTTCCGAAAATTCAAAACTCTAGAATGAGTGCGCGTTTTGGGGTTGGGGCCCCAAAACCCGAAGGTGGCCCCGCTGAATTACACGTTTCGTGATCCCCGACGGGGGCCATTTCAGCGGGGCGGGAGCAGAGCTCCCGAAGACTAACGATCACACTCACCACCGATCATGTTCAAGGAGCCGAAGCTCGGTACGACGTCGGCCATCATGGCGCCGGTGATCACGCGCTCGAGACCGGCGGTGATCAGGAAGCACGGCGGGCGAATGCGCACGCGGTACGGCGTGCCGCTGCCATCGCTCACCAGGTAGAAGCCGAGCTCGCCATTGCCGCCTTCTGAGTACGAGTACACCTCGCCGGCTGGCAATTTCAGGCCCTCCATCACGATCTTGAAGTGCTGGATGGTGCCTTCGATCGTGCTGTACACCTCTTCCTTCGGGGGCAAGATGATGCGCGGGTCGCTCACGTTGACCGGGCCTGTGTCTGCCATCCGCTGGCAACACTGCTCGACGATGCGCGCGCTCTGGCGCATCTCCGCCAGCCGCACCATGAAACGATCGAAGCAATCGCTGGCCGAGCCGACCGGCACGTCGAAGTCGACCTCGCCGTACTTCAGATAGGGGTTCGCCTTGCGCACGTCGTACGGAATGCCGGTGGCGCGCAAGCACGGGCCAGTCCAGCCGAGCGAGATCGCGTCCGCCTGACTGATCACGCCCACGCCCTCCAGGCGATCGAGGAAGATGCGGTTACCGAGCAAGAGCTTCTCGCACTCGTCGATCACGTGGATGATGTGCTTGACGACCGCGCGCGCATTTTCTTTCAAGTGCTCGGTCGGGGGCGAGGCCATGCCACCGACGCGGCCGAAGCTGTGCGTCAAGCGGGCGCCGGTCTCTTCCTCCATCAAATCCCAGATCATCTCGCGCGCCTTGATCATCCACAAAAACGGGGTGAAAGCCCCGAGTTCCATGGCCATGGCGCCGTCGCAGGTCAGGTGGTCACTCATGCGCGCGAGCTCGCCCAAGATCATCCGGTACCACTGGCAGCGCTCGGGCACGGTGACGCCGAGCATTTTCTCGCACGCCAGGGCAAAGCCCACGTTGTTCAGCATCGGCGAGACGTAGTTACAGCGATCCACGTACGGGAAGACCTGGCTCCAGGTCCCGCGCTCGCACATCTTTTCGAAGCCGCGGTGCAGGTAACCCACCTGGACATCGACGTGCTCGATGATCTCTCCGCTGAGCTCCATCACGCAGCGCACCGTGCCGTGCATTGCCGGGTGCGCCGGGCCGACGTTGAGGAGCATCGGCTCCGTCGGCATTTCCAGCTCGGCTTCGTCTAACTCTTGATCGAGGGGCTCCATCAGTTCACCTGTGAGTCGTCGGTATCGTGCCGGCTCTGGCTGTGCGTTTGGCGACCGAAGGACATGCCTTCGTCGACGCTGAACGGCGCCACCTTCTCGATGTTCGGCACGTCGCGATAAGCGATCAGCGGTTGGATCTTGTCCGCCGGGTAGTCCTTACGCAGCGGATGCCCCTCGAACTCCGGGTACAGCAGGATGCGCCGCAGATCGGGGTGACCTTTGAAGACCACGCCGAACATGTCGAACGCCTCGCGCTCCAGCCAGTTGGCGCTGGCCCAGAGCTCGGTCAGCGAATCGATCTCGGCGTCGTCCCCCTCGGAGTCGCCGGTGCGCGTCTTGAGGCGCAGCCGGTGACCCTTGGTCAGCGAGTGAAAGTGGGCCACGATTTCGAAGCGCGGCTCACGCTCGGGGAAGTCGACCACGGTCAGGTCGGTCAGCATGTCGATGCTGGCCTGCGGGTTGTCGCGCAGGAACCGGGCCACTTCCTTCCAAGCAGCGGGGTCGATCACCGCGGTTTCGTCGCCGTACAGCGCGTGGGTTTCGAGCACGGCCGAAGCGAAGTTCTTCTTGATCAGATCGAGCAAGGCCTTTGACATGTGTGCGAGCTCTTTTTGCGCTTAGGCGACGGAGGTGCGCGACTTGCGCAGTTGCACGAGCCCGAGGTTCTGCTCGACCGCCGGATCTTGACGAGGCTTGACGATGCTGGGCGTGCGATTGCCGCTCTGGATCTTGTCCTGCAACAGCATCAGACCGTCGAGCACCGCTTCCGGGCGCGGCGGACAGCCGGGCACGTACACGTCGCACGGGATCACTTTGTCGACGCCCGCCACGCACGCATAGTTGTCGTAGAAACCGCCACACGAAGCGCACGTGCCGAACGCCAGCACCCACTTGGGCTCGGCCATCTGCTCGTAGATGCGCTTGAGGATCGGCGCTTGGCGTTGGGTGATCGTGCCCACCACCCACAGCAGATCCGACTGGCGCGGTGAGAAGCGCGGCGCCTCCGAGCCGAAGCGCGAAAAATCGTAGCGCGGGCTGGAGACGGCCATGAACTCCATGCCGCAACACGCAGTCACGAACGGGTACATGAACAACGAGTACTTCTGCGCCCAGGCCAAAACGGCTTCCAAACGCGTGGTAGCGAACTGCGCGCCACCGGAGCCACCCGGCTCGATAATCTGAGTCGAGGACTGTTTCAGCTCTCCCATTCGAGGGCTCCCTTCTTCCAGCAATAGGCGAGGCCGATCACCAACGCGAGGATGAAACTGAACATCGTCGCGAAGCCGCTCCAGCCGAGACCTTTGAACAAGGCCGCCCACGGGTACATGAACACGACCTCGATGTCGAAGACGACGAAGAGGATCGCAGTGAGATAGAATTTGACGCTCAGCTTGGTGCTCTTTGCGCCTTCGGTGTCGTTACCGCACTCGAACGGCGTGAGCTTTTCTGGGTTCGGATTCTTGGGGCCGATGAACTGGCCGCCCAAGAACATCACGGATGAGATCACCAACACGATGGCGAACATCACGAACATCGGGAGGTAGGTTAGAAGCATGCGGGGCTCGGTCGGGGCTCTATCGGGGTTGGTGCAGCGCGGCGAAGTGCTGCCGACGCGGACGTCGAGGCTCGCGTGGCGGGCGTTCACCCGAGACGTGGCTCGTATCGGCCAGCCCGGAGGCGATCACCGCGCAACCTCTGGAAATTACGCTACGTCTGGGCGCTATGTAGTGCTGGCGTCCGCGGGCTGTCAATGCACGCGCGCGGCACACACCTTCGAGGCGTGCTGGCGCCCGCCGGCGCGCCGCTCAAGCGGGCGCCGCGCTCGAATTTTCCAAGCTCTTTCGCCAAGATTCGAACGGCGGCCCGAGGGCCGCTTCGACCTGCTGCAGCAACCCCGACAGGGCCCCGGGCTCGACCCCGGCCAGCTCGGACTCGACGATTGCCGCGTAGGCCGCCGCGTAGCGCGCGCGAGCCAGGAAGGCTTGTGCCAGCAACGGCCAAACGCGGTCCCCCGGCGCGCCCAGATTGGCCGCGCGCCGCAGCGGGCCGATCGCTTCGCCCGGTCGCGCATCACTCATCATGGCTTCGCCGAGGCGAAAGTAGACGTCGGACGCGGCGCCGCCGTCGCCGGCATATTGGACACCGAGCCGGAGCACCTCTTCCCCCTTGCCCATCTCGCCGAGCGAGATGCAGGCGCTGCCGAGCAGGCCGAGCGCCTTGGCGATCAAGGCGCGGGTCTCGGGGCTCAACATTTGGCCGTCCGGCGTGCGCAGGAAGATCGCGAGCGGTGCGGGCCAAGCGCCCAAAAGCTCCAAGATCCGCACCTGATCGCCCTGCGCCGCCGCCGCTTCGGCCTCGGCGACGCGACTCAGCTCGATCGCGCCCCGCTGAGCAGGTCGAGCCAGGCGCTCGAGCTCTTCCCGCACATGCGTGCGCAAGCGCGCGCGAAACGCGCCCACGCTGTAGGTCTCCTCGATGCCGTCGTGCAGCAGACGGAGCTGCGAGCCCTCGCGATCGACGGTCAGCTCACGCAGGGTGTAGCCGTAGAGCGGCGCGAGCAGCAGGTAGCGCACGCCGATGTGAAGCTGCACCGCTTCCAGATCGGTGGCCCGGCGCGGCGCCGCGCCGAGTGGCTCTTCGGTGACCAGCGCGCTGACCAGGCGGCGTCGAAAATCGCCTAGCGTGAGACGCTGCGTGTCGCCCTCCAGCACCTCGGCGTCTTCCGGACCGACCACGAAATCGACCAGGGTATTGTCGGGGGTGCGCCGATCGACCGTGAGCGAGGTGATGCGCGCGCCGGTGATCATGGCAAAGCCGAAGAAGCGCGGCCCCACGATGTCGCACAGCGCTTGGAAGCTGCCGATGCCCTCACCGATGCGCTCGAACCAACCGTCGGTGCGAATGGACTCGAGCGAGACGAGGAGTGGCTCCGCCATGAAAACCGAAACCTCTTTTTGTCACGGAATACGGAGCCCGAACAAGTCAAACTCCGGATGCCGGTCTTTTCTCGGATAACCTACAGTACCTACATCATCATCGTGCGCTCGAAGAAGACAGTGGAGAAAATGCACGCCCGGGCAATTGGCCGGGCTCTCCTCGCTTGGTACGCGCAGCACCGACGCGAGCTGCCTTGGCGAAAATCGCAGGACCCGTACGCGGTGTGGGTGAGCGAGATGATGCTCCAGCAAACCCAAGTGCGCACGGTCATTCCCTACTTCCAGAGTTGGATGCAGCGCTTTCCGGACGTGACGGCGCTGGCGAACGCGGAGGAAAGTGAAGTGCTGCACGCCTGGCAGGGCCTCGGCTACTACTCACGTGCCCGCAATCTGCGGCGCGCTGCCCAAGAAATGCTGCGCGTTCACGATGGACGTGTGCCGGAACGAGTGAGCGAGCTGCTCGCGCTACCCGGGATCGGGCCTTACTCTGCGGGCGCGATCGCCAGCATCGCGTACGGTCACGCCGAGCCGCTGGTCGACGGCAATGTGATCCGCGTGCTGTCGCGCCTGTTCGCGCTGCGCGGCGATCCCAATAAAGCGCCGCTCAAAGCCGAGCTCTGGAGCCGCGCTCGCGCGCTCGTGCCCGCGGAAGCCCCGGGTGATTTCAACCAATCCCTGATGGAGCTCGGCGCGACGGTTTGTACGCCGCGCAGCCCGCGCTGCGCGGCGTGCCCCTTGGCCGGTCACTGCCGAGCGCTGGCCCAAGACTTGGTCGAGACGTTGCCCGAGCTGCCCACGCGCGCCAAAGCCACGCCGGTCCATGCCGTCTCGGCGATCGCGATGCGCGCTGGACGCGTGCTGATCACGAAGCTGCGGCCGGATGCGCCGCGCTGGGCGGGGATGTGGCTGTTCCCCAACGCCGAGGTCGGTTCGAACGAAACGCCCGAGGCCGCCGTCGCGCGCGCGCTGCAGTCGACGGTGGGATTGCGTGGTGAAGCCAGCGGCCTTTTTTGCGTCGTGCGGCACACCGTCACACGCTTCCGGATCACGCTGGACGCCTATCGGGCCTCGGTCTCGAGTGGCAGCGCGCGGGCCGTTTCGGTCAGTGAATGCGCCTGGAAGCGGCCCGACGAATTGCACGACCTGGCGATGCCGAAGGCGCATCGCCGGATCGCCAGTGCGCTCGCGCTCGCAAAAGCGCACTGACTGCGCTCAGACGGTCATCGGTTCGACTTTACCGGTGTCGATCCCGAGCTGCCGCACCGCGGCCGCGAGCTCCTGGGCGCTCAGCTTCCCTTCTTGACGCAGGCCATCGAGGGCGCCGAGTGCGATGTTCTCCGCGTCGACCTCGAAGTGCCGGCGCAGCGCCTCGCGCGTGTCGCTCATGCCGTAGCCGTCGGTGCCGAGCGGCACGAAGCGACCGGGAATGAAGCGCGCGACGACATCGGCCGTCGCCTTGATGTAATCGGACGCGGCGATGAACGGGCCTTCCACGCCCGTGAGCACCTGCGTGATGTACGGCACGCGTGGCGGGGCTTCCGGGTTGAGACGGTTGAAGCGCTCGCACGACATGCCGTCGTTGCGCAGCTGCTGGTAGCTGGTGACACCCCAGACATCGGCCGAGACGTCGAATTTTTCGGCCAACAGCGCTTGCGCCTTCAACACCTGCTGCATGATCGATCCGCTGCCGAATAGCTGCACGTGGTGCTTCAGCTTGTTCTCGGCGTTACGGAACTTGTAGATGCCCTTGAGCACACCGTCCTTCGCGCCCTCCGGCATCGGCGGCATCGCGTAATCTTCGTTCTGCAGCGTGATGTAGTAGTAGATATTCTCGTTCTTCTCGTACATCCGCGATAGGCCATCTTCGATCACGGCCGCGAGCTCGAAGGCGAACGCCACGTCGTAAGCAACGACGTTCGGGACGTTCATCGCCATCATGTGGCTGTGACCGTCTTCGTGCTGCAAGCCTTCACCGTTGAGCGTCGTGCGTCCGGCGGTCGCACCGAGCACGAAGCCGCGCGCCATCGAGTCACCCGCTGCCCACAGCTGGTCGCCCGTGCGCTGGAAGCCGAACATCGAGTAGAAGATGTAGAACGGGATCATCGGCTGGCCGAGCACCGAGTAGGAGGTGGCCGCCGAGATGAACGACGCCATCGAGCCAGCCTCGGTGATGCCCTCTTCCAGCACTTGGCCGTCTTTGCTCTCGCGATAATAGAGCAACTTCCCCTTGTCCATCGGCTCGTACAGCTGGCCGTGCGAAGCGTAGATGCCGACCTGCCCGAAGAGCGCGTCCATGCCGAACGTGCGCGCTTCGTCCGGTACGATCGGCACGACGAGCTTACCGACCCTCTTGTCGCGCAGCATCTTGGCCAGCATGCGCGAGAACACCATGGTGGTGGAGGCTTCGCCCTTGGCCATGCCTTGGTAGAATTCCCCGAACAGTTCCGACTTCGGAGTTTCGACCTGCACGTCGACCGTGGTGCGGCGCTTGGGCAGGGCGCCGCCGAGGGCACGACGACGCTCGTTCAAGTACTGCACCTCCGGGCTGTTCGCACCCGGGTGGTAGAACGGAAACTCCTCGACCTTGTCGTCTGCGATCGGCAGCTGCAGCACGTCGCGGAACGCTTTGAGCTCCGCGGCTTGCATCTTCTTCTTCGAGTGCGTGACGTAGCTGCCCTCGAAAGCCTCGCCCAAACGCCAGCCCTTGACGGTGTGAGCCAAGATCACCGAAGGGCGCCCCTTGCTCTCCAAGGCGCGCTTGTAGCCGGCGTACACTTTGCGGCTACTGTGACCGCCACGCCGCAGCGCACCGACCTGCTCGTCCGAGAGGTGACTCACCATTTCGAGCATGCGCGGATCGCGTGCGAAGAACACTTTGCGCACGGTCTCGCCAGAGGCCGTCGTCAAGCGCTGCCACTCGCCGTCGACGACCGCATTGAGGTGCTCGCGAAGCACGCCTTCGTGATCGCGCGCGAACAGCTCGTCCCAGTTGTCACCCCAAATGACCTTGGTCACGTCCCAACCCGAGCCGCGGAAGACCGCTTCCAAATCTTGGATGATCTTGCCGTTGCCGCGCACGGGGCCGTCGAGACGCTGCAAGTTACAGTTGACGATGAACGTCAGGTTGTCGAGTTTTTCGCCGGCAGCGATGCGCAACGCGCCGAGCGTCTCCGGTTCGTCGGTCTCGCCGTCGCCCACGAAGCACCACACGTGCGACTTGGACGTGTCCGCCAGGCCGCGGTTTTCCATGTAGCGGTTGAAGCGCGCTTGGTAGATGGCGCCAATCGGCCCGAGGCCCATGCTGACCGTGGGAAACTCCCAGTAGTTCGGCATCAAGCGCGGGTGCGGGTACGACGACAGGCCGCGA
>DASSMT010000491.1:0-4192 GCA_035688655.1 Polyangiaceae bacterium | reverse complement strand
AGGCCGAGGGCGTGGCGGCGGACCGGGTGATCTTGGAAATCATCAAGAAATTGCCCGGATCGAAGGAGTAATCCCGAGACGTGGGCCTTCTGGATCTATTTCGACGAGAGAGCGCGCCGCGCGAAAGGCGTCGCGAACGTGCGCTGTTCGACGACGAGTTCCAGCGCAAGCTCGAGATGCTGGCGTTGGTCAGTAGACGCGTGTTCGCAGGCCGATTACGCGCTGAACGGCGCAGCAAGAAGAAAGGCAGCGGCATCGAATTCGCCGATCATCGCGACTACGTGGCCGGCGATGATTTTCGCTCGGTCGATTGGAACGTGTATCAGCGCTTCGGGAAACTGCTGGTGCGGTTGTACGAGGAAGAAGAAGATCTCAGCATCTATCTGATCGTCGATTGCTCGAGCTCGATGGCATTCGGTGAACAGAAGAAGTTCGACCAGGCGCGACGCTTGTGCGCGGCCCTGGCCTACGTGGGCTTGGCCAACTTGGATCGCGTCACGATCGTGGCCGTGAACGAGGCGGTCATCTCACGCATGCCGACCACCCGCGGCAAAGGCCGTATTTTCAAGGTGTTCGAGTTTCTGTCCGGGCTCGAACCCGGCGGCGTGACCGATCTCGGGGCAGCCCTGCAGACGTTCGTGGCACAACACAAGCGGCGCGGCTTGGCGGTCTTGTTCAGTGATTTGTACGACCCCGCGGGCTTCGAGGCAGGCATCAACGTGCTGCGCTTCAACAAGTTCGAACCGTACGTGGTCGAGTTGGTCGATCCGGCCGAAGCGCGGCCCTCGCTCAAAGGTGACGTGCGCATCTACGATTGCGAGACGGGTGAAGAGCGCGAGCTGACCATCACCGAGGGTATGCTGGACAAGATGCAGCGCGCCGTCGCCGACTACCGCACGAGCATCGAGCGCTTTTGTGCGCAGAAACAAGTGCCATATTTCCCCGCCGACGTAGACACTCCCTTCGACGAGCTCGTACTGCGCGTGTTTCGGCGCGGAGGTTTTCTGCGCTGATGGTGTTCGCCGGCCTGCCTCTAGCGCAGCTGCTCGCGATCGCCGGCGCTGCCGCCAGCGCCACGGTGCTGCTCTATGTATTGAAGTTGCGGCGGCGAGCCGTGCCAGTGCCATTCGCGCGCATTTGGGACGCGGTGTTCCGCGATCGCAACGCCACCGAGCTGTTCAGCAAGCTGCGCCGACTGCTCTCGTTGCTGTTTCAGCTCGCGCTGCTCGCGCTGCTGATCGTCGCGCTGGGGGACCCGAAGCCCAAGGCGAGCGTATCGGATGGTCGGCACCTGGTCGTGCTGGTCGACGGCAGCGCATCGATGAAGGCGATCGACGTGAAGCCGAGCCGGATTGAGCTTGCCAAGGCCGAGGTCAAGAAACTCGTGCGCGGTCTGGGCAACGCGGATCGAGCGTTGATCGTGCAGATGGGCGCGCTGCCGAGCCCGCTGTCTACCTTGAGCTCGGACGTGACCGAGCTCGATCCGGCGATCGACTCCTTGACCGCCTCGGATACGCGCGCCGATCTCGAGCGCGCGCTGTCCTTCGCGGTCGACAGCCTGCGTGACCTGCCCAAGGCCGAGATCGTCGTGGTCAGCGACGGCGTGCTCGGTGACATGACCGAAATCGCTCGTCACGTCGATTTGGGCAAGGTCCTGCTGCGCTTCCTGCCCATTGGCAAATCCGGCACCAATCTGGCGATTTCCGAGTTTTCGGTGCGCCGCTACCCGCTCGACAAGGCGCGCTCCGAGGTAATGCTGGAAGTGGCCAACACCAACGATCAGCCAGCTCAGATCGAGCTAACCTTGCTCGGTGATGGCGCCATCATCGACGTCAGTCGCTTTGCGCTCGGCGCGCAAGAACGACTGCCGCGCTACTACCAGGATCTAGCGGGCGCGAGCCGCACCTTGGAAGCGAAGATCCGCTTCGCCGACGGACGCGCCGACGACCTCCCGGCCGACGATCACGCTTACGCGCTGATGCCCGAACGGCGTCGAGCGCGCGTGCTCGTCGTGTCCAAAGGGAATACGTACCTGGAGGCCGCGCTGCTGCTGGACGAGTACTTGGACGTGACCACGGTGCTTCCAGGAAAGCCGATTCCGCGCGAACACTTCGACGTCGCGATCTTGGACGGCGTCGCCGACGCACTGCCCGACACGGTCGCGGCGGCGCTCTATCTCGACCCGCCCGAGGGCGGCGTGCCGCTGAAGCTGGGCGCTCGACTGAGCGATTTTGGCTTCGACACTTGGGACAAAAAGAGCCCCATCTTGCGCTTCTTGGCGCTGGGCGATGTGCAGGTCGCCTCGGGTCGAGCACTCACGCCGAGCAGCGGCGATCGCGTGCTCGGCGCGAGCGATCAAGGTCCGTTCCTGGTCGGCGGCGCGCGTTCGGGGCATCCGTTCGTGGCGTTGGGCTTCGATCCGCGGAACAGCGACTGGGTGCTGCGCGTGGCCTGGCCCTTGTTCGTGCTCAACACCATCAACGCGTTCGTCGAAGAAGACACGAGCTATGTCTCTTCCTTCCGCACGGGCGAGGTGTGGCGCATTCCGGCCCCGAGCTCGGTCGATTCGGCGACCGTGATCGATCCGCACGGCAGCCGGCACGTCGTGCCGGTGAAAGAAGGCCACGCCGTGTTCTTGGGTGAAGAAGCCGGATTTTACAAACTGAGTGCAGGCTCCGGCAACGACGCGGTGAACAGTGAGTTCGCGGCCAACTTGTCGGACTTGGCCGAGAGTCGCATCGCGCCCGTGACCGAGCTCGCCCTGGGGCAGAAGAAGGCGGCTCCGGTCAGCATCGGCGTTCCCGGCTCCAAGCGAGAAATGTGGGTGTATTTGCTAGCCGCCGTGATCGGCCTTTCGCTGATCGAGTGGCTGACCTACCACCGCCGGATCACGGTCTGATGACGCGCTTCAACCGCTTGATTTGGGGGGCGTTCATTGCGGCGGTGGCCGTGGTTTCGCTGGCCATTTATCGCCACTACCTGCTCGGCGCCGGCGGCGAGCGCGCGTTTCATTGGCTCAGGGACGGAATTCACTACCAGCTGCTGGAGCCGCGCGCGCTGGGCGTGTTCTTGGTTCTGCCGCTCCTGCTGTTCGTGCTCGGGCGCTCGCTGGCTGACTTGCCGTGGCCGCAGCGTGTGCTGTCGGTCTTGTTCCGGTTGGCTTTCTTGGGCCTGCTCGGGCTCGGTTTGTCACGGCTCGTGCGCTCGGAAGAGACCCACAAAGTGTGCACGGTCATGCTGCTCGACGTGAGCGACTCGGTCCCCAACGAAGCCCTGGCCGACGCCGTGAAAACGCTCGCAGCCTACGGCAAGGCCAAAGGCCCGGACGATCAACTGAAACTCGTCACGTTCGCGGAGCGGCCGCGCTTGATCGAGATCTATCGCGACGAGGAAGCTAAATTCCCGACGCTCGACGCGCTTCGTCATCGCGCGCCGGACGGCAAGAAGCTGACCGCGGGCAGCGACATTCGCGCCGCGCTGGCGCTCTCGTATGGGCTATTTCCGCCGGGATATTTGAAGCGCGCGGTGCTCCTCAGCGACGGCCTGGAGACCGACGGCGACCTGCTCGCCGAAGCCAACCGCGCGCGCGGCTTCGGGGTCACGTTGTACACGGTGCCGTACCGCCGCGCGCCGCCGGGTGAAGTGGCTTTGCGCTCCTTGACCGTGCCCGACAAGGTGGACGTCGGACAAGCCTTCGAGCTGGTGGCCGACGTGTATGCCAGTCGCGCCACGCACGCCAAGGCGCGCTTGTATCAAGGCGAGGCCTTGAACGGTCTGGACGGTGTGCGTGAGCTCGAGCTCGCGCCGGGGCGCAACGAGCTCAAGTTCAAGTCCGTGGTTCGCGTGGGCGGGGAAGTGACGTACGCCCTGCGCCTCGATGAGCTGGGCGAAGACACGTTCAAGGACAACAACTCGTTCAGCGTGACGGTGGATGTGCCGGGGCGCCCCACGGTGCTGTACATCGAGGGCCAGCCGCAGCGCGCGAGCTACCTGATGAGCGCCCTGAACGCTCAGCAATTCGACGTCGATTTGCGGGCCGCCGCGGCCTTTCCCGCCTCGCTGCGCGAGCTGGAACGCTACGACTTCGTGATCGTCTCGGATGTGCCGCAGGAGGCTTTCCCGCTACCTGCGCAGGAGCTGGTCGAACGCTACGTGCGCGACCTCGGCGGCGGCTTTTTGTTCGCCGGCGGTG
>DASSMT010000488.1:0-47494 GCA_035688655.1 Polyangiaceae bacterium | reverse complement strand
GGGCGTTCGGAGACGTGGGTTGCTGACCGCACGGGTCACAAGTCGAGCTTGATGATCAACCGCTACCGCCGCGCTGCACGCTCCGCTGTTGAGCTCGGTTTGGGGACGCTCACGCCGCTCGACGAAGCGATCCCGGAGCTTCGTTCGAAGGCTGCAGAACCGCCAAAAACAGAGGGGGGTGGGCAGCGGGGTGGTCAGCGAGCACTGACCAAGAAATCCTCTGCGGGATCGGCGAGCACCGGAGACGCCAACGATTCCGCGCTAGTGGCCCCTCCCGGACTCGAACCGGGACGCTCTTTCGAGCAAAGGATTTTAAGTCCCCTGCGTCTGCCATTCCGCCAAGGGGCCACACTTTTCGCGGGTGATGCTGCGCGATTTTCTGGCGTCCGAATAGCATCAAACTGCGCTGCCCGGGACCGAAATCCGAGCCTGAGCGGGGCTGCGGCCCAATCTAGCGGGGTGTTGGCGCTCAGCGTGCTTTCTGTGCGGGCCAAATGCCGGTCTCGGCGAGATCGGGGGAGGGAATGAGGCCTTCGAAGCGAAGTGGCAGGGCCTGTTCGAGGAGCACGCCGGTTTGGACGTCGAAGCTCAGCAGGCGATCGGCTCCGGCGAAGCTCTCGAGATCGGGGCCGTCCCAGATGACGTGTGCGCGGCCGGTCAGGGACAACACGTCACCCGTGTTGAAGTCGGCGCAGATGATGCCGGCGCGCGGGTTGACCTCGAGGTTGCCCAAGGTGTTGAACATGAAGTTGCCGCGGAAGTCCGGCAGGGTGAGGCGGGTGGCGAGTGCTTCGTCGCTCACGCGCACGAAGCCTGGACGACCGCCGCGGTGTGAGACGTCGATGCCTTCACTCGCTTGGCCGCTTTCGGGCGCAACCGAAGCGGTCGCGATGAAGAGGGTGTCGGCTCGGGCGAGCAGTTCACGGGCTCTTGCCGATAGCTGCGCGCTCTCGCTGCGCGGCGCTCCGGCGTGGCCGATGAGCTTTGCGTCGAAGTAGGACTTTCGCGCTTGGATGTATTGTTTGCAGTTGCCGAAGCTTTGCGCGACTTCGATAGTGAATGAGTCGGCATCACGGCCGACGACGCGGCCATTGGCTCGGTTGCGACGGCGGGTTTCGAGCTGGATCCCGAGCAGGCCGAGTGGGCTGCCGACGCCGAGCTGTTCGGCGAGTGGATCGCCGCGCGTGGGTTGGGCTGTGACTTGCAGCAGCTTGGGCGAGGGCGAGCGTATGAAGCCGGGTTCACCGCACATCAGCGAAGCCCAGGGGCGGCCGAGTGGATCGACGCTACCCAGCACGAGCAGCGGCAACGCTTCGAACAACTCGCGGTGTTGATCCGCCATGTGATCGCGGATCGTGTTGCGCCCTGCGCGCTCGACTTGGTCGCGGACACCCGTGCGACTTTGTACGATCTGTTCGCCGGCGTGGAATGGCGAGTTATCGCCCGTCCGACTGCCAGCGCGCGCGCGGCCAGGCGCTGCGTTGGTGGTCATGATTTCTCCGCAGCTCGAGCCATGGGGACGAAGCCAGGTAGCGCTTCGATACGCGTCAGCCACTCTCGGATTGCGGGGTACGCTTCGAGCGAAATGCCCCCTTCGGGTGCATGCGATGTATACGTGTACAGCGCGACATCGGCCAGAGTCGGCGTTTCGCCGACCAGGAAGGGCCGCGCTTGGAGTTCCTTTTCCAGCACCGCGAACAGGTCGTGCGTTTTGCGGACCGCTGCCGCATGGTCGAGGGGTGCATTGAAGACGCGCACCAAGCGGGCAGCGGCGGGGCCGGTCGCCAATGGTCCCGCGGCGACCGAGAGCCAGCGCTGGACTTGCGCGCGGCGGGCCGGTTCGCGCGGATAGTAGCGCTCCTCTTCGTCGTAGCGTTCGGCCAGGTAGACCAGGATCGCGTTGCTGTCGCTGATGCTGAGCGCGCCGTCATCCAAGACCGGAACTTGGCCGAAGCTATTCTTTTCCAGGAACCTCGGCTGCTTGTGTTCGCCGTGAGCGAGATCCACGTCGACCAAGTCGGCGCGCAAGCCGAGCAGGGACAGCATCAGCTCGGCGCGGTGCGAGTGTCCGGAGAGTGGGAAGCGGTGCAGGCGGAGGGTAGCGGTTTGGGCCATGCAGGCAACGTGGGGCCCGTGGCGCCAGGAAACAATGGCCAATGTTGACAAGTGATTATTTCAAAAATAGGAATAATCTGTGGACCGATTCGAGAGTCTTCGAGTGTTCGTGGCGGTGGGTGAAGAGCAGAGCTTCAGCGCGGCCGCTCGGCGCTTGGCCTTGTCGCCCGCGGCTGTCACGCGCGCGGTCGCGGGTCTCGAACAAGCGCTGGGCGCCCGACTTCTGCAACGCACGACCCGCATCGTGCGCTTGACCGAGGCGGGTAGCCGTTACTTGCTCGATGCCAAGCGGGTCTTGGCCGAGCTCGAGGACGCCGATCTGGCCGTGTCGGGCGCTCATGCCGAGGTGCGAGGCACACTCGCGATCACCGCTTCGGTGCTGTTTGGCCGAGCGTTCGTGGCGCCGCTCTTGCACGAGTTTCTGAGGCGACGAGACAAGGTCAATGTCCGCGCGTTGTTCGTCGATCGCGTGCTCGATTTGATCGAGGACGGGCTCGATGTCGCGGTGCGCATCGCGCACCTGGCGGATGCTTCATTCAGCGCGGTTCGCGTGGGCGCGGTGCGCAACGTGGTGTGTGCGTCGCCGGCCTTTCTGAAGCGCCACGGCGTGCCGCGAACGCCCGATGATCTGAGGCATTTGCCCAGCTACTGTTTTTCGGCCGATCGCTCGCCACCCGCGTGGTCGTTCAAGGTAGGGAAGCGAACACTGGCGGTGCGGCCGAACGCGCGGCTGCTCGTCAACAGTCCCGAGGTGGCGATGCAAGGGGCAGTGGCAGGTGAGGGAGTGACGCGTGTGCTGTCGTATCAGGCCGCCTCGGAGCTGAAGGCCGGTCGCTTGCGCGTGATCTTGAGTGAGTTCGAACCGGAGCCCATCCCCATCCACGTCATTCACCGTGAGGGCAAGCGCGCCAGCGCGCGGGTGCGCGCGTTCGTCGATTTTGCGGTGGCCGAGCTACGCGCAAACCCGCTCTTGAAAGCCTGAAGCGTGAGTTACAGCTTGTCCATCAGGTAAGCGAGCAAGAGCGACACGCTGCCGACTAGGACGATCAGCAGCAGCGCCTTGGTCCAGGCATTGGCCAGCGTGGGCTCGGGCGTCGCGGAGCGTCGGGGGCCACCGATGCGCTCGGGCGGCAGAGAGGTCCCGCCGCGACCGCCGCGGGCCAAGTTGGCCATGCCGGCCGCAGCCAATGGGCTGATGCTGACCTTCATTTGCAGTGAACCGCGCTGGGCCATTGTCATTGCGACGAGTTGGGACTTTTGCACGCGATCGCTGCCGCCGCTGAACACCGACAGCGACTCGATGAAGGCACGCACCGAACTCGGGCGCAGATTGGGATCGCGCTCCAAGCCGCGATGGACGACGCGCGAAAGCTCGCGCGGGACCCAGGCAGCCACCGTATCGAGCTGCGGGATTGGCTCGGTGCAAATGGCGACGATCAGCTCGCCCAACGAGGTCTGTCCTCCCCATAAGCGCTGACCGCTGAGGGTTTCCCAGAGCACGACGGACAGGCTCCACACGTCCGTGCGTTCATCGACCGCCTTGGCGTTCTTGGCTTGCTCGGGCGACATGTACATTGGCGAGCCGAGCATGCTGCCGCTGCGCGTGAGGCTCAGCTGGCTTCCGGTGCTGCTCCCTTCGCTCACTCGGATATGTTTGGCGACGCCAAAGTCGCAGACTTTGACGGTCACTTCTTCGGTCTGCTCGTCGAACTGCAAGAACAAATTGGCGGGTTTGATGTCGCGATGCACGATGCCGCGCGCGTGCGCTGCGGCGACGCCGCAGGCCGCTTGTAACAAAAGCCGTACGGCGACTTGTGGCTCGAGCGCCCCCTCCTTCTTGAGCACCGACGAGAGCTCCACACCGTGCAGGAGCTCCATGATGATGTACGGTAGACCGAGCGCTTCATCGGAGCCGGCGTCGATGGTGCGCGCGACGTTGGGGCTGCTGATGTCGCTCGCTGTGCGCGCCTCGCGCGCAAAGCGCTCCAGCGCTGTGGGTGCCGTCTCGTCCAAGACCGCAGAGAAGACCTTCGCCGCCAGGTGCTCGCCGCCCGGTCCCTGGACCTCGTACACGGCACCCATCCCGCCTTTGCCGATCGGTCGAAGCACGCGGTAGCGATCGTCGAGGCGCTTGCCCACCAGGCCCAGCGGATCGACCTCGCTCGCGCCCGGCCGCGACACGGTTGCAGCCGACTGCGCGAGATCGGCGCGAGTTTCCACGCGCTGGCGCGTTTCGGTCGAGACGCGGGTGATGCGGCTTTCGTCCAGCACCTCGTCGCCGCCGGAAAAATGCCGCAAGCGATCCGCAAATTCTTCTACGGTCGCGTAGCGCAAAGCGTGATCGCGATTCAGGGCGTGGTGCACCACGCGCGCAAGACCTGCCTCTACCCAGGGTGCGCGATCCTGGAGGTGCGGCGCTTCATCGTTGCAGATGGCGGCCGCCAAGTCCGTGAGCGACTCGACGTGTGAAAACGGCGCAACCCCGCACAGCATTTGATAAAGGGTGGCGCCCAGCCCCCAAACGTCCGCGCGCTCGTCGGCGTGCTTGGCATTGCCCAGTTGTTCGGGTGCGGCGTAGTCCGGGCTGCTGGCCGTGTCGAGTCGCGGTTCGATTCCGACATCGGAGACTCGGACCAGGACCTCCGGGCCTTCGCGGTCGAGTAGCAGACTTCCTGGATTCACGTTGCGATGCGCGATGCCCAAGCGATGGACGGCGGACAATCCGCGGGCGGCCTGGAGTGCGACCCGCACCGCGCTCTCCGGCGCAAGCGCACCGTGCACGTCGAGTACACCATCCAGATCTCGCCCGCTGAGCAGGGGCATCACCCGATAGTAGCCGAGCGCTTCGTCGCGCCCGGAGGCGATGATGGCCACCACGTGTGGGTGCGAGAGCCCCGAAATCAGCTTCGACTCGTGCTCGAAACGCGCCGCTGCCTCCGCGTCGAACCGCTCGGGATACAGGATCTTCACCGCGTGCGCTCTGGCTTCCGGATCGCTCGCGCGAAACACCGCGCTCATGCCACCCAGACCGAGCAGAGAGTCGAGGCGGTAGCGGCCGGCAACGAGCTTGCCGAGGCAGCTCTGGGCGCGGTCTTCGAAGCTTTGCAGGCCCACGATGGTGCCCGCAGCATAGCGACGCCGTGAGAGCCCGCCTAGCATTACCCGGCGGCTCTTCCTCCCCGCGCGCAGAGGGCCCCGTCGGTCGGTATTTTTCGCGGCTTCGCGCGCGGACGGGCTAGGATGGCCCCATGGCAGAAGCGTACGAACCGCGTGGTCGCGTGTTGGTGGTTGCGGGTTCCGATTCCGGTGGCGGAGCCGGCATTCAGGCCGACCTGAAGACCATTACCGTGTTGGGTGGTTATGCTGCTACGGCCATCACGGCGCTCACCGCGCAAAACACCTTGGGCGTGTTCGGGGTGTTGCCGATCGATCCCGAGTTCGTGGCCGAACAGATGGCGGTCGTGCTCAGCGACATCGGCGCAGACGCCGTGAAAACTGGCATGTTGTTCTCGGAAGAGATCATCTCCAGCGTGGCTTCCACGCTCGAGATCCGCGCGCGCCGCGTGCCGGTGATCGTCGATCCGGTCATGGTCGCCAAGGGGGGGACCGCTTTGCTGCAGGAGCGCGCGCGCAGTGCCTTGATCGAAAGGTTACTGCCCCTTGCCGCGCTGATCACGCCCAATGCTCCTGAGGCAGCGGCGCTCACCGGCATCAAGGTCGAGACCGTGCAAGACATGGAGCGCGCCGCCGATCGCCTGCTCGCGTTTGGTGCCAGCGCGGTGTTGATCAAAGGCGGTCATGTGGCAGGCGACACGATCGTGGATCTGTTCCGCACCGCGGACGGTGAAGGTGCACACTTCGAGCACCCACGTATCGTCACTCGCTCCACCCACGGTACCGGGTGTACCTTGGCTTCGGCCATCGCTTGTGGCGTTGCCCACGGCTTTACCCTACGCACGGCGGTCGAACGCGCCGAAGACTACGTTCTGGAAGCGATTCGAACCGCGCCCGGCCTGGGCAAGGGGCACGGCCCGTTGAACCACGGGCACGTGATTGGCGCGCGCTTGAATTGAGCCGAAATTTAGGCTTGTTTCTCGGTCGGAGCCGCGGGTGCAGCGGGCGCAGAGCGGCCGAAGGCGCGCAGCAACCCTTCCAGGAACGAGAAGAACACGTCGACCGCGTAACCGACCAAGAACGCCAGGGCGAGCGGCGAAAGGCTGCCGCCTTGGGTCATGTTGAAGTTGGTGAACAAGCCGATCACCAGACCTCCGATGCCGGCAATCAGAAAGCGCGCGCGGTGACCATCACCGATGAAGGTGCGGTTCTTGATCTGCTCTTCGAACAAACGCAGCAAATACGCGCACGCGCCGAGCGCGGCGTACAGAACCGGCAAGATGCAGGTGGCCACGGCGCCGCTCCAGACGCTCGCTGTCTCTTGCGCCGAGACTGCCCGGTAGCGCACGTTCTGATAGAGTTTGATCTTTGCCAGCGCCTCGTCTGCCTGTGCCTTCAGATCCGAGAGCGGCACCGGTAGTTCGAACTTGTTGTTCTTCTCGTCGGCATCGAGTTGCTGATCGTGAGCCAGCTTTCCGGGTGGCGTCATCGCGCTGGATGGCGCGAACAAGCTCAGCTCGCGCGCGTGGGAATTCAGAGCGCGAATCGCGATCGCGAATTGCTGCAGCTCTTTCAACATATCGTTGGCGGAGACGGGCGCGTTGGCTGCGTTCGCCGTGCCCGCGCTCGCGCTATCGAGCGCGCCGCGAATGACGCGTTCACGCTCGGCCAAAGTCAGCGCAAGCGCGTTCGCCGTTTCGACGTCTTTGTGGATCGAATCGGAGATTGCGGAGGACACGAACGTGGCGACTGAGAATGGCAGTAAAATCGCACACAGGACGGCCGCGACCCAGGTATACAAGTGCACGACGATCCGCGCTTGTCTCGGGTCCGCGCAGGCGCGCAGGCTTCGTGCGGTGACCGGCCGGACTTGCCGGGCGACATTTGCGAGCGCCGCGAGCAGCCCCGCGGCGAGCTCTGGAGTCATGCTCGAGCCTTGCGCGGCACGCGCCTTCAAGACTGCATTCCGCACGTCCTCGGCGATCTCGATGCCGATCTCCGAGGCATAACTCAAGAGTGCCTCGGCATCCGCCAGCTCGCGAGCGAGGTAGCCATCCGGGAGCTCGCCCGCCTCGCTGTCAGTGCGCACGGGCGGTTCGGGCGGCTGCACCGCGACCGCAGCGGCCTTCAGCACCCCGCTCGCCGACCCAGTCTGTGCCTTTTGCCCAGGACCCACGAATTCAGACTCCGCCACGTCGCTGCCTCTCACCCGCGTTGCGGGAGATCGTTGCCATTCGAACTCGCCCGTAAATTCAGCAATATCGTTCAAGCGTGCTCACGGCAACCCAGCGCTTGTCCGGTGCGTGCCCGCGTGGCATAGCGGGCAGGATGGCTCGCCCTGGCCTTTGGCTCGCTTCCTTGCTGTTTGCGTGCGGATTCACGGCCTGTGTCACCAATCACGAGGCCCTGGAGAAGAAGCCGGCCGGGCAGGGCGGGCGCGGCTCGGGCGGAACAGGAGCGGTGACCGCCGGCGCACCGAGTCATCGCGGCGGTTCGGGTGGAGAGCTTGCCATGGGCGGCGGTCACGCCGACGATGAGCCGCCGGGCGACAGCCTGCTCACGATCGTCAATGGCGTGGTCGACGCTCCTGCCGTCGCGCTGTGCGCGGCCAAGCTCGACGACGAGGGCAAAGTGACGCCTGTCGGTGCACCGCTCACGGACGCGCCGCTCGAGTTCGGCCAAAGCGTGGTGGTGCGCGAACTGGATGACATCGACTTCGAAACTGACCCGCTGCAGCTGTTCGTGATCGCGGGCGAGCTTTCGCGGATCGATGGTCTCGATTGTGAAGCTGCGCTCGCGCGCGCACGCGCCGTCGAGGCGCAAAGTGCTGGCCTGGGCTCGGACCTCGGACAAGGCGGCGGCGCGGGTGAAAGTAGCACCAGCAATGTTCCGGTCAGCCTAGGCAGCGGCGGCAGCGCCGGCGCAGGCGGCCAAGACTCCGCAGACGCGGCTGGAAGCGGCGGCGCTGCAGCGAATTCGGGTCAGCGCGCCGCGTTGCGCGTGCGCGGTTTGCCCGCGATTTCCCCAGGGACATTGAACGCCGGTCGCAGCATGCTGCTCGTCGCCAATGGCTGTTTGGGCGGCGCAACGTACGAGGGCCAGAACGCGAGCGACTATTGCGGCGACGGCTACAATCCGCGCGAGCCCACGGTCTCGGCGATCTTGGCCAGCCTCTCGCGCCAAGTGGCTTCGAGCCACGTAGCGCTGCAAGTAGTGCATGCCTCGCTCGCCAGCGGACAGGTCGAGCTGCGCTCGCGGCGACCCTTCCCTTCCATGGACAGCGGGATCGGGCTTGGTAGCGTGGTGTTCGGACAGGTCGCCCCGCGCCCGGCATCGACTCAGAACACGGCGTTCGATTTGGGCAGCGCCCGCAGGTACCAGGTCACGGTCGAGTCGCAGGGTAAAGAGCTGCTCAGTCAGCCCTGGAGCAGCGCGCTGGCACAGGGCGGCCTCTCCGAGCTGACGGACGGCCAAGGTTACGCGCTGGTCTTCGTCGGACCGCGCGCGGACTCGAAGGCCGTGCCGGACTTGTGGAACGCGGCCACCGTGACCGCGATCGCGGTCGACCCCGAATAGCCGGTCATCTGTGCAGCTCGTAACGAGCTCAGTGGTACAGCGAAACCTCGGCCAATTTCCCGCGTGCATCGTTGATGTGCGGGCTGTTCGGGAAGCGACGGATGAACGCGCGCAGCGTGTTCTTTGCGTCGTTCCAGGCCTGGATCGCGAGCTCGGCTTCGGCCAGCTGCAGCGTGGCTTCGTCCATCACCTCCTTGTCCGCCGATGCCTCCGAGAGCTGCATCAAGATCGGAATCGCGTCACGGTGGAGGCCGAGTTGAATCAACGCGCGTGAAAGCTGGTAGTTGGCCTGCGGGCTGTGCGCCGCGTCGCTCTTGTACTTGAGTGACTCGCGAAATGCTTGTTGCGCCTCGTGCCAGCGGCCCATGCGGATGTGATCGACCCCGCTTTGATAGGCGATCAAAGAGAGCTCGTTTTTGGCGCGCTCTACTGCCGCGTCGAACACCGCGCGCTCGGTCGGGGAGATGTCGAGCTTGATCACGTCCGGATAGGCGGCGATCAGCTCTTGTCGCTTGCTCTGCACGATCAGTTGGTAGAACTCGCTCGCTTGCCGGCTCGCGCGCTTCTGCAATTCCTGCCGTTCTTGCTCGACCTTGATGTCCTTCTGCAGCGCCTCCAGCTGGTCGCGCGTCTCCTTGTTTTCGCCACGCACGGTTTCCAAGCGAATGTCCCAGGTCAACTTCACGAACACCAGGATGACGGCGATCGTGATCACGTAGGCGGTGGCGCTGTTGATCACGACCTTGCGTTCGGCGCCCTGCTGGCGTTTGGAGATGCTCTTCAGATCCGCGGCCAGCGCGTTGACCAAATTGTTGGTTTTGATGGTGAGCGCCCGGCTCTCCACGATCTCGCGTTTGATCTCTTCGAGCTCGTATTCGTTCATCGCGCGGGGTCTTCAGTATCGCTCTGGGGCGGGGCGAGCAAGGGCCGAACCCCCTCAAACCGGCGGAAGGTCAGCGAAAAAGCGCTCGGCACTGCCGAAAAGCCGATTCTCGCTTGAACGGCAGCCGATCCCTCGCTAGAGCGTGGCGGGCTCTGTGGCCGAGTTTGGTCGCGAGCTCCGCGCCAGGCCGCCCAAGACGGCGTGCCCCGGCCAATTCTCGAGGAAAGTATGGACACTAGCGACATCCGCAAGGGCCTGAAGTTCATGATGGACGGGAATCCGTACGTCGTCGTCGATTTCCAGTTCGTGAAACCGGGGAAGGGCCAAGCCTTCACGCGCACCAAGATGCGAAACCTGCTGAATGGCGGGACCATCGAGCGCAACCTCCGCTCGGGTGAGAAGCTCGAGCCGGCGGACGTCGAAGACCGCACTCTGCAGTTCATCTACCCCGAAGGCGACGCTTACGTGTTCATGAACGCCCAGACCGGTGATCAGGTCACCGTTCAGGGTGAGGTCGTAGGTGATGATGCGGGTTTCTTGATCGACGGCATCGATGTCGTGATCACCATCTACAACGGTAACCCCGTGGCGATCGCGCTGCCGCCGCACGTCACCGTGCAGATCACCGAGACCGAACCCGGCGTGAAGGGCGACACCGCGACCAACGTCACCAAGCCCGCCAAGATCTCGACCGGCGCCTCCGTAGCTGTGCCTTTGTTCATCAACGAGGGTGATTGGGTTCGTGTCGACACGCGTACGCGGGCGTACATCGAGCGCACCAAGGCGCCGTCCAAGACGCCCTGAGTAACTCCGGGGTGGGGGTGAACCCCCGAAGACAGAGCGCCACTACTTACGCGTGGTGGTGCTCGGCTTAGGGCGTTCGAATACGATCGCGCGTCCGCCGTCGATGCAGGCGACGGCGCGCGCGTCGTTGGCGACGACGCAATCCGTGAAGCGATCCGCGGCGGCGTGTTCGCTCAGCTTGTTGGTTTGCCACAGCTCCTTGCGCTCGCCGATCACGAGCAGCCCGAGCGGGCTCGGAGTGACGAGGAATCGGCCATCTGGGGAACGCGGCGTGCCCAATGCAGGCAGGCCTGCGGCCGGTTTCTTTCCCGGCGCGGGGATGCTGACGCGCGCTCCGGCTACCAGCGCCTCGAGCCCGTTGTCGTCGAAACTGAGCGGATTGATGGCGATCGCGGGGCCGCTGCCGCGCCCGCTGCAGCTGGCCGGGCGCGCCGCGAGCAGGCGCGTGGTCAATGAGCGCAACAGCGGATTGTTCGCGTCGCCTTCGTTGAACAAGAGCTCGGACCGATCACAGGCATGGACCGCGCCGAGCACGCGCACGCCGCTCGCAGAGCCGAACTCGAGCGGCCAGCTGGGCGGGCCGCCTTCCGGCGAAACCGCAGACTCCTGCGTGCGATCGCTGGCGATGCGGGTCATTCCGCCCGCGCTCTGGATCAAGAGTGCGCCGTCGGACTCGAACCAGAGCGGGCTGTAGTGCGGTGCGCTCGGCACGAGCGGCTGCGCGCGAGCGACGAATGGCGGTAGCGTCTCGAGCTTGCTCACGGCGCGCAAGAGCTCACGCTCCAGCGCTTTGCGCTGCGTGGTCGATAGTTTTTCGAAGTACCAGCCGTCACGGCGCAGCACGGCGAACGCGCTCTGCACATCGCCCTGCGCGAGCGAAGCCAGCGCTTCGCTCATCGACAGCGAGTCGAGCACGCGACTCAATTGGCCACAGCGGAATGGCGCGCCGTCCTCGTCGAACACGCGCGGCACCCCGCCTTCGGCGCATAGACTCGACAGCAAGCGCAGCGTCGTCTGTGCATGCTCGCTCGCGCCGCCACCCCGCTTGCCGCGCGCCTGAAGCGCGATCTTCCCCGCGAGGCGCAAGAGCGAGGCCGCGGGCTCGCTCGCCGAGCGTGAGGCGCCCGCCGTGCGATCCAGCCATACCAGGTCTGCGCTGGCGGGCTCGCTCGCGCTGCTGGTGCCGAGGCTGCCGACGCTGACCGTGACCCGGACGTCGTCTCGGTCATCGTGGTCCTGATCCGATGAATCGACGGAAAATTCCAGGCTTTCATCGGCGGCTGGGCTGGCCGCACGCAAGGTGAGCAGGACCGGGTGCTCCACGGTTGGAGAGACGACTAGCAAGGCACGCGATGGAGAGCGCGCGATCAGCGGTGGGGTGCAGCTGGCCATGACATCGAGCATGGCGCTGTGCGGGCCGGTTTGAGTCAGGTTCGTGGTCAGCGCGCAGTCTGCAGAGCTCGGCACGAAGCCGGGCAGCGGCGCGATGAGCTTCGCCGCAGCGCCGTTCGGGAAATACCAAAGCTCGCCCGCGGCGACGTTCTTCTCGTTGGGAGCGGGAACGAGCCACGCCAGTGCGTCGGGCTTTTGATCGCCGTCGAAGTCGCTCGGGAGTACTTGGGCGAAACGCCGCCCGGACGGCGCGCTCAAGTTCAAATCCGAGCCTTGCCAGTTCTGGGGGGCGCCCGGCACGAGCTCGGCTTTCCGCACCGCAAAGCCAGCGCTGGGCGGCGGCGCAGGTGCGAGCGCAGACGCGGACGCAGGCACGGAGAGCGCCGGAGGCTCGACGCTCGGCAGGGACGAAGCCACGCCGAACGGCGTATAGGGCTTGTTCGAGCCGCAGCTATCGCAGCCGGCAAGCAGCCACGAGCCGCAAAAGAATGCCGCAATGGCCGCCGCCCGCTCGCTGACGGCGGGCCGATCAGACCACGTTTTTGGCGCGTTTCGCGAGGACACTTCAGCGAGCTTGGTACGTCGCACGCTGCTTGGCCAAAAATGCCGTCAGCCCGCTCTGGGCATCTTCGCTGGCAAAGAGCGCCCCGAAGGCGGTCGCTTCCAGCTCGCACGCGGTCTGTAGATCGGCGTCGAAGCCGCGGTTGAGCGCGCGTTTGGCGGCGGCCACCGCGAGCGGCGCCTGCCCGGCGATGCGCTCGGCGTGCTGCACGGTGCGGGTCATGAGCTCCTGAGCCGGGAGCACGCGATTCACGAGGCCGATGCCGAGCGCGTCGGCGGCGCTGATCGGCTCGCCCGAATACACGAGCTCGCGCGCGCGGCCCAAGCCGATGCGGCGAGAAAGGCGCTGCGTCCCACCGAAGCCCGGCAAAAGCCCGAGATTGGTCTCGGGTTGTCCGAACTTGGCATGCTCTGCGGCGAAGATGTAATCGGCGCACAGCGCGAGCTCACAACCTCCACCGAGCGCAAAGCCATTCACGGCCGCGATGATCGGAAACGATGCGGCTTCCATCAGTCGCCCGAGCCTGTGCCCGGCCGCGCTGAAGGCATAGGCCTGGGCCGCGCCCAAGCCCGCCATCTCGGCGATGTCAGCGCCTGCGACGAAGGCTTTTTCACCTGCGCCCGTCAAGATGGCGACGCGCACGCGCGCTGCGGGTGGCGCTTCTTCCAAGGTTTGGAACGCGTGTGTCAGTTCCGACAACACTTGGGCGTTCAGGGCGTTCAGCTTGCTCGGTCGATTGACGGTCAAGGTCGCGATGGGGCCCTTTTCATCGAGCAAGATCGTTTGATAAACGGGCGTGCCTGTCGAGCTCATGGTGCGGACCTGACTTTCGCTCCCTGGTCGTCGTAGACGTAGAAGCCGCGCTTCGTCTTACGCCCCAGGTGGCCTGCGGCAACCAAATTCTTCAGCAAGACCGCGGGGCGGTACTTGGGATCGCCGAAATCTTGCTCCAGCACCCGCGCGATCGAAAGCACGGTATCGAGCCCGATCAGATCGGCGAGCTCCAACGGGCCGAGTGGGTGGTTGAGCCCGAGCCGCGCGCCTTGGTCGATGTCTTCGGCGCTGCCGGTGCCTTCGGCGAGCGCGAAGCAGGCCTCGTTCAAGAACGGGATCAGCATGCGGTTGACCAAAAACCCGGGCCGATCCTGACTCACGATCACGGTTTTGTTCAGGGCTTCGGCCAGCGCGCGCATGGTAGCCAAGGTCACTTCGCTGGTCTGTAGCCCACGCACGAGCTCCACCAGTTTCATGACCGGCACCGGATTCATGAAGTGCAGCCCGACCACGCGATCCGGGCGTTTGGTCCGACCCGCGAGCAACGTGATCGAGACGCTGGAGGTGTTGGAGGCCAAAATCGCCTCGGGCTTCGCGAGCGCGTCGGCTTGCTCGAAGATCGCGAGTTTGAGCGCGCGATCTTCGGTTGCGGCCTCGATCAGCAAATCCGCCTGCGGGTAGGCGCGCTCGGCGGTGCTCGGTTCCACGCGCCCGCTCGCGAGCTCGCACTCGGCCGCGCCGAGCTTGCCTTTGTCGCGCAGGCGAGCCAGCTGTTTGTCGATGCCGAGCTTGGCGCGTTCGGCATACGAAAGAGCGGCGTCCGCGAGAAGCACGCGGTAACCGCGCTGCGCGCACACCTGCGCAATGCCGGCGCCCATTTGTCCGGCGCCCACGACGGCGATCACGCCGATCTCGGAAAGCTGCATCGGCCGATATTTGCCCGAGCGGGCCGTGTACGTCGAGCTCCATCCCGAGCGAAAGGTGCTAGCGTGTCGCGTTCGATGCTGGCTCGGGCTCGGTCACTGTCCACGGTCGCTGCGTTCGGGCTGGTCGGTTTCGTCGGTTTCGTCGGAGGCTGCGCTTTTTCGCATCCCGAGCCCGCAAACCAGGCGCGCTTGTTGGTGCAAAAGGGGCGCCCCAGTGAGGCCGCCCAGGAGCTCGAGGCCTACCTGCGAAAACACCCCGAGGCGGTTGCGGAGCGCCGGCTCTTGATCCGCGTGTACGCCAGCATGGGGCAGATGGGGCGCGCTCAGGAACAAGCGCGAGCGCTTTCCCAGGTGCTCGGCCCGCAGAGCCCCGTGCCGTGGGTCGAGCTCGGCTACGCCCTCGAGCTCGATCATCGCTACGACGAGGCGCTCGAACAATACGACCGCGCCGCGGAAATCGCCCCGCGCGACCCGCTGGGCCCGTTGACCGCCGGGCTGCGCGCGGCGCGTTGGGGCGAGCTCGAGTGGGCCGAACCACGCCTCGTGGAAGCCCTGCGTCGCGACGCGCGGAACGCCGAAGCATGGCATACATTGGGTCTGACGCGCGCGCGCCTCGGTGACCTCGAGGGCGCGCGAGTGGCCTACCAGTCCGGTCTACGGGCCGACCCGAAGGCGCTCGAAAATCGCGTGGGTTTGGCTACGCTGGCGTTGCTGCGCGGCGATGCTGCGGGCGCGCTCGCCGAATATGACGCACTCGTTTCCGCGCGGCCGAACTTCGCCGACGCGCATCTCGGCCGATCCTGGGCGTTGATGAAGCTCGGTCGGCTGGACGACGCGCAACACGCGCTCGATCGCGCGCAGGAACTGGGCGCGAGTGCCCGCCCTCTCGGCGCGCAGCGGCGAGCGCTCGCGGAGCTGCGCGCGGTGCATTGAAATGTGGGTAAGAAGGGCTCCGCTTCGTAAGACCTGCGCGATGGCCTCGCGCCGCGGTCGAGCTGCGAAGGGCGAGCTGTCCGCGCGCCCAAGAAGAGCCCAGCGGAACGTGACCGCGGACCTGCGGAACGAGACAGAAGCCAACTAGAATCGAGCCCTTGCAAGGCTTGTAAGGACCGGTCGCGCAGCGTAGTGTCGAGACCCCGCTCGACCGCCGAAACCGCGGTGATCGACTGGGCAATGAACGGGTGAGGAATGGACTCCCAGACGATCCGCACGGCGCTCGGCACTCTCCAGGCGATACCAGATTCGAATGATGCGTGGACGGCACTTCGGGGTGCCGCAAAAGAAGACGGCGGCGACTTATCGACCGACGAACTGTTGCGGCTGCTCGACTCTGCACGCGAAAAGCACGAAAGCCGTGGCGAGTGGGCAGCGGTGGCGGGCCTGCTCGATATCGCGTCGCAGCTCACTGAAAATACGCCGCGCGAAGCGGAGGCCCTGACCGCTCAAGCCAAAATCTTGGGCGGTGAGATGTTCGACGACGACGGCGCTGGCGTTTGTTACCTGCGCCTGCTCGACATTGACCCGGGCAACTCCGTGGCCAAGGCCGCGATCGCGGAGAGCGAAAACAAGCGCCAACGCTTCGCGGAGCTCGCCGCCACCTACGCGGCCGAAGCCGAACAGGCGTCGGACGACGTGTACAAGAGCTCGATGCTGATGCGCGCGGCCGAGATGGAAGTGCGCTACGGCGGACAAGGGACGAGCCTGGAGACTGCTGTCGAGCGTCTCGAGCAAGCCGTGCGGCTCGATGCCAGCAACGAGCGCGCCGGGCGGCTGCTCGAGCACATCTACCGCGGCAGCAACCGCTGGGAAGAGTTGGCTCGCGTGCTCGAGCGCTTGGCCGATCGCAGTGAGAAACCCGCCTCGCGCGTGGCCGCGGGCGTGCGCCTGGCCCGGCTGTACTCGCAGCACCTGTCCGACAACGAGCGCGCGGCTCGCGCCTATGATCGCGTGCTCCGGGTAGATGCTTCGCACGCCGAGGCCAAGGCGTTTTTGTCCCAGTTTTACGGCAACGACGAGCGCTGGGCGGATTTGGTCGCGCTCTACGAGCGCGAGCTCAAGGGCAAGGACATCAACGACGCCGAGCGCTTGGGCGACATGCTGCAAATCGCGATGCTGCATTGGCGCAAGCTGAGCAAACCGCAAGATGCCGAGCCGTGGTTCGAGCGCATTCGCAAAGTCGAGCCGAACAACGAGGGCATGCTCAACTTCTACCGCGAGTACTACGGCTCGCTACAAGACGACTCGCGCTTGATCGACGTCCTGCAGGGCGCTCAGCGCTCGGTGCCGGACGGGTCCAAAGAGCGCAAGAGCCTGGCTTCCGAGATCGCCAAGCTGGCCGAAGGCACGGCCAACGCACAAAAGGCGATCGAGCAGTACAAGAGCATCTTGCGTCAAGATCCGGACAACGCCGACGCGCGCGATTCGCTCAAGCGTTTGTACAAGCAGACCCAAGGCTACAACGCTTTGGTCGAGCTCTTGCGCCAACAACTCGAGCGAACTCCCAGCGAGCAATATCAGGAGCGGCTCGCGATCTTGCGCGAGGTCGCGACCGTGTATCGGCAATACGTGCGCAGCGATACCGCGCTGCTCTCGGTGTTGAACCAGATCGTTCAACTGGACGACAAGCTGGACGAGCACGACGTCGACGAAATGCGTGAGCTCGTCGGCCTGTACGACAAGCTCGGCCGTCACCGCGACCTGATCACCCATCAGCTCAAGCTCGCCGAGATCACGCCCGACATCGAAGAGAAGAAGGAGCTCTACCGCGCGGCCGCGCGCCGCTGGCTCGAGCAATTCTCCAACGCGCAAAACGCGACCGACGCCTATGCCGCGCTGCTCAAGATTGCGCCCGACGACGTCGAGGCCCACGAGCGCCTCGAGGATCTGTATCGCAAGCGGCGGGCCTGGGACAAACTGTTCGAGCTGTACTCTTCGGATCTGGAAAAGGCCGAGGGCGGCAAAAAGCTGTCGCTGCTGAAGGAGCTGGCGCAGCTCGCGGCCGAGCGCCTGAATCGCGGCGCGGAGGCGGTCGAGCTGTACAAGCGCATCCTGGACATCGATCCGGCACGCACGGAGGTGCTGGACGCGCTCGAGAAGTACGCCGAGCGCGCCAAGGACTGGCCCACGCTGGCGGAGGTCTTGGAGCGGCGCGTAGCAAACCTTCAAGACGACGCGGCCAGGCTCTCCTCGCTGCAAAAGCTCGGCACCGTCTACGCCGAACACATCGCCGATCATCAGCAAGCCGCGCGCGCCTGGCAGCGCGTGCTCGAGCTGTCACCGGGGCATTCTCGTGCGCTGCGGGTGTTGCGCGAAACGTATCTGCAGAGCGCCGACTACGACGGGCTGGAACGCCTGTATGCGTCACAGAACGACTGGGACGGCTTGGCAGAGGTTTTGAGCACCGCGGCGGACCGTGCCAAGGAAGTCGCGCAACGCATCGAGCTCAGTTACCGCGCCGCTGCGGTTTACGAGCAGAAATTGAATCAACCGGAGCGCGCGTTCCGCTCCTATGATCGCATTCTGACCGCGGATCCGAGCGACACGCGCGCGGCCGCCGCACTGATCCCCCTGTACGAAAAAGACGAGAAGTGGGCGCGCTTGCCCGCGCTTTATGAGCTGCTCTTGGAGCGCGCCGAAGCGGAGACCGAGAAGCTGACGCTGCTCGGCAAATTGGTGGAGGTCTCGGGTAAGCGTCTGAACGATCGCAAGACCGCCGCGCAATACGCACGCAAGGCGTACGAGCTCTCGCCGGAAAGTCCCGCCGCGCTCGACCTGCTCGAGGAATCGGCGCGGGCCGCGGGGACCTGGGAAACCTTCGTGGAGGCCGTCGAGTCACGGCTGGGCGCAGCGGACACGACCTCCAGCCCCCCCGCAGTCGCGAGCGCGGAGCCCGCGCAGCCAGCCAAGAAGAGCCGGAAGAAGAAGAAGGGTGAGGCTCAGCCCGAGGTTCCCTCCGATGTCGCTCAACCCCTCCCGAGCGAAGGTTCGGGTGCCGAGCGACGCCGGCTGTCGCTACGCCTGGCAAGGGTGTTTGCCGAAGAGCTCGGTCGCTCGGAGCAGGCGATCGCGTTGTACAAGCAAATGCTCGAGCGCGATCCCGCCGACGCGGAGGTCGCCGCGGCGATGGAAGTGATCCTGCGCCGTGAAGATCGCCGTGATGATTTGCGTTGGCTGCTCGAGCTACGCGTCGAACATGCGGCAGACGACGACGCGCGGGTGCGCATTTTGAGCGACTGGGCGACGCTCGAAGAAGACGTCTTCGAAGCCCCGGAACGCGCGATCGCCATCTATCGTCGAATCCTGCAAGTGCGCGATTCCGACGAAGCGGCGCTGAGCACGTTGCCACGTCTGCTGTTGGCGCAGGGCAACGCGGCCGGGGCCGTCGAGATCATCGAGCAACATCGCGAGAAGCTTTCGGGCGAAGCGCGTGCGGAGCGCGAAGTCGAGCTTGCCGAGCTCTACCACAACCGCCTCGGCCGCCCGGATGAGGCGCTCAAGAACGCGGTCTTCGCCGTCGACTCACCGAACGTGAAAGCGCGCGCGATGGCCGTGCTCGAGCGGCTGCTCGAAGTGCCCGAGGTGCGTGCTCGGGTCGCCGAAGTGTTGGCCGCGCAGTACGCAGCCTCTGGCGAAGCACGCCGCGAAGCTCACGCGCTCAACGTACTCTTGACCGAGACCCGAGATCCGGCCGAGCGTTTGCCGCTCTATTTGCGCCTGGCAGACGCGCAGCAGCACAAGCTGGTCTCCTATGGCAGCGCGCTCGACGTCGTGCTCGAAGCGGTCCGGAAATACCCGAGCGAGCTCAGCCTGTGGGACCGAGCCGACGAGCTGGCGCAGCTCGCGGGCCGTCCGACGGATCTCGGTGAAGCCTTTCGCGAGGTGACCCGCGGTGAACTGCCGGAAGCGCTCGAGGTCGAGCTGAGCGAACGCGCCGCTCACCTGCACGAAGATCGCCTGGGCGATCCTATCGGTGCGACCCCATACCTCGAGCGCGTGCTCACGCTCTCACCAGGTAACGAGGCCGCCTTTCAGCGGCTGAAGGACATCCTGACCGCGGCCGAGCGTTGGGGTGAGCTCGAGGCGCTGTACGACCGCGCTTCCAGCGCGACCGACGATCTGGCGCGCCGCGCGGAGATGTTGGTCGAAGTCGCGCTGATCTGCGAAGAAATCATCGAAGACCCGGAGAAGGCCACGCGCTACTACGAGCGCATCCTGGAGGTCGACCCGTTACACGACGTATCGGTGCGCGCCCTGGACCGCCTGTACGTCCGACAGGGTAAGGACACGAAACTGGCAGCGCTGCTCGAAAAGCGCTTGGAAACGGCCAGCGGCGACGAAGCCTTCGAGCTCAAGCTGCGCTTGGCCAAGCTCTCTTTGGATCTGCACCAGCCCGAAAAATCGATGCTCTTGGTCGAGGACGTGCTCGGCGAACGCATCAACGATTTTCAAGCCCGTGAGCTGACCGAGCGCATGTTGGAAATCGGCAGTTTGCGTCAACGCGCGGCGCGCCTGCTCGAAAGCGTGTACCTGGCCAGGGACGAGATCCGCGATCTGGTGCGAGTGCTGGAGGTTCGCCTGGAGGGTTTTGGCACGGATCCCGCCAACGAAGAGCGGCGAGAGCTGCTTCGTCGTATCGCGACCCTGCGCGACGATCGCCTGCACGACGACGAGAGCGCGCTGCGTACGCTGTCTTTGCTCGTCCCCGCCGATCCGCTCGACGTCGACGCGCGCAAGCGCCTGCTCGAGATCGGTCGTCGCTTGGGCTTGAACGAGCGCGTGGCCGAAGTCTTGACCGAGGCCGCGGAGCGCGCCAGCGCACTGCCGCTGCGAGGCGAGATCTTGATGCAGGTGGCGCACATCTGCGAGGACTCGCTGCACGATCGCGCGCGCGCCGAACGCGTGTATCGCCGCGTGCTGGTGCTCGACGAAGCCGATGCGGAACTGGTCTTGCCCGCCGCGCGCGCGCTGGAGCGCATCTACATCGAGCGCGCCGAACACGCAAAACTCGCTGAAATGCTGCGGATCCAGGTGAAGCTGGAGCAGGGCGGGGCGCTGCGCGCCGAGCTCTTCGGGCGGCTCGGTGAGCTGTGCCAAAACGTTCTGGGCGACAACGACGGCGCGATCGCGGCCTGGAAAGCGCGCGTGGAAGAGAACCCGGACGACGAACAGGCGCTGGCCGCGCTCGATCGCCTGTACGAGGCCACCGAGCGCTGGCGCGAGCTCGTGTTGGTGCTGGATCGGCGTCGCGAAATTTCGTCCGACCCCGCGCTACGGCGCGAACTGCTGACGCGCACGGCCGAGACGTTGTGGAAGAAGCTCGAAGCAGTGCCGGAAGCGATCGAGGCCTACCAGGCTTTGATCGCCGAGTTCGGTCCGAGCGGCCCATCGCTCAGCGCGCTCGAGTCCCTGTTCGGCAATGCATCGCACTGGGACGAGCTCAGTGAAACCCTGGAGCGCCATCTGGACGTCGCCGAGAGCGACACAGAGCGTCTGTCACTGTTCGCCAAGCTCGGCGATCTCAAGCGCGAGCACCTGAGCGACGTCTCCGGGGCGCTCGCGGTGTACCGCCGTGCGCTGGCGCTCGACACCCGTCACGCCCCGAGCCGCCAGGCCCTGGAGCGGCTGCTCGACGCGGAGGATGCCGCGCCACGCCGCGAAGCTGCGCTGATCCTGCACCCGATCTACGAGGCCGAGTCGGACTACGAGCGCCTGCTGCGCGTGCTCGAAATCGAGGTCCTGACCACGGACGATCCGCTGGAGAGGATCGCCGGACTGGAAGCGGCCATGCGTGCGGCCGAGACCTCGCTCCACGACTCGAAGCGCGCGTTCGGCTACGCAGAACGAGCCGTGCGCGCCTCGGTCGGTCACAGCCAGCTCGAGCCTTGGTTCGAGCACTTGGAACGCTTGGCGGCGGCGACCGGTAAGCAGGCCGAGTACGTGAAGCTCTTGTGCGACGTGGTGCCGGACATCTTCGACGGTGAAGTGCAGCTGGCGGTCACCCTGAAGATCGCGGACTTGGCTCGCCATCAGCTGGCCGATCGCGAACTTGCCCGCGAGTACTACAAGAAGGCGCTCGAGCAGCGGGTGGATGACAAGCGCGCGCTCGGCGCGCTCGAGTCGCTGTACGAAGAGACCGGCGACGCTCAGAACTTGCTCGAAATCCTGGAGCGACGCGCCGAGGTCGCAGAGTCCGACGCGGAGAAGAAGCAGCTGTTGTTCCGCCGTGCGCGGCTGCTGTCGGACGTGCTCGACAACAAGAAGCGCGCGATCGAAGTGTACGAGAGCATTCTGGAGTACGGGCTCGACCCGGCTGCCGTGAGCGCCCTCGAAACGCTGTACGCGGCCGTGGCTGCTTGGCCGGAGCTGATCGCTCTGTACGAACGGCAGCTGGAGGCGAAGCTGGGCACCGCCGCAGACCTGCGAGTCAGCATCGCCAAGGTTGCGGCGCAACAGCAGAAGGACCTCGGGCGCGCGTTCGATGAGCTCGAGAGCGCGCTCTCGGCAGACCGCCAGCACGCGGGCGTGATCGCGGAGCTCGAGCGCATTTTGGCAGAAGCGGCGGAGCCCGAGCACCGCGCGCGAGCCGCCGCGCTGCTGGAGCCCGTCTACCTGCTGCGCAGCGATTTCGGGCGCGTGATGGACGCGATTCGCGCGCGCCTGTCGTACGCGAGCGATCCGGGCGAGCGCCACGATCTATTGCTGCGTCTGGCCAAGCTGTACGAGGAGCAGCGGGAAGACTACCGAGCGGCGCTCGACACGATCGCCGAGCTGCTCAAGGACGATCTGTCGGATGCCGCGACCATCTCCGAGCTCGAACGGCTGGCCAAGGTGGCCGGCGCTGAGCGACGTTTGGCCGAAATTTACGCGACCGAGCTGGAGAAGGTGAGCGGCGACGACGGCTCGACGGTGCGGCTCGCGCGGCGCACGGGCGAGCTATTCACGACTCTCGGGGATTTGGAGCGAGCCCTGGTGTTTTACCGGCGGGCGCTGGCTTTCGAGCCCGAGAGCAAAGAGCTGTTTTCGGCCATCGACGCGATCTTGCTGCGCACGGCCCGGCACGAAGAGCGCGTGGCGTTGTACCGCGAGGCGCTCGATCATCGCTTCGATCCCAAGGAGAGGCTGGCCGCGCTGCACACCATGGCCGGTCTGCAAAAGAGCGAGCTCGGCCGCCCGGACGAGGCGATCGAGACGTATCGCTCCGTGCTCGACGTGGACGATGCAGACGTGCGCGCGCTCGACGCTTTGACCGAGCTGTACCGTGAGCGCGAGCGCTGGGAAGACCTTTCGGACCTGTACCTGCGGCGCGCCGAGGCGGCGGAGAATGCCGCGCAGGGCGCCGTGCATCGCCTGGCTTTGGCGCGTCTTTACATCAAGCGCTCCGAGCTGGATCGCGCCGTCGATCAGCTGGAAGAGATCGTCAGTCAGATCCCCGCTCATCCAGAGGCGATTGCCGAGCTGGAAGCGCTACGCAAGAGCGAGGCGCAGCGCCAGCGCGTGGTCGACATCTTGCGACCGATCTACGAATCGCTGGACGATTGGCGCCGCCAGATCACGCTCAATGAAGATCGCTTCGCGCTGGCAGAGGGCGGTGAGAAAGTCGCCGTGCTGCGTGAGACGGCCGAGCTTTGGGAACGCCGTGGGCATGATCTTTCGCGGGCGCGCCGCGCTTACGAGGCGGCTTTCATGCTCGATCCGGAAGACTCGGATGCGCGAGCCGATTACGAGCGGCTGACCGAAGCCACCTCCGAGTGGGACAAGCTGGCCGAGACCTACGACGCGGTGCTGCGCGAACACCCGGGTCTGAACAGCAGACGCGAAATCCTGTCCACGTTGGCCCGAGTTCACAACGAGAAGCGCGACGATCCGCGGCGCGCGCTCGCCGCGTACGGCTTGATCCACGAGAGCGACAATTCGGATCTGGAGCCGCTCGAGAAGATGGAGCAATTGGCCACGCTGCTCAGCGATTGGCCGACCTTGGTGCGCGTGCTGACGGACAAGGCGGACCTGCTGTTGGACGACGGCGAGCGCGCCAGTGTCTGGCGTCGCGTGGGCGAAGCCAAGCGCGACATGCTGGACGACCCCGAGGGCGCAATCGTCGCGTACGAGCGTGCCCTCGAGCTCGATCCGCAGAGCGCATTCACGGTCGATTGTCTGACCGAACTGTACGAAGCCAAACACGACGCCAAGCGGCTCGTCGAATTGTACGTGCAGCGCGTCGAGCTCTCGAGTGAAGACGATGCCGATCTGAAGTACACGCTCTTGGTCAGCGCGGCCGCGTTGTACGAACGACAATTGTCCGACCGTTCGCGCGCGATCGAGGTGCTCAGTCAGGCGCTTTCGGTGCGGCCCGGCGATCAAGGCGTGCTCGCGACCCTGAACCGCCTCTACCGCATCGAGTCCATGTGGCCGGAACTGCTCGATAATTTGCGGTTCGAAGCGAACGCCGCCAGCGCTCCGGAAGAGCGCGCGCGGCTGCGCAAGGAAATCGGCTCCATTTTGGCGAGCAAGCTCGAGAGCTTCGATGACGCACTGGAAGCGCAGCGCCTCGCGCTGGAAGACGTGCCGACCGATGCGGAATCGGTGGCTGCGGTGCGCGCCATCGGTGAATCGCACGAGGATCTGCGCGAGACCGTGGCCCAGATCCTGGTCCCCGTGCTGCGCAGCACCGAGGCTTGGCAAGAGCTCGTCGGGATCCTGGAAATGCGGCTCACGGTGGAGACCGAACCCGTGCAACGCATGCAAACGCTGCGCGAGATCGCCGAGGTGCTGGAGACGAAGCTGAGCAAGCAAGCGGCAGCCGAAGAGGCGCTGCTGCGAGCTCTGTCGGAGCGTCCGGAGGAACCTGAGCTGCACGCGGAAATCGAGCGCTTGGCGCAAGCCACTTCTGGCTGGGCGCGCTACGCGGACACGCTGGGCGAGCGTGCTCAATCGATCTTCGATCCAGAGGTCGCGCAGGATTTGTTCGTGCGCCTGGGTCGGGTTGCCGAAGAGCAGCTCAAGAACGACCAGCGCGCGGTGGAAGCTTACGTTCGCGCGGTCGAGCAAGCCGGCGATCAGCCGGAGCTCTTGCTGGCGCTGGATCGCTTGTACACGCGCTTGGACGAGAAGGAAAAGGTCGCCGAGATCCTCGAGCGCCGCGTCGCGGTCGAGAGCGCGGAGCGCGTGCAGGCGGATCTGTATTTTCGGCTCGCGCTGCTTCAAATCGAGAGCTTCAAGGAACCCGTACGCGGGCTTTCGTCTTTGCGTATGGCGCTCGATCGAGCTCAAGACCACGAGCAGGCGGTGGACGAGCTCGAGAAGCTCACGGCGCAGCACGATCTGTTCGAAGAAGCCGCCGAGGTGCTCGAGGCCGTGTATCGTGCCCGCGGTCGCACCGATCGCCTGGCCAAGCTGTACGAAAAGCGCGTTGCTCACGCCGATTCGCCCGAGGAGCGCGTCGACATGCGGCGCAATCTGTCGCGGGTTCTCGAGGACGAGTGCAAAGACGCCGCGGGCGCCCAGCGCGTGCTGGAGCAGGGCTTGCTCGAGGCGCCCACGGACAACTCACTGCTCGATGAGCTCGAGCGCCTGGCCGCCATCACCGGCGACTGGCAGGGCTCGGCCAATGCGCTCAGCCAAGCGATCGATACCCATACCGATCTCTCGGCCGAGGCGGCAGTTGCACTGTGCGTGCGCCTGGCCGGTTGGCAGAAGGAGCGCGTGGGAAGCCCCAGCGCCGCGGAGACGGCACTCAACCGCGCGCTCGGTTTCGAGCCGGACAACGACGACGTTTTGCTTTTGATCGAGGCCTTGCAGCGCGTCCCGGGGCGAGAGCGAGATCTGTGCGCAACGCTGCGTCGGCGCGCCAAGCTGCAGCTCGATGAAGAACGGCGTGAGGAGCTGTATCGACAAGCGCAGGCCTTGGCTGTCGGCCTGGGCGACACCGTGTTGGCAGAGAGCGTGCTGCGCGAGCTGCTCGCCCAAGACGACGCCAACCTGTGGGCGCTCGGCGAGCTGACACAGGTCAGCGAGGCGAACGGCAATTTCCAAGAGACGTTCGAGCTCTTGGTCAAGCGCAGTGAGCTCGGCGCAGATGCCGCCACCGTGCGCTCGCTGCGGCGGAAGGCTGCAGAGCTCGCGCGCGACAAGCTGACTCAACCCGCGAAGGCCATCGCGCTGTACGAGCAATTGTTCGAAGACGAGCCGAGCGACACAGATGCTTCGGACGCGCTGCGCGCTCTGTACGCGCGCACCAACCGTTTCGACGATCTCGGGCGTCTGCTCGAGCGCTTGATCGACATGGCCGAATCCCCTGGCGCGCGCAGCGTGCTGCGCATCGAGCTTTCGAAACTCAGCGAGGAGCGCTTCCAGGCCCTCGACACCGCGATCGAGCTGCTGCGGGCCGTGATCGACGACGAGCCAGGGCGCGCGGACGCGGTGGTCGCACTCAGCGAGCTGTACGAGAAAACCAAGCGCGACGAAGACTTGGCCGACTTGCTCTCGGGGCAGATCGGCAGCGCGCACGATCGCGGCGACCTGGCGGCCGAGCTCAGCTTCCAAGTTCGTTTGGGCGAAGTGTACGATTCGCGTTTGGGCGATCGCGAACGTGCGATCGAGACGTACCGCTCCGTGCTGGAACGCGACGCGAAGCACTCGGGCGCGCTCGAAGCGTTGGCTCGCTTGCTGCAGTCCGAGAACCGCTTGCCCGAGGCCGCTCAGGTCTTGGACCAACTGCTCGCGGCCAGCACGGGTGAGGCTGCCGTTCGGCGCGCGCTCGAGCTCGCTGACGTGCATCAAAAGTTGGCAGCGCCCCAAGATGCCGCACTGGCACTCGAGCGCGGCCTGGTGCAAGACGAGCGCAGTCCGGAAATTCGTTCGCGGCTGCGCGCGCTGTATGAATCGATGGAGGCTTGGGAGAAGCTCGCGGCGCTTTTGGCACGCGACGCGGATTTCGCGCAAAGCCCGGAAGAAAGCGTGGCCTTGCTGCGCAAAGCCGCAGCCATCCACGCAGACCGACGCGGCGACCACGGCAGCGCCGCCGAGGCACTCGACCGCGCCAGCAAGTTGCGCCCGGAAGATCGCGAGCTCTTGCTTTCGTTGTGCGACGAATACACCGCGTCCGGCCGCGGCTCGGCGGCGCAGGACGTCTTGCTCAAGATCGTCGAAAGCTACGGTGCCAAGCGACCGAAAGAGCTGGGCGAGATCCACCGACGCCTGGCCAAGGCGTATCTCGCGGATGGCGAGAGCCAGAAGGCGCTGGACGAGCTCGACAAAGCGTTCCGCATCGAGCCCGGAAACGTCGCCGTGCTCACCCTGCTCGGTCAGGTCGCGCTCGACACCGGCGACTACAAGAAGGCCCAGCAGATGTTCCGGGCTCTCTTGCTACAGAAGCTGGACGAATCGGGCCCGCTCAAGAAATCCGAGGTCTTCTTGCGCTTGGGTGAGGTGCACGAAAAAGTGGGCGAGGCACCCAAGGCGATCCAGATGTACGAGCGCGCGATCCAAACCGACGGCTTGCAGGCCGCGAAGGACCGGCTCGCCGCGCTCAAGGGCAAGTAGCCGAAGCCGGGGCGTCGGAAAGGGTCGAAAATGGCTCGGCTCCGCACGACGCTCCCGTACGACCCGCGCACCGACCGCGTCGCCGAGGCCAGTTGGCTGGGTGCGGTCGGGCGCGCGACCATTCGCTGGGTGCTCGCCAGCGATGAGCTCTTGCACACCCTGAGCGACGCGATCGTCTCTTGGTGGACACCGGGAGTCGCCGCGCGACAGACCGTGCGACGGGTGATCGTCACCCAGATCATGTACACCGGTGTGCAGGCGCTTTCACTGGTCAGCGTGATCGCCTTCTTGCTCGGTTCGAGCATCATCATTCAAACCAACCTGCTGGGCTCCGCCGACGGTGAACTGCTCGGCAGGGTGCTGGTCGCAGTCGTGCTGCGCGAGCTCGCCCCGCTGGTCACGGCGATCGTGATCGCCGGGCGCTCGGGCACGGCCATCGCCACCGAGCTCGGCAATATGAAGGTCCACTCCGAGGTCCTCGCGTTGTCTTCCCTCGGCATCGATCCGCCACGTTTCATCGTGTTGCCGCGGCTGGTGGCCTCGATCGTCAGCGTGCTGGTCTTGATGATCTACTTCAGCGTGGTCGCCATCCTGGGCGCCTTCACGGTCGCGCAGCTGACCGCGACCGCGAGCTGGGGCAGCCTCTACTCCGGCGTTTCGCGCGGGGTGATGCCGTTCGATCTCGGTCTATTTCTGCTCAAGGGCATCGGCCTCGGCGCACTCGTCGGCTGGCTGTGCTGTCACCACGGCTTGCAAGTGAAGGGCTCGCCGACAGAGGTTCCGCAGCAGGCGAGCCGGGCCGTGGTGATGAGCCTCTTGTGCGGCGTGGTTTACAGCACCTTCGTGACGGTGCTGTTCTACTGGTTCGTCGGGCCTCCAATCCACTAGCCGGAGCGCGCGCGCCGCCGCATAATCGGCCAATTGCTAGAGCCTTCGGTCTCAGAGCGCGACTCACCGTCGCAGGGATTGTTGCTCGAACGCGCGACGTTCGCGTACAACGATCTGTGGGTGGTGCGGGAGACCGATCTGCACGTGCCTCGTGGCGAGGGGTTGGTGGTGACCGGCCACAATGGCGTGGGCAAGTCGACGTTCTTGTTTCTGTGCGCCGGGCTCTTGCGTGCCACCTCGGGTCGGGTGCTGTTGGACGGTCACTCGCCGCACGTCTCGACGCCCAGTGATTTGGTGCGCGCCGGTGTGCGCAGGGGCGTCGTGTTCGACAGCGGCGGGCTGCTCTCGAACATGTCGGCCCTGAACAACGTCACGCTGGCGCTGCGTTACCACGCGGATCTGTTCGGGCTCGAAGAGCAAGAAATCTCCCGCCGCGCTCGCGTTGCCCTGAGCGAGTTGCGCGTCGATCAGAATGATTTTCACGCGCTGCCGGCGCACCTCTCGCTGGGCGTGCGAAAGCGCGTGAGCTTGGCGCGGGCGCTGGCTCTAGAGCCCAATTTCGTGTTCTTCGACGACCCGGACGCGGGCTTGGACGCGCCCACGCGCGCCCTCGTTTACCAATTGATCGAGCGTCTGCGAGATGACCCGAAGATCACCATGGTGGTCGTCAGCAACAGTCGTCCGCTGATCGAGCAGCTGATGATGCCCGTCGTCGAGCTTTCGCATGGCCAGCTGCTGAAGAAAGCCGCTAGCCAAGGGCCGACTTCGCGCGGCCCCTCGTACTAGAGGCCCTTCCTCACAGGTCGTGTCAGGGCGGGGACGCTCCCTGAATATTGAGCAGCTCGATGTCGAAGACCAGGGTGCCGGCGGGCGCGCCCGGACGCTGCGGCTTGTCGCCGTAGGCGAGCGGGCCGGGGATCCAGAAGCGCGTCTTTTCACCGACGACCATCAGCTGCACGCCCTCGGTCCAGCCTTTGATCACGCCGTTGAGCGGGAAGGTCGCGGGCTCACCGCGAGCGACCGAGCTGTCGAACATCTTGCCGTCGGTGGTCCAGCCAGAATAATGCACGGTCACGCGGCTGGTCCCGGTTGGGTGAACCTTGCCGGTCCCCGCCTTGAGCACGCGGTAGGCAAGACCGGAGGCCGTCTTCTTGGCCGTGGCCGGCGCGGCTTTCACGTCTTCCGGCGCGGTCGGGGGCTTCACGATGTCGAGCAGCTCGACGTCGAAGGTCAGATCGCCGGTCGGAGCGCCGCCCATTTGAGGGCGATCGCCGTAAGCGAGCTTGCCCGGGATCCAAAGCCGAGCCTTCTCGCCGACCACCATCAACTTGAGCGCTTCCGTCCAGCCCGGGATGACCTCGTTCACGCCGAATGTCGTGGGCGTTCCGCGAGCGACCGAGCTATCGAACATCTTCCCGTCTTTGGTCCAACCCGAATAGTGAACCGACACTCGGTCACCATCCTTCGGGTGATCTTTGCCAGTGCCCGCCTTGAGCACCTTGAGCTTGAGACCAGTGGCCGTCGTCTTCGCGTCGGCCGGTGCGGCAGCAACGTCTGGGGGCGCCGGGATCGCGCTCGGTTGTGGTGGAGTCGGCGGCGCCTCGGGGGGCGGCTCAGCGCTCTTCGGGGTCTCGGGCGTGGGCGCGCTCGTCGCGGCTGCGGTCGTCGTCACTTCGGCGGGCGCGGGCTCGGGGGGCTTCTTGTTGCAGGCGAGCAGCGGAGCGAAGGCCAGGACGAGCGAAAGTGCGAACGAGTGGGGACGAAGTAGGCGCATGTTGGCGGGCGGCATCTTCCGCCAAGAAATTCTCCTGCGCAACGCCAATCGCGCTCGATAAAGCTTTGGTGTTCTGCACGGTTATCGTACTCAACCCGGGTGGTCGTCGTTTGCCCGCAGCGATCGAGTGACGACTGATCTACCGTGGCGCGCGGAAACGGTGAGCATGGTCGACAAACTGGACACAATCAGCCAAACCGAGCCGGGCGCCTTCGAGCGCGTCGAGCGCGTCGAGCGCGTCGAGCACGCCGACTCGGTCGACGGGGCAGACCAGCGCGTCGATCGGTGCCGGCTCGGGCCGCTCGGCCTGGCTTTGTACAACCTGGTGTATTGGCCGTACTTGCTGAGCAGCTGCGCACTCTTGTTCTTTCCGGCGCTGTTTTTGTGGCTGATCACGTTTTGGGATCCCAAGCGCCGTTGGCTCGCCAAGTACACGAGCTACTGGGGCGCGCACTATCTCGCGTGGGCCCCTTTCGCCAGCGTGCGAGTCGAAGGGCTCGAGCATGCGCAGCCGGAGCGGCCGTGCGTGTACGTCGTCAACCATCAATCGATGGTCGACATCCTGGCCGTCTTCGCCACGCATTTGCCGTATCTCTGGGTCAGCAAAATCGAAAACTTCTATGTGCCCTTTCTGGGCTGGAACATGTGGCTCAATGGCTACGTTCCGCTCAGGCGCAGGTTCTTGCCCAGCATCTTGCGCATGATCCGCTCGTCGCTGAAGAAGCTCGCCGCTGGACACAGCTTGTGCGTGTTCCCGGAAGGGACCCGCTCGCCCGACGGCAATTTGATCGGCTTCTATCGCGGTGCATTTTGGGTGGCGACCAAATGTCGTGTGCCGATCGTCCCGATCGTGGTCGAGGGCACTGGCGCTATCTTGCGCAAGAAGCACTTGCAGATTCGGCCCCAGCCGACGCTCGTGCGGGTGCTGGCCGCGATCGAACCCGCACAGGCCGACTTCGACGACCGAAAGTTGCGGGACTTGGTTCGAGCGCGGATGGCCGACGAGCTGACCCAGATCCGCCGCGCGGCGCGCTGAGCGCTTGCTCAGGGCTACTCTGAAACGGCCCGAAACCAGCCTCCAAAGCGATCCCGCTCGGGTCGGGAGCCGTGACGCACCGTTCAGGCACGGGGATGTGGTATGCGAAGCGTCGCGGACAACAAGGCACGCCATGCGGAACCCGCTGTATCTACGGAACAATCCAAGCGAAATCCGCTACGTCAACACTTACGTCGAGAACCGCTTCGCAGAAGAGAATGCGTTCGTGCGTAAGCCTCGCCGCAACGTCGACCCTTGGCCGACCTTCTCCGCCGCCAAGCGCGATCTGCTGCCGGTACCAAATTGGCCTGGGCACGAAGCGGCCATCGAGTGCTACTGGCGCTGCTGGGAGATCGCGTTCGAAAACTTTCGCGCCGCGGACGACGACAATGCGTTCGTCACTGACTACTCGTCCACGATGTACGAAGGTTGCTTGTACATGTGGGACAGCGTCTTCATCGCGCTGTTCGGGCGCTATGGAGATCGCGCGTGGAAGTTTCAAAACACGCTCGACAACTTCTACTGCAAGCAGCACCCCGACGGTGGCATCTGTCGTCAGTTCCGGGAGAGCAACGGCAGCGAGTGCTACAGCCGTTTCGACCCGGCGGGCAGCGGTCCGAACGTGCTCGGCTTCGCCGAATGGGAGTATTTCCAGTCTTTTGGTGATCGCGAGCGACTCGCGGAGGTGTTCCCGGTGCTGGTCGCCTATGGCCAGTGGCACCGCCGCTACCGCACCTGGCCGAATGGCAGTTATTGGGGGACCGGGCTCGCCAGCGGCATGGATAACCAACCGCGCTCGCCCGAGGGAGAGCTGATCGATCACGCGCACTTGACCTGGGTCGATACCAACATGCAAGCGGTGCTCTCCAATCGCATCGTGCTGGACATCGCCGCGGTGCTCGATCGCCGCCAGGAGGTTCAAGACTTCGCGGACGAGAACGCCGCGCTCGTGCCTTGGATCAACGAATACCTGTGGGACGAATCGTCCGGCTTCTATCACGACCTGCACCGTGATCAGACGCGCCTCACCAAAGTGAAGACCATCGGCGCGTACTGGGCGTTGCTGGCGGACGCGGTGCCCGCCGAACGCCTACCGCGCTTCGTCGAGCACCTCGACAACGCCGCAGAATTCAAGCGCCCCCATCGCATCCCGAGTTTGTCCGCCGACACGCCCGGCTACGATCCGGACGGCGGCTTGTGGCTCGGCGGCGTGTGGCCGCCCACCAATTACATGGTGGTGCGAGGCTTGGCCGCGCGCGGCTATGGCGACCTCGCTTATGAGATCGCCAAGAACCATCACGACAACATGGTCGCGTCGTTCAAAGAGACCGGGTCGGTGTGGGAGCATCACGCGCCGGACGAAAAGGGCGGGGGCCGCGGGCGCAAAGATTTCGTGGGCTGGACCGGCATCACGCCAATCGCGGTGCTCTTCGAGTTCATCTTCGGCCTGCGCCCCGAGTTCACGCGCAACCGACTGACTTGGCAAATTCGCGGCGTCGAAGGCTTCAGCGTCGACCGCTACCCGTTTGGTCGCGGAGGCCTGCTGCATCTCAAGCTCGAACCCCGCGCAACCGTGCTCGACCGCCCGGTCTTCGAAATCACCAGCAACGTGGACGTGACGATCGAACTGAACTGGGCCGGCGGCTCCGAAACCGTCGAAGTGCGCGCCACCCGAAAATAGGCCGCGATTTTCCGGCGAAGAGGGAGGAGGGGAGGGCAGGGGTTGATGGTCAATCAACACGTCTCAGAGCCCCCAGCCTTCGGCGTCGCGGACGAGCGAGAGGGAGATTAGCCGCCGAGCCACATAGGCCGCAAAGCGCTCAGAACGACATTGGGAGCGAAGAGCAGCGCTGAACGCATGGGGTATTGGGCTTGCCACGCGCTACGCCGCGCGACTTCATCAACGCTCGATCCAGAGCCGCGGTCCACCGCACAGCAGGACCCAATAATTCTCCCTGATCTCAGCGGCCCCCGCGGCTCGGCGGAGTGTGTCCGTGACTAGCAATCGAGGTCGAAAGCGCCACTCTGCGACCCCACCGGCGGAGCGCGCCGCTCGTCGGCGAGGCGTGGCTGGCGAAGACAACACCGGGTTCGCTTTCGCCGACTTTGCTGATTCCGTGGGTGGCTCTCGACCGTGCACTGACTTCTCCAAAGCCGCCGTCCGTCACCAATGCGACCCAAAAAACTCCCTCTGATCTCAGCGGCCCCCGCGGCTCGGCGGAGTGTGTCCGTGACTAGCAATCGAGGTCGAAAGCGCCACTCTGCGACTCCACCGGCGGAGCGCGCCGCTCGTCGGCGATGCGTGGCTGGCGAAGACAACACCGGGTTCGCTTTCGCCGACTTTGCTGATTCCGTGGGTGGCTCTCGATTTTTCTTGTCGATTTTTCTAGACACGATTGGCGCTCGCATTGTCGTCGACGTGGAGTGTCAGTTGGACTTGGGGTGTTGCTGGCGCGAGGCTTCACCTGGCGAGCGTTTCGCGAGCGCGCTCGGCGTTGCAGCCATTTCCGTGCGAAACGAGCGTCTGGACGGCAATCTGAGCCTCGAAATATCCCATGATAGAGAAGAGTGATGGGCGACCAATTTCGATTGGTGGATTTGGGGAATTCGGAACTCTTGGCGGGGTTGTCAGAGCTGGTTCGCCAAGGCAACGCGCTCACCGCGCAAATGCTCGCTCACTTGGTGGAGCTCGAAGAGCGTCTCTTGCATCTGGAGTTGGGGTTCTCGTCCCTGTTCTCGTACTGCGTGGAAGCTTTGGGTATGAGCGAAGGTGCCGCAGGGCGCCGAGTGACGGCCGCTCGGGTGTGCCGGCGGTATTCTGAAGCCTTCGAGCATATTGCTCGGGGTGACTTGCACTTGTGTGCATTGTGCGCGCTGGCACCACACTTGACCATCGAGACCGCGTCGGAATTGTTCGAGGCCTGTCGAGGCAAAAGCCGGCGACAGATCGAAGAGCTTCTCGCCGCACGTTTTCCGCGGGCGGATGTACGAGAGCAGATTCGCCGCCTGCCCACGCGCGCGCAAGGCCCAGCGGTCACCGCGCAGGCCCCGCCGCCGGCTGGAACGGCCGAGGCAGCCTCTCGGCCAATGCCCCCACAGACACCGGTAATTTCTGCGAATTCCCAGACAGTTTCGGCGGGAACGACGGTTTCGGATAGACCGCCCCGCGCGCTCGAGATCGAGCCGCTTTCAGCCGAGCGCTTCGGCGTGCATTTCACGGCCGACGCAGAGCTACGCGAATTGATCGAGCGGGCGCGTGCGCTCGCTCGTCATCGGATTCCGAACGGCGATCTGGGGAGTCTGATGAAACTAATGGCGGCGAGCTTCGTGCGCCAGGAAGAGAAGCGACGTTTTGGTCTCGGAGCCAAGCCATGTCATCGCCGCGCCGAAGCCGAAAATGTCAACGTGGAAGCACCCGCAGGGGCCACTCGGGAAACTCCACCAGGCGGAGTCTCGGAGTCAGCCGCAGCCGCAACGCAGTCGATTGCGAGCTCGGACCCCGTGGTGGGGCAAAGCAAACACAGCCGCTATTTGCCCAAGAAGGTTCGGCGAGAGGCGCACGAGCGCGACCGCGGGCGCTGCGCGTTCGTTGCGGCCGATGGTCGTCGCTGCAATGCTCGCGCATTTCTCGAGTTCGATCACATCCAACCGCTCGCAAGGCGCGGCAAAGCCGACGTAGCAAACATCCGTTTGCTGTGCCGGGCGCACAATCATTTGCACGCCAGGCACTGCTTCGGCGCCAGGCATCTGGCCGCGAAGATTGCGGCGAAGAAAGCTCTCGCGCTAGGGCCCGCAGATCGCCCGCGATTTTTGATCGAAGAGAGGAGAGGGGGTTGATGGTCGATCAACACATCCCAGAACACCCAGCCTTCGGCGTCGCGGACGAGAGAGACGGGCGACCAACCTCCCTCTGATCTCTGCGGCCTCTGCGGCTCGGCGGTTCATCGCAGGGAGTGCTCTGAGCCGGCAACAGCGCGCGCTGCGAGGTGCGCTGCTGGAGCGCGAGCGCCCAATCTTTCGCTCTCGAAATCCGAAGCCCGCTCGCGTTCGTGCAGACGGCGAACGGCAGAGCGGGCTCGGGGCGCGCGAGAGTTAGACCGCGCTGGGGCTGGCGGCTTCAGTTGGGGCGGGGCGGGGGATTGGGATGCGCAGGCGTCCGCCGTCTTGGTAGGCGAGCGCGCTGATTGCTTTGTCGAAGAACGCGCGCAGGAAGCCGACTTCGTGGGGCGGGTTGGTGATGAGGCCGGCGTCGCGAATGTTCTTCATGGTCGCGACCACTTCCAGCGTGCGCACTTCTCCCTCGCGCGACAGGACGCTGAGCGCGCTGTCCTTCATCGTGCGAGCGAGGCTCTCTCGCCGTTCGGGCGTGAAGTAACGGTCAGTCGCAGAGACGACCTCTTCGTCCAGCTTCTTTCGCAGATCTTCCGGATCGGGTTCGCTGCCGGGCGTCAGGCGTTCGCCGACTTTGAACAGCATTTCGTCGATCGCTTCTTTGGGCGGGAACCAGCCGCGGAACTCGGGCAAGAAGTGCAGGCTCTGCGAGTTCTTGGCCAGATCTTGGGCGTCTTCGTCGCCGAGCTCGAGCCCCTCGGCATCGAACGGATGTTCTTCGGCCTCGCTCGGAACCGGCTCGAGCAAGTTCTGTGCGGTGGAGAAGCCGAGCGGCTCCGGGACTCCGCGCGAGGCGTGCTTCTTGCGGGCGGCAGCGATGCGGGCGCGCGCCCAGCTCACCGGCACTTTCACGGGGCGGTAGTCCGCGCCCGGTAGCGCGCGGCCGAGCGCCTCTTTGAGCTGTGACTGGCTGAGCTCGCCGACGTTGACTCGATGGACGCCGAAGTCGTCGTGCAAATACACGAACACGCTGTGTGCGCGGCTGGTCGGCGAACGCGAGGTGATCACGAGACAGATGCTGCCGCTGCCGTCCGGCGCGAGCAGCAACGCTTCGGCAATTTCAGGCGCCTTTTCGCCGGTGACGCTGGTGACGTGGCTCTCCGTGGGGATGGGGATGCCGCGTGCCTTGAGCACGTTCAGGCCGCGTCGAGCCGCCTTACGCGCAGGCCCAGTCGCTCGTTCCGCAGCGACATTGACGGCCGCCGCATTGCCGGCCTTTACCCAGCCCTCGACCAGTGCCACGGCGTTTTCGCCGGCGCGTTCGAGGGCGGCCAAGGCGTTGTCTGCGCTCGCCGATAGCTCGGCGGCGGCGAGCGTTGCGCTCGACTTACTCAGTTGTTTGTCGGTCATGACGTCTCCCAGAATGTGCAAATCAGAATCTCAAAGGGCGGCGATGGCTTCGACCTCGACACGCACGCCCAGGGGTAGAGCGGCGACCGCGACCGTAGTGCGCGCCGGTGGATCTTTCTTGAAGTGACGCGCGTACGCCTGGTTGAACTCGGCGAAGTCGGCCATGTTCGTCAGGTAGACGGTGGTCTTGACCACGTTGTCCAGGGTTGCGCCGGCAGCGGCGAGCACGGCGCGCAAGTTTTCGATCACGCGCTCCGTCTCTTCGCCAATCGTGCCGCTCACCACTTTGCCGCTGGCGGGATCGAGCGGGATCTGTCCGGCCAAGAACAACAGCGATCCGCTCTGAATTGCCTGCGAATACGCGGACACGGGTTGAGGCGCGGACGCGGACAAAACGACGGAGCGGGTCATGGCAGGGGCGGCATACTCCCCCTGCCCGAGTCGCGAATCAAGAGCGCTTGCCGTCCATCGAGCGCCGCCCGTCGATGGCCCGACCGAGTGTGATCTGATCGGCAAATTCCAGGTCACCGCCGTGCGGGACGCCGCTTGCGATGCGCGAAACCTTCAGCCCTTTGCCGGTCAACTCGCGAGCCAGGAGCAGCGCCGTGGCCTCGCCGTCGACCGAGGGCGGTGTTGCAAGGATGACTTCCTTCACCGAGTCTTCCTCGACCAGCCGGAACAGCTCAGGCAAGGGCAGTTCGTCTGGGCCAACGCCATCGAGCGGCGAGAGCAAGCGGCCGAGGACGAAGTAGCGACCGCGCATCGCCGCGCTCTTCTCGATGGCCATCAGGTCTTGCACGCGCGCGACGATGCACAAGAGGCTCGGGTCGCGCCGTGAATCGAGACAGATTGGGCACAGAGCGCGACCATTTTCGGCGACCTGCGCGATGTTCCCGCAGCGTTCGCAGCGCTTCACGGCTTCACCCAACTGCTGCAGGGCGATCCCCAGCTCGCGCCCATACTCCTGATTCTCCGTCGCGAAGAACATGGCGAAGCGCTGGGCCGTCTTTTCGCCCACGCCGGGCAGGCGGGAGAGCAGCTGGATCAGGCGTTCCAATCGGTCGGGGAGCATGGTGAGTTTGGGCTGATGCTTTTCTAAGAACCCGCGCTTGGTCCGAGCTTCAAATCTTTGATTCTGGCACCCAGCACTTCGACCGCGTCGGTGATGCCGCGGTGTTTCTTGGCTTGCGCTACCGCGTCGCGCTGCTTCTGCAAGCGAATTTCGGCATCCAGCGTGGCGACGCTCTTGATGGTCGCTGCGCGCGCCGACTCGAACTCGAAGATCACCTTCGTTGCCGTGCCGAAGTGCTCACTCGCCAAGCTGCCGAGCAGCTCTTGCGAATCCTTATCGTTCGCGCCTTGCCCGAACATGTCGCCGGGCTCCCAGCCCAAGCGCACCTCTCCCGGGGTCACCGACAAAATCGCCGCGCGCGCCAAGAACGCGGCCAGCTCTGGGCGCCGCTCGTTCACGCGGTCCAAAACCGCACGAAAAGCCGCTAAATCTTCGGCCTTGGGCTCGATCTGGGGCGGCCGAGAGGGGACTGCGGGCGCCGGTCTGGATTCGGCTTTGCGTTCGCTACTGGCCTGCTCCGGAAATGGGATCGCAAAGTCGGGATCGATCTCGGGGGGGCGCTCCGGGATCGAGCGAGGCTCCGCTTCCAGACGGCGCGGTGGAGGTTCCTTGCGACCGTCGGGCGGGGCGTCCGGGCGAACGCTGTCGACGCTGCGCACCTCCCTCGGCCGGGCTTCTGCGGTGCGTGACCGGAGATCGGGCGGAGGAGGGGCGGGTTGCGGTTGCGGTTGCGGCTGCGGCGCGCGCGTCGCAGGCGTCGGGTTGCTTGCAGCACCCGCGCGCGCTGCGCCCAGCCGTTGTTCGAGCGCGCTCAGGCGGCGTAAGAGGTCGTCAATGGCTAGCAGCGGCGGACGCCTCGCCAAACGCACGAGCAGCATATCCAGCGCTGCGCGTGGCTGGCCACTGCGCACTACGTCGTCGAAGCCCTGCGAGAACCCTTGATGTAGCCGGATCAGGTCGTCCGCGTTGCTGGCTTCCGCGAGCTTCAGCACGTCGCGCACTTCTTCGTCCGCCAAATCGAGCAGGTCATGCGGGGCGGTGCACACCTTGGCCACCACCAAATCCCGAAGTAATGCCAGTAGATCGCGGGCAACGTGGGCGGTGTCGTAGCCTTGATTGGAGAGCTCGGCGACGACACTCAGGGCGGCCCCGGCGTCGCCGCCCACGAGCGCCGAGGCGATGTCGTGAAGCACTTTGCGGCTGGCGACCCCGAGCACGCGTGCCACGTCTTCGCCGCTGAGCTTCGCGCCGCCCCAAGCGATGACTTGGTCGAGCAGGCTCATCGCGTCGCGCATACTGCCAGCAGCTTCGCGCGCGAGAATGCCGAGCGCTGCGTCGTCGCTCTCGATTTTTTCTTGCTCGAGCACGTAGCGCAGCCGGGTGGCGATCACCTGGGTCGGGATCAGCTTGAAATCGAAGCGCTGCACTCGACTCAAAATCGTGATCGGCACCTTGTGCACTTCAGTGGTGGCGAAAATGAATTTGACGTGCGGCGGCGGCTCTTCGAGCGTCTTCAAGAACGCATTCCACGCGTTTTGAGACAGCATGTGCACCTCGTCCACGATCACGATCTTGAAGCGATCGCGAGCGGGGCGGTAGGGCAGCGAATCTTGCAGCTTTCGCACGTCGTCGACGCCGGTGTAGCTGGCGCCGTCGATCTCGCGCACGTCTACGTCCGTGCCGAGCGCAATCTCGGTGCAGGCAGCGCACTTCAGGCACGGGGTCACGGTCGGACCCGGGTCCGTGCCGGGCGGCGTGCTGTCCGGATCGCCCAGGCAGTTCAGGGCTTTGGCGAGGATCCGCGCGCTGGTCGTCTTGCCCACGCCGCGAACGCCCGTGAACAGGAAGGCGTGCGCCACGCGGCCGCTATCGATCGCATTGCCGAGTGTGCGGGCGACATGGTCTTGGCCGACCAGGTCCTCGAACCGCATCGGTCGCCACTTCCGTGCCAAAACCACGTAGCTCATCGGGAATAACCGCGTAGCAGATCGCGTCGGCCCTGGCGAGTGTCGCCGGCAGGAACGTCGAGCAGCCGAGCGCGGCGCGCTGCGGCGCCCGTGATTCGCGCGATTCTCGAGTCGATTGAGCGGCGCCGCGGGTCGGGGTAGCGTTCGAAGGTGCGCTCGCCCGCTTCGTCTTGTCTGCTGTTCGCAGCGACCGTCTCGTGTGGCGGGCAAGAGCTCCCGAGCGCGGTGGCGAAAGCGCCGAACTGCGCGCTTGCGCCGGTCGCGCTCGAGGAGCCGGTGCAGAACACTACCAATCTCCGGGCGCAGGCGCTCGAGAGCCCGGTGGCTGGGGCTCTGCTGAGCTTTGCCACGCCCCAGCTCGGCGAGCACGTGTCCCTTGCCGAGCCTGGCAGTTACCGCGTCCAGCTGCTGAGCGATGGGCTCGGCCCGGAGGTGACGGGGATCGAGCTGGCGCTCGACTCGGGGCGTCCACGCAGGCTGCCACCGTCACAATCCAGCGTCGTGCTTTCAGAATTGCTGAGCGAAGACGTGACGCTCAGCCCTGGCTCGCATTGGCTGTTTGCGGCTGTGGTGCTGGCATCGGGCTTGGTGCCGCGGCCGACACCCGCTGAACCGCGCGCGGCCCGCGCGGTTCGCTTCTTCGTCGGTACGACCGCGGACGAGGCTTCGGGGCCGAGCGGCGCGGTCTGGTTGCGGCGGCCCGAGGGCAGCTACAATGGGCCGAAGAGCAGTGAGTCCGTGATGTTCGATGCCTTCGTGTTCTCTGCGCTCGGCAGCCCGATCGAAGAGCCTGTCACGATTGGGTTGCAGTCGCCCAAGGTGAACGGTCAGGTGCGCTTCGCCTCGCCGTTCTTGCTCTACGACGTTCCGAGCGGCGTGTATGAGCTGAGCGCCAGCGCGCGCGCAGGATCGACCAGCACCACGCACTTCACCGTCAACCGCGAGCTCGGTGGGGGGCCGTGAGCGGGACGTTTTTGTCCGGCGTGCTTTGCGCCTGGGCGGCGACCCAGCTCGGTATGGGTGCTTTCTTCGTGCTCGCCTACTTTGCGGGCCGGCGCGAATCCGAATACTTCATATTCGGGTTTTTGTGCTTCTCGCTGAGCGTGATGAGCATTGGCGTGGGCTTGGACTATCACGACGGCCCGCTCCCGCACGGGATCCTCTCCGATCAGATCACGCTCTCGGGCGCGATCTTCGCGGCGGCGTTGAACGTGCACTTTGCGCTCTGCTTTTCGACGCTCAAGCAGCGTTTGCGCCGTTGCTGGCCACTGTACTTGCTGGCGCTGTTTTTCTTCGTCACTAATTGGTCGGGCGCGTTCTGGACGGGCGAATTTCGGGTCGCTACTTCCAACGTCTTCGGCGCGCGCGTGTATCACATGATCGCTGACGCCAGCTGGATTGGCAACGCGTTCTACGCCGTGGGCGTGCTCGAGACTTTGGCGACGGTCGCGATCTTGGCGCGCGCGTATCTGGGCGGCCGACGTGACGCGCTGACTTCGCTGATCGGCATTTCGCTAGCCGTGCCCGCAGTGTTCAATGACGCTGGGCTGGCCTTCGGAGTATTGAAAGACTCGATCAGTCTCTTGCCGCACGCATTTTCGATTTTTGCGTTCGCGGTGGCTGGGACGGTCCTGATGCGTTATCGGCTGGCAGCGGGCGGGCTCGAACAGACCACCCAGCGCCTGCAACTCCGGACTGACGAACTGCGCAGCTCGCACGCGGAGCTACGCGTCATTCAGAGCGAGCTCGTGAGCAAGAACCAACTGGCCGCAGTCGGAGAGCTCGCCGCAGCCATCGCCCACGAGGTGAGAAATCCGCTGGCGGTGATCGTCAACGCGGTGGCTGGGCTGCGAAGAGCTTCCGGCAGCGAAGAGGATCGAGGGATCCTGCTCTCGATCGTCGATGAAGAGGCAGCTCGGCTCAATCGCCTCGTCACCGATTTGCTGCGCTTCGCTCGCCCCGTGAGCGTGAAGCGCTCGCCCGTTTCGCTCGGTGAGCTCGCCAAGCGCTCGCGTTCGCAAGTCTTGGACGGCCACGAGATTGTCGTGTCGATCGGCGCCGACCCGGAGATTCAGACGGTCTGGGTGGATCCGAATTTGTTTCGCTTGGTGTTCGACAATCTGGTGCAGAATGCCTGCCAATCGATGCGCGGCGGCGGTCGCGTGGACATCGTGGTGACCCGCGGCGCACTGCCGAAGGGTCCCGCGGTCTCGATTCAGATCAAGGACCACGGTCACGGCATGGAGCCCGAGGTTCGCGAGCGCGCGCTCGACCCGTTCTTCACCACGCGGCCGAGCGGAACGGGGCTCGGCCTGCCGATCGTGCAGCGCATCGTCGAGGCACACGGCGGCGAGCTCGTGATCGAGAGCGAAGAAGGCGAGGGCACGAGCGTGACGCTGTTCTTGCCGCTCGGGGCGCCCTCGGAAGAGCAGCTTGCAGGGGAAGACGTTCTGCCCCATCACTCGGCATGAGGAAATCGTGAAGTCACTCGCTCGTGAACAGATCATCGACCTCGACAAAGCTCACGTTTGGCATCCGTACACGGCAATGGCCGAATACATCGCGGAGACCCAGCCGCTGGTGATTGCGCGCGCCAGCGGCTCGCGTCTCTTCGACATGGACGGTCGGGCGTACCTGGACGGCAATTCCTCGTGGTGGTGTGCAGCTTTGGGCCACAATCATCCGCGGCTCGTGCGCGCGCTCGCCGCCCAAGCCGAGCGGCTGTGCCACACGGCGCTCGCCGGCATCACCCACGAGCCGGTCGCCGTGCTCGCTAGGGAGCTCGTCAAGCTGGCTCCGCCGGGGCTATCGCACGTGTTCTTCAGCGACAACGGCTCGACCTCCGTCGAAGTGGCGCTGAAGATGTCGCTGCAATATTGGGTGCAAAACGGCCGACCCGAACGCACCCGCTTCGTCGCCTTCGACGGCGCGTTCCATGGCGAAACCTTGGGCGTGACCGCGCTGCAAGGGGTGGAGGTGTTTCGGCGCCCATTTGCGTCCGTGATCATGGAATGCCTGCGTGTGCCGGCGGCGAGCGACGGCTACGAGCGCGCGTTTTCGGTGCTCGAGTCGATCTTGGAGAAGGACGCGGATACCATCGCCGCGGTCGTGCTCGAGCCGATGGTTCAAGGCGCAGCCGGCATGCGCATGTACGACGCGGAATTCCTACGCCAGGCTCGCGCGTTGATCACGAAACATGACGTCTTCCTGGTGCTCGACGAAGTGTTCGCCGGCTACGGTCGCACTGGGCCGATGTGGGCTGCGGAACACGCGGACATTGCGCCCGATCTGATGTGCACCGCCAAGGGCTTCTCTGGCGGCATGCTGCCGATGGCGGCGACGCTGGCCACGCGCCGCATTTTCGAGGGATTCTTTGGTGGCGGTGAGCGCGCTTTCTATTACGGGCACACCTTCACGGGCAATCCGCTCGGCGCAGCGCTCGCGCTCGAAGTCTTGAAAGTGTATGAAGAGGAACGCGTGCTGGAGGGCGTGGCGGCAAAATCGCAGCGCATCCGTCGCGCGTTCGCCGACTTCTCGTCGATCCCAGGGGTCGTCGCAACCCGCTCGCTGGGCATGATCGGCGCGCTCGAGCTCGGCGGTCGGCAAGGCTACCTCGAACGCAGTGGCCTCAGCGTATACCACGAGGGTTTGCGTCGCGGCGCCTACCTCCGCCCGCTCGGTAACGTGGTCTACATTGCCCCTCCGCTCAACATCACCGACGCCGATCTCGACGAACTTCTGGCAATCGTCGCTGAATCCGTGCGCGCGGTCACGACCTCGGGTTAGGCTCCGTACCGCAAATGGCCGAGCGAAAGCGTTACTTGTTCGTATGCGTGAACCGCCGCCCCGACGGCACCCCCAAAGGCTCGTGCGCCGCCCGCGGCGCGGTCGAGCTCCACGAGAAGCTCAAAGCGATGCTCAAAAAGCGCGGCCTAGCCGAGCTGGAAGCGCGCGCGTGCACTTCGAGCTGTCTCGATACCTGCTGGGTCGGTCCGACCATTGCGGTCGAGCCGGACGGTTACTTCTACGGGCGCGTGGCCGAGAGCGATCTCGAAGAGATCGTGGACTCTCTCGCGACCGGGCAGCGCGTGGAACGGCTGGTGCTCGCGCCGAGCGACTACGTGGAACCGAAAGAGCTGAAGAAACTCGACGGTTGAGCGAGGTCAAAGGCTCGGCAGATGTCGCTCGTAGACGCCTGCCGTGGCCCGAGCCGAGCTCCATACCGAGTGTGTCTCCGTAGCTGTTCAGGTCGAGCGCTGCGTATCGCGTGACGCGCAGGTCCGCTTGGCGGCGCTCCGCGGTCGGTTCGCATCAGCTGTCGGCTAATGACTAGAAAGGGGTTGTCTATGGAGCGTACGGGCGTCAGCGAAGTACAACGCTTCTTCTGTCCCGACCCAGGCGAACTCGAATAACGGTCGCGGCGGGACGCGCGCGACGAGTCGGACCGGAGGCGCGTCGTCGCGGAAGGAGGCGGTCGCTATCCACACCTCTTCACGATCAATGTCGAGGTTGTAGTAGCTCAGCTCGGCGAAGTAGCGATCACCGACGACTTGTAGCTTCTTGGGAGTTGCAGGAGCGAGTGGGCGGAGGCGCTCGAGCTCGCCGCCGCTCTTGGCTAGGCGTAGAAGAAAGGTCTCGCCATCTGGCAAGGTGTAGTCAAGCGCGTAGAGGCTGTCGCCGTGCAGGGCGATTGCGGACGGCGCCACGGCTCCGGAAACCACTTCGGGGGCAGCGCTGAAGATCGGGGTGCGCATGATCCTGAAGTCCTCTGCGACGTAGTAAAGGTCCGTTGCATCGGCAGCCAACGCCAACCCGGCGCTGAGAAATTGCGTGGCGACTGCATCGGAGATGGATGACATCGTCCAGACCCCCGTACCCGAGTTCCAGAACGCTTGATCACCGGCAGAAGTGAATGACAAGGTGAATCCGCCCGCTTGTCGGGGGATTGGCTCTGGGGTGCCTCCAGAGAGCGGCACACGAAACATCTGCGCTTCGCCGGCAATGTAGGCGTGGGTCGTTGTCACTCCCAAACCCATGGGTGCGTCGACTCCGGTCGCAACGACCGTCGTCGTGCCGTCAGCAATTCCGTACGACATCAACGCGCCATCGTGCAGATACTGCCCGAGCGCGTCTCGAGTCCCATATTCGAGCCAGTAGACGTGTGACTCGCTCGCAGCCAAGGCGGTGATTCCGGTACGCCAATAGTTGTTGGGGTCATTGTAGACGTCTTCATCGAACTGGGCTCGCTGCACGACGCACAAATCATCATTCCGCTGGCAGTCGGTCTCCATGACGCAATTGCGTGATGCCGTGCAGGACAGGCCATCGTTGCATCGCCCAATTGTTTGGAGCATGGCGTTCGCGGAGTCAGCCTCCAGCTCGGGTGCGCGCCCGCTGGGAATGCACGGTTGTCCCAGTTGGCCGGCGTCGATCGGGACGGCCATCCCCGCACTGTCACCCGCACCGCCACCCTCGGCGTCCGAACCGCGACCTCCGCCTCCAGCCTCGATGCCGGCGACTCCGGCTATTCGGATCGGCACTTCGCTCCGCGCGCCACCGGCTCCACCTGTCGCGTCCGTGCGCGCTTCGTCAATCATCGACAGTTTACCGTTGCAGCCCACAGCGAGGACGACCCAGAAATTCCACTTGCGCAACTTCATGACTCCACTCGCCGCTAGAGAGCCGGGAGCGGTTGCTTGAACAGATCCCGCCCGTTGCTCCAGAACAATGCATCGGCCGTTCCGACCCAGAGCTGGTCGATCAGCGAATGTCGGGCGCGTCGTTGCATGAGTCGGACCGGGGGATCGTCGTTTCCGAACGTCGCGGTGAGCACTCGTTGCTGCGACGAGGCGGTCGTGACCTCGAGGAAGTAGCGATCGCCGACGACCTTCAGCTGACTCGGGGTTCCGGCACCGAGCGGGCGAACGCGAACGGATGCGCCTCCTATGCTTGGCGCGCGTGACAGCAGCCCCCCCCCATCGATGGTTTCGAGCATGTAGACGCCGTCGTCGTGGAGCGCGAATTCTTTGCTCATCAAGTCCGACGCCCAGGCTGTGAACACAGGGTTTTCGAGCGGCGTATAGGCGAGGGAGTCGTTGTTCCAGGCAAAAAGAGTCTTGGCATCGTTCGCCAAAACGAGCGCTGATGTGGAGGCGAAGAGCAGCGGGCTGGCAACCGCATCCGGCAGTTGCGAGTAGAGCTGGTCCTCCGTGCTCCAGATCGCTCGCGCGCCGACCGCGGTGAAGCCCCTGTGTCGGGTGCCGTCTTGAACCAGCTCGGCGCTGCCGCCTGCGAGCGGTACACGCAGCAGTTTGGGTCTGATTGGGGTACCGAGCCGCGGCGCGCCATCGATGTACACGTAGGCGTGGCTGGCGGTGAGCTCCAAACCGACGGGGCCTTCAAGTCCCGCGACCAGGGGAGCTACCGTTCTATTTGCGATCGAATACGACAGCAATGTGCCGTCGTGTTGGTAGTTTCCGAGCGCATCTCGCGTTCCATACTCGAGCCAGTAGACGTGCGATCCGCTCGCCGTCAGGGCGACGACGCCGGTTTTTCTCGAGGCATCGGGCAGATTGTGGGCGCCGGCAGTTCCGGCCGTGTCACCGGACGTGTCTACCGTGGATCCTGTTGCACCGAAGCTCTCGTCGACATTGGCGCGCCACATCTCGCATGTTCGGTTCGGCGCGGTCTGTGCCGTTTGTAGCGCTCCCGCGGCACCACTGGGGCCTTCGGCGCACTCCGGCGCCGAGTAACACTTTCCTTGGTCGCACGACGAGCCCTCGTCTTCGCACCACGCCAAAATCCTGATCTGGGCGCTCGCAGGAGTGCCGTCCGCCTCGGTGACAAGTCCCCCGGGGATGCAAGTGGCTCCCCACGAGCCCGGGGGCCCAACGGGAACGACGATGGCCGTGACGTTGCCGGCGGCCCCAGCGGTTCCGCCCTTGGCGTTGGATTCCCCTGCTGCCCCCGCGAGCTCCTCGACGGACGCTGCGCCGGCGTCGCCGCCGACGGCATTGCCGCCAGCAACGGCATTCTCGTCGACCCCCGGCGCGCCGCCGCCCACTCCTCCGATTCCGCCGGGGTCTCCGCCGCCACGGTCGCCGACCTCCAACCTCGCGCTGCAACCCACAGCGATCAGCGCCGCCCATCGAATCCACTTGTGCATATTGATGACCCTCGCCCCTGAGCTACTCGCGAATGAACGTCCGCGCTCGATCCACGAGCGGGCTCCCCGGATTTTGCTCGACGAAACGCCGCGCCAACGCGCTGGCTGCCTGCGCTTGCCCGGCCTGAGACAGCGCTTCGAGTCGGAGCAGCGTGGCTTCTGCGCGGAGCTTTTGACCCTTGAGCACGCGATCGTAGCGATCGAGCGCCGCGAGGGCGGCTTTCGCGTCGCCGGCGCTCAAGGCGCTCGACGCGACCTTCAGCGCACTGAGCTCGTCGCTCAGGCTTGCGGGTGCGGAGTGCACGGGAGCCGGCGTGACGCTCGGCATCGGCTTCGGCATGACGGCGAGGCTCGGTGCAATCGGTGCGACTTCGCTCGGAGCGGCGCTCGGTGTGCTACGCGGCTCGGGGCGTGCGCGAGCCACGATCGATGGTTCCGCGCTGATCCCGGGCTCCGAATTCTTTGGGCGCAATAGAATGGCTGCTGCCGCGGCGAGTGCCACGCACGCCGCTGCCAGCAGCCATGGACGAGTCGCCGAAGCTCGCGCGTTCTTCAGGGGTTGATGGCCAATTTCACGCCTAATCGCTTGCAGCGCACGCTGTTCGGCGCCGCGCGGCAACGCTTCACCGCGAGCGCTCTCGAACAGGCGCGCACTGAGCCGATCGATCGGATCCGGCGTCACGACTCGCCCCCAAACGGATTTTGGTCGCGCATGCTGAGCAGCGCCGCGCGAAACTTCTCGCGCGCAACTCGCAGGCGCGATGCGGCGGTGCCGACAGGGATGCCTTCCAATGCTGCGATTTCGGGCACCTCGAGCTGCTCGATCTCGGCCAAGACGATCAGGCGCCGATGCTTCTCCGCCAGATGGTCCAGGACTCGCGAGAGCAGCTGCCGCGCTCGCACCAGCTCGATCATTTTTTCTGGGCTTCGATACTCCGGTTCGGGCTCGTCGAAGCTCTCGTCGCCGAGCACTTCCCGCCGCCTGCGCAATCCCCGACGCGCGTTGTTGGCCACCCGCAGCGCCGCGCCGTACACGAACGAGCGCGCGCGGTCGGGGTCGATGGTGTCGAGTTTGCGAGCGGCGATCATGAAAACCTGTTGTGTCGCGTCCTCCGCGTCCGCGCGTGCTAGGCCGAGCCCGCGTAGGACTCGCCAAATGAAGCCGTACTGCTGCGCCACGAGCGAATCGATCGAAAGCCCATCCCTTGCCACCTGGTTGACCTCCGCGGGCAGCGTTGTGCTTGGGGTCGCGATCACTTCGTCTCTCGAGGCGGCCATGTCCGGTACCCCCGAAGGCGATCAGCGCAGCCGCAGGGAAAGACCGAGGCCCGCGTGAAACACCGCGGGCGCGTCGCGGTACAGCGACTGAGAGCCCGAGAAAATCTCTTTTCGGATCAAGGGGATGAGGACCCCGCCGCTGGCCTCCAGCCAGATCACTTTGGGCTGCAAGGCGAGGGCGAGGCGCAGCCCTGCGGCGGGGGCTGCCCAAAGTGCGTGGTCATCGACGCCGTCCCCGTTCGCCGAGGCGTTGTCGACCCCGAGCTCGAACGCGGCGCAGGGCCGAAGATCGACGCGCTCCAGCACCCAAGCGACGGGACACGCCTCTGCGCGACCGGCCAAAAGCCAGCGTCGAACCGGGCCGACCGCGGTGTCTGACGAGCCGCCGGC